>PNLN01000107.1 GCA_013823055.1 Cyanobacteria bacterium DS2.3.42
CGAGCTAAAAACGACGCCATTTCTAGTGGCGCCTTTGGCACGCAAGCAACTATGTTCAAGCGGTTTTAGCCGCTCAAATAATTTGATGTCATTTGCACAACATGGAACCAACAACTACAAAGGTGTACTTGTTGTTTGGCTATTTAAGAAGAAAGTTTCGTTGGCAAAAAATTGTGATTGCTCGATAATTGTACCCGAGTATATAAATAGACGCAAGTGCATTTTTTAAAAAGCAAGATCTGGATCTAAGGCGGAATGCCCGGAGAGTAAGGGTTATGCGTTGACGGTCCTGAGTTATGTAATACTTTCTCTAGATATATGAAGTAGAAAAGCTGGTGAGGCTGTTTTGGAAACTCGAAAAGAACGAAAACGACAACTCGTAAGAAATGCAATTTTGTCTGCGGCGGCGAGTCTTTTTGAATCCAAAGGCTATGACGAATCGTCTGTTGATGACATCGCCTCCAAGGCTGATATAGCCAAACGTACGCTTTACACTTTTTTTGATTCAAAAGAGCAAATCGTCATGGAGCTGAGGATGGCTACTTTTCAGAACTTAGCGTGCACTGCCTTTGAGAATGCTGAAAAAGGAAAACCAGCCATAAAGGAGATAGAAAACTTTTTGGTCAAGGCCGTTGAGTGGAGTTCCGAACACGAGTCTCTGTCCAGAGTACTTTTTCTAAAGGGACCACCCTTGCCACCGCCTCGCATGAACGCTGAAGGTGGCGTTCTACCCCCACTACCTTCCTTCTTCACTTATTTGAGAAAACTTGTCCTACAAGCACAAAAGAATGGTGAATTGAAATCAGATATTGATTCTGAATTCATGACGCACAGTATCGCTTTTGTTCTGATGTACAGCAACTTTGCGTTGCTTTCACACCCCAAAGATGCGAAGAAAAAATTGCCGCTGCAGCGCATGGCACAAAATGCTTTGCATAGCTTATTGAATGGCTTTGGAACTAACGCAGGGCACGCAAAAAAACGATAACTTGATTGCCTTTCAATGGTCGGCAAAATTGAATTTCTGTGTGTACGGACATATTCTCAATATTGAGCATTTTCTACATTCTATGTGAAATTTTACCGATCAGTTAGTATCGCTGAGAGTGGGTAAGTAGTGTCAGAAGGCATACGTGCCTTGCCTTGAATTCGTAACAATCACGCCTCTTGCATCGCTTCCGTCACCTGGAGTTTATATGGCAAATATCGACCACGTCGAAAAGGATGTTCGTGCTATTAAGAAAGCCAATGAAGAACGTCTTACAAAATTTCCGGGTGTCACTGGTATTTATACCGGGCGGAAAACGGTAAATGGTCAGAAGACAGAAACACTTGCAATTGTTGTAGTGGTTCAAGAGAAAAAATCTCTCTCGCAACTTAGCGCCGATGAAGTGATTCCTGCGGAAATTGATGGCGTTCCTACTGACGTAAAACAGGGGAATGTTCCGACCGAATACGCACAACAGCTTTCCGACGCAGAAGTTAAACTTCAATCCACGGGCGGACCAGGTAATGCGTTTCGACGCCCACTTGTTGGCGGAATTCAAGTCTCCGTGACGATAAACACGTCGACGCTTAGCAGTGGAACGCTCGGCTGTTTTGTCCAGGATACACAAGGAAATCTTTATGGACTGACTTGCGCTCACGTTGTAAAAACTGCCAACGCTCCAGTTTTTCAACCGGATCCATCCTTTTTACCGATAGGAACAAGCTTGAATCTGATTCAGAATCTAAGCATCGATGCGGCTTTGATTCAAATTCCGTCAGGAATTGGCATCCAAAATTATGTGCTGCGTACAGGCTCTGTCCAGGGCAGTTATGTAATCAAAGCGAGCGAAGCTGTTGACTATGCGGTGCAAAAGCAGGGAATAACAACTGGCTTGACTTTCGGCACAGTAGAGTCAATCGACTACACGGTTGTTTTTCAAGGGCAAACTTTGAAAACCAATCAGATACTGATTCAAGGAAGCGCAAGGCAACCCCTTTTCTCGCATCAAGGTGATTCAGGATCTGTGATCATGAATGATCAGTATCAAGTGTTGGGTGTGCTGTGGGGTGGTGACGACGTCTTGGACCAAACATGGGCATGCCACATAGACGATGTTTGCAGCAGCCTCAACGTATCTGTGGTAACAAATCAGTGTCCGCCACTGTATGTGGTGCACAATGGATATGGACCGTCAGGAAATTGCAATCAAGCCTCGTATTTGACGCAGTGGTCCCCTGATGCACAAATCACCCCTGCCATCGGCGTGGAGTACAGCCCGTCGATAGCGATGTTTGACGATCACCTGTACAACATTCGCAATGGTCGCGGCTCGTATGACGTTTGGTGTTCTAAATTCGACGGAAATCTCTGGTCCGTCGATACTCAGCTTGCTCCATCAGAGGATGCCGCAAATTTTTATGGCACAACCGGCGCGCCTGGATTAGCAACATACTGCGGCGAATTGAATTGTGTGCATGACGGAAAGTCTGCAAATGGACAGGTTTGGTGGTTTAAACATACAAAAGGTTTCTGGAGTGCCGATACTCAGCTTCCATTCAATGCAATTTCTCCATCTCTTGTAGTTTATAAGGGACTGCTCTACTGCTTCACCTCAACCCGCTTGGCGATGCAGTATTGCACGTATCAATGGAACGCAGGCGGAGGCTTGTGGGGTTCCAATAATCCAGTCGGAACCGGTTATGAAACGCGTGTGGCACCATGCGTGGTGACCTATAACGGCTTGCTGTATTGCTTCCACCTGAGTGGTTACACGACTGATACCAACATCTACTATTGCACTTTCGACGGGACAAAATGGTCCGCGGATCTGCCGGTGTTGCCTCCTGGGTACCTCGCATCATCGACGAGACAAACTGCCGTCGTGTGGAATGGCGTCCTCTATCTCTTTTATGTTGACGCTAATGGAAGTGATGTTTACTACCTCACTCTCCAAAATGGCGTTTGGTCCCCACGCACCGCCGCTGGTTTTGCTTCCTCCGACGGAGTCGCCCTTGGCTCCATACCAACCTACAAGCATACCTATTTCGAAATGGCACCAAATTCAAGATATCTGTATGCAACGGTAGAAGGCAACATTTATGGATTGATGCTAGGAACTAGTCAGCCGTCCTGGGCACTCAACAATCCAGCCGCACCACCCAACAACAAGTTGCTTCAGAATCCGTTTAATATTCTTGGACCTCCCGGACCAATCCTTTTTGCTTTCAGTCAATACGGCGAATTGATGGCAAACGACATATATCATCAGTCAACCAGTTGGGTTGCCAATTTCCCGAGTACGCAACCGGAAATTGCTTTCGCATTCGGCTGTGGAGTGAATGGCTATTTCAACATACCTGCCTGGATTTTTGCACTGGATGCATTGGGCATACTCTATTCAGCTCAGATTCCTTCGGGCGCTTGGTCAGTAGTACCAGATCCGCCGGAAAAATTTTATCGATTGTGCGCGCTTGATCAAGCCCCTGGCGCAGACGGGACTTTATTCGCACTCGGTGCGAGTGGTGTCATCTGGACAATCGGAGTACCCACAGCGCAGGGCAAGTGGTCCAATAGTATGGTTCCGGCGCCACCGCCAAATGTGACGAGCATAGCGGTGACGAGTTGGATAATTAATTACGGACCCAACACGAGCCAAACCAACCTTTATGCAGTAGATCAGAGTGGTGCCTTTTGGGGCTGCCAACTTGGATCAGGTGGTTGGACTAAGAACTGGCCGGTCGCAGCGCCGGCAGAACTATCCAAACTCTTTAACGTAGCGGGGGCGGGACTGACATATGCGGCCGATAGAGATGGAAATTTCTATAGTCTCAACTCACAAACAAATGTCTGGCAAACCAACTATCCTGTGCCACTGCCTCCGCCGGAGCTGTAATTCGTGGAGTAATGGCTGAACCGGTAATTAGATTCAGACCAACTCGAAAGCTTCATAGGAGTTTCTTGGTTTTCTGCTCCATGTCTTCGAAAGCTTCATAGGAGTTTCTTGGTTTTCTGCTCCATGTCTTCGAAAGCTACTCAGACGATTGAATCTTCGTAACTTTGTCTGGCAGATCAACCAAATCATCTAACCTTCGAAATCCTATTGATTAGCGTCAAATTAAATTGAGCGCAAGCATCTCTAGTTGACCAGCTGCAATGTAGTACAGGCATTCCTTTGACGGTGCCGCGTCGATGAGTTCAAGTGTCACTGCCCAAGCCTTGTCTAAGTCTTCGTCAAATATTTCTTCAACGCGATCTCGGGCCCATTCATGGTCCTTGCTTCCGCGGTACCACCGAAAATATGCCTTTGCTAACTCAGTCATTCGACGGACGTGTTCTTAACGAAGATCAGTGTACTAATTAAACGGTGCGATCACATGCATATTGACACCTCTTGAGAGTAGATCAAATTAAACGGTAGCACGGAATGGCTCTAACGCAGAGTGAGAGGAAAGGCAAGTTCGTATCTGCTCCGGTGACATTGTTGGCAGTTGCGATATACCAGTCCAACAACTGTTTCTTTTGACGCGCCTTTAGGTTTTCACCGGCGACGCACCACATGCATTCGAGCGCAGGAACGGTCGTTCTATCAGCACAAATCCAGTTAGCTAGCGCGTCAGGATCTTCAGCTGTCAAATCGCGAACATAGGCATCCCACGGTGTCTGTGATGCGAGGCTCAGATAGTTGAGATCCACTTCATCGTAGGGTGAGAATGGTTCTTCGCTTGCTAGCGATTTTGTATAGTTCCACGCTTCTGCCACCAGCTGTTTAATAAATGGATCAAGTTTGGGTTCAACATCATCAAAATAACCTTCGACCAAAAGCTTTGTAATGTCTTCGAAAACAATCAGTTGTGCTTTTGAATACTTTTTTCGCTCTAGTCCTGATAGTGCAGCAATCTTGGTATGTTCATCAAGATCGCACGATGCAATGAGATTTGAGAATTGATTCTTGGTTTCGCGAATTCGTTCAGGTGTGTGGCTTATGTCAATGCGGTCTTTGACCACTTTTCCTTGAACGGTGTGTATCTGCGTAACTATGGGTCTACAACCTAACTGTAATCGAGACTTTTTGTCTTTCTGAATGCCAATTCCAATTAATGGCCAATATTCCAAGAACCAATCGGTGCTCAGTAGCATTACCAAAAAATCAATCTTCTCTATTTTCTGATCAGCCATTTGCCGACTTTCTACTTAGTACACATCAAAGTTTGACATACACAAAGTTGCCCTAACTTTGACGCCCTTTGTAGGGGGAGTGTAGGGGGAAGTTTTTTTGAGGACTGAAAAGTATTGGGCGGTAAGAGACTCGAACTCCTAACCCCCTCGGTGTAAACGAGGTGCTCCACCATTGAGCTAACCGCCCTAGCGCACGTAGTTTAGCATGGAGACTTTATCAAGAGACTGACTGGGCGCCCGGTTGTTTCAAGGAATGAAGAAAAAGCACCCATTTTGTGGAAAATTGCCGCTCTGCTTGGCATTCCAGACTTTTGACTTTTCCCAGGGTTTTTCCTGTTTACAACCCCTGTCGCCGGTTTCGATAATTGGGTTTCTGATTTTGCCAGTTGTTATAAACAGGGACCATTCAATCTGTCGGTTGTTCTTTACTTTCCCAGGAGGTAAGAATCGATGCCTATGCGGACCGATCGCGGACAGGTTGCGATGGCTCTTTCAATTTATGCGATCGCCGGGGTCTGCCTTTTTAACATTCACCCCGTCAACCCCTGGCTTGTAGCCGCACGGGTCGGGTTGCTCACACTCCTCTCAGGCGTCTGTGTTTATGCTGTTGGACTGCTCTTTCACGGTTTTTGTTCAAAGCGGGTGGTGTGCGTCCAATCGTTCTCGCCGCTGACCAACAATATTATCCAATGTGTTTTTTCGCTGATTTGCTCAATTCTGGTTGCTTATCCGCTTTACACAGCCTTGGCTGTGACTGCAGATCACCGCTCTATGAATGGATGGAGAAGCTTCGCAAACTTCCAGACCAAGTTCGTAGAGCTAATGGAGGGCAGAGCTGCTGCCGAGCGGTTTTGGAATAAGTGTTTGGATCATCTCGCAAGCCAGGCGATTTCGTTCGAGCGCAATCACGACTATAAGCGGGCGCTGGACTACTACACTGAGTATCAAGAATTTGCCGACGAGTCGACTTTCGTACATTTTGACTCACAGGGAGTCTTAGGTCGTGTCTATGATGAATTGAAAGATTTCAAAGAAGCGGATGCTCATTATGATTACTCTGGACCAAATATCGACGAGTATTCCAATACGAAGGCCTTAGTTTGTCGGGGCAAGTTGATTCGCGTTTTTGAATTTGTGCCGGAGAAAGTGCTGACTGCTGAGTTTCCCTGGGCTGAACATCTTGCAGAAGACAGGAAAAACTCAGCGCTCCAATTAGGTCAATGCTACGAAGAGATCGATTTTTCAGAACTCGACGATTACCAGCGACAGCTGTTGCGCCCGGTATTTCATCCGGAAATGCTTGTCACCAAGGGCGGTGAAGGTTATGCACCAGAGCTTGAGACTAACTTTCGCCAATGGAAGCGTACTTCTGCAACTCCGGTTGCTGGGCATCTATTGCCGGCTTTGACTTATTCTCACGCTCCGACTGTTGAGGAACACTAATAAGTGGATCATTCATTGAGTGATAAACAGCAGAAGATTCAGCAACGAATCATTCTGATCGCCTCGATCGAGTTCTTGATTGCGTCCGGATGTTTGCTGCAAATTCACCCGAATAATTCTTTGCACGACGGATTGCGGATGTTTGCGATGCTCATTTTCGGCTGTACGTCCGCGTATGGATTTTTTCTACTGAAGAAACCTGGATTGCTGTCATCGGAAGTTTCCGCACCGTGTTTGCGTTCGCCGATCAGGCAGCTGTTGCGCATAGGCGTTTCGCTCATTACGTTGCCTGCAATTTGCTATGTGGGATATGGTGAATCTCTAATTGCTATGGACTCGCAGTTTACAACGTCATACGTTAAAAACGTGCTCGATCACTCGAAGCGGATACAACAATTCGAGGGAGACAAAGCTGCTAAAGGATTTATTTTGCGCGCAGCGGAAGCACAAGGAAGGCGCGCTGAAAACCTTGAATTGACTCATCAGGGGGCGATTTCAACCTATCAGACATATGTGGATCTGATGAAGCAGTATTCCGACGATCCGGATTTTGGTCTGGGTGTGATGGCTCGAATTTATGACAAATTCGGTGAAACCCAGAAAGCAGAACAAATGTATCACCGATACCACTATCGGTATCACATGTCTACGCCTCAGACGCCAAAGGACTTTTCGCTGCTGGAGGCGCGCTTATTGGATGTATTGAGATACATTCCTGAAAAGGAAGCGATGGACAAAATATGGTGGATGCCGGAAGTGATTGCTGATAAGAACGCATCTGCGTTGAAGCTTGGACAAACCTGGATGTCGTTCGATTTTCGTTCGAATATCTATGATTTGCGAGGTGTCGATCGTCCAATAGGCTTCCAAGAAAATAGAGACTTTCCAATCATGAGCAAAGAAGATGTTGAGTGGCTTCTCGCTACCATTGGCAAGAAGCCTGTGTCGGAGAAACTTCCTTTGCTCGCACCATTGTGCCCGGATTGGAAAGTGTCTGACTATGTCTTCGAATACGGTGTCATACCTCCGATTGCATTTGGGGCTCAGCGTATTCCTGATGTTTTTATGAATACTAGAAAAGAAAATAGAGCACCACTTTCATGGCGAGTGCCTAATTCACTGGCTGCCAGCCTGCCTCACGAAGAAGTGATTATGCCGTCTGCTGTTTGTAAAAAACTGTTGGAGCTGGCCGGAGATGCTGCTGGGTATCAGAACAGGATCGATGAAGGTCACATCTATTTCCTCGATCAGCCAATCAGCTTTGAAGAAGCGAAGCTTTCCGAGCGCGCGTACTATAAGAAGATCATTCGTTTGAAGTTGCAGTAATTCAATGCGCTGGTTCATGGCGATATTCCTCAATTCGATAATCCTATAAATAGATGCGTTTGCAGCCAGTTGGCGTTGTCAAGCAGTGGTTTAATGCGCCTCGGGATAAAAACTCTTGTTTTCCGGGCACATTAGTAGGGCGGGACCTTATGTCCGGTTTCTAAAAACCCATCGTCATCGTGCTCGACGCGCGGGGATATGGTATCGGCGCACGCACATCCCAGGGGGCCTCTGGCTCGCCGGAGGCAAAGGTAAACATTATGAGCAACGAGAATTTTGATTACGACGATTTCGAATTGAGCACGAATGGCCAATCGAACTCTGGAGGCACCGCCACTATGACAGCCGATCCAGACCAAGATCTTGATTTGGAAACAAATTCCGACGAAGTCGGAACTGCGCTTTCAATGCTTATCAGAGAGTCAACTGAAGCGGCCCAGCAAGCACAAGCGCAAGCCGAAGAAGTTAGCGTCAGAACTTATGAAGAAGCTGTTGATGGCAATTATGATGAGCCAGAATTCGACACTTTGGGCGCCGAGCCCATGAATTATGGCACTTCTGCTTCGGTAGAAATGGAGCAAGGACCTGATCCGGCTCCTGGATATCCGCCTGCAGAGGGCATGTATAGGTCAAATAACATTGCAGCGCTTATGGCCAATGAAGTTGTGGCTCAAGCTACTGCAACTCCCCAACCGGCTCCAGCACCTGCGCTTGCACCATTAGCAAGTGCACCAGCACCTGCTCCTGTTTCGACCCCAGCATCCACCCCGATCATCACACCCGCCCCCTCTCCCGTTCTTGCACAAGCACCCACACCCACACCCTCTCCCGCTTTTGCTGCCCCCGCTCCCTCTCCCTCTCCTTCCCCTGCACCCTCTCCGGCTTCCACTCCAGCTCAAGCTCCGGCACCGGCCCCAGTGTCGGCACCGGCACCAGCCCCAGCTCCGGCTCCAACACCAGCGCCGGCGTTAGCACCAACACCTGCTCCAGCAACCGCTCCAGCAGCTGTTGCCGCCGCTCCTACACCCCTAGTCACCCCAGCTCCCACCCCAACACCGGCCAGGAATATGCAAACACTAGAACACATGCAAGCTACAGCCCAAGCTAATCACCTGTATAAAGCCAGCGAATTCATTCGCAATTGGGTGTTGGCTAACCCTGATGATGACCAGGTTTTGCTCGCCGGCTTCAACTGGGTTCAGAAGCATGAAGGTTCGGAGCATATCGGCTCTGCAATCAAAGGACTGTTAGAAGTTGGATATAACCAGCCAGTCTTCACCCTGATTACAGTTCGTTGGCTGACTGACTACTCCGAGCACAATCTCGCACCTCAAATTGTGCAGTTGTTGAGCCTTTAAGCTCAAATCTAATTGATCTTTAGCGACGACGTTCCCTTACCTTGACGTCGTCGCTTTTGCATGGCAAGATTTTAGTAGTGAAAACGGTTTTCATTTGCCAGTTGGCGGGTAAAACTGTAAATCATTGATTGGCTTGGGTTTACGGCTTTTTTGTGCCTTACCCAGCCTCTGTTTTAGAAGTTAGACCGTTAACGGTCTAACTTCCAGACTTGAAACTGCCCATGAAAAAAAAGAGGGTTGAAAATATGTCTATTCGATATCTGAATGCTATCTCTTTGTTATCGATTGCATGTCTTTTCGTCCTTGTTTCACTATCGTCTGTTCGTCCTGTCCTGGCCTCTCAAGTTTTCAAAATCGGCACTTCTGAAGAAGCTAAGTATGCC
>PNLN01000011.1 GCA_013823055.1 Cyanobacteria bacterium DS2.3.42
GCGTGATGAAGGCGAGGACTCCAAGCAAAAGCAGGCCAAGAAAAGCACTTGCTCTAGTTCCTACACTCAAACGAACGAATAAGTTTACGTGTGGCATGATTCAAACTCATATGGGCGCCTAAATGATAGCGAACAGGTGAGTTTAGGCACAAGGGCTCAGGTCCACCAGATTTAAAACGACTATCCAGTTGTTCAGCTAATAGGGATAGACTTAGCTTCGACAAAGCTAGTCAGAGATAGAGGGTCGAATGTAGAACCCATGGACCGAAAGCCCCATTTAAAAACGTCGCTCAAACCTCGCCCATTGGCGAAATTTCCATCCTTCCCACTCCCGCTTGGCAGCCTCTTTGCCATTGCTTTACGTTGCTGCCTGACAGGTCTGACCTGCCTGACTTGCCTCACCGGCCTAAGTGCTTGTAATCGTGAGCCGGAAACAAAAGCGGTCACGTTGGCATTAATTCCCATGGGTTCAACAGACGAGTTTTGGAAGAGCGTCCATGCCGGAGGAGTTCAGGCGTCGCAAAAACTTGGCGTCAACATCATCTGGCAGGGTCCGATTCGAAGAGACGACCGCACAGCGCAGATTGATGTTGTGGAAAATATGATTGTCCGCGGCGTTAAAGGCATCATCCTCGCGCCCATCGACAATATGGCGCTGCGGGCGTCGGTCGAAGACGCTTACCGCAACAAAATTCCCGTTGTGATCATTGACTCCAATCTGAATACGGACAAGTCGATTAGTTTTGTCGCCACTGACAATTACAAAGGCGGCGTGATGGCTGGCGAACACATGGTCAAAATTCTCGGCGCAAAAGGAAGAGTAGCTATGCTCCGCAATGTCGAAGGCAGCGCCAGCACGGACAATCGCGAGCGGGGCTTCCTCGACACGCTTAAGAAAGTACCCGGCATCAAGGTTGTCAGCTCCAACCTCTACGCAGGTGCGACGACGGAATCCGCTTATAGAGCAAGCGAAAATCTCCTGGCGCCATTGAAATTAGCAAAAGGAGATGTTGCTCTCGATGGAATTTTCTGCCCCAACGAATCCTGCGCTTTTGGAATGTTGCGCGCATTGCAGGACGGCGACTTGACGGGCAAAGTCAAATTTATCGGATTTGACTCTTCGGACAAGCTTGTGGAAGGTTTGGAAAGAGGGCATATAGACGCGCTGGTCGTGCAGGATCCTGTGCGTATGGGTTATCTCGGTGTAGAAAAACTTGTCGACTATCTGAACGGAAAAACCATTGAGAAAAAAATCGATGTGCCGGCGACACTGGTGACGCGCGACAATCTGAAAGACCCGACAATTAAAGAATTGGTGTCACCAGACATCAAGAAGTGGTTGAAAGAATGAGTTCGGAATTTCGCCTCAAACTGGACAACATCAAGGTTCGCTTCGGCGGAACCACAGCGCTCGACGGCGTCGACTTTGCTGTAAGCCCAGGTGAAATCGTGGCGCTCATTGGAGAAAACGGCGCAGGCAAAAGCACACTCATGAAGGTTTTATCCGGTGCGGTGATACCAAACGAAGGGCACATGTCACTGGAAGAAAAACCGTTTGCACCACGAAATCCGCAAGAGGCAAGGCATAGCGGCATCGCGATGATCTATCAAGAACTTTCGCTGCCAGCGACTTTGACAGTGCAGGAGAACATTTTTCTCGGCATGGAGATTTCCAAAGGGTGGATCTTAGACCGAGGAAAAATGCACAATGTCGCACAAACTGCATTAAAGGAGCTGGGTCACGATATATCACTCGAAACACTCGTGCGCAATCTTTCAATATCAGACCAACAGCTTGTTGAGATTGCGCGTGCAAGCGCCGTCGGCTGCAAAGTATTGATCTTGGATGAACCAACCAGCAGTATCACACGGCAAGATGTGCAAAAACTATTTTCACTTATGCGCAATCTAAAAGCGCAAGGACACAGCATTATCTATATCTCGCACTTTCTGGAAGAGGTCGAAGAAATCGCCGACCGGTTTGTTGTATTGCGCGACGGAAAAACCGTAGGCGGTGGCAAAATTGGTGATACTACTCGTGATAAGATCGTCGCGCTCATGGTCGGAAGACAACTCACCGATTTATATCCACGCAGCAAACATGCATTCGGAGAACCGCTTCTGCAGCTGGAAGCACTGACAGGTGAGACAAAGCTGCAGTCAGCCTCCTTTGAATTGAGGCGCGGTGAAGTGATGGGAATATTCGGGTTGGTCGGAAGCGGACGAACGGATCTAATCCGTTCGATATTCGGACTTGATTCCATTAAAAGTGGAAAAATCAAAATTGGCACTTACTCCGGCTACGCTACACCTTCTCAAAGGTGGGCGCAGGGAGCCGGCATGGTTAGCGAAGATCGAAAAGGAGAGGGACTGGCGATCTCGAGATCAATTGCAGAGAATCTCATTCTTTCATATCCGCAAAGTTGTGAAACTTCAGGTGCGTTTTCTCCCAAGAGAATGCTCGCCACTGCCAATGAATGGGTGAGCAAACTTTCGGTCAAATGCAGATCCACGGATCAAAAAATAGGTGAACTGTCGGGTGGCAACCAGCAAAAGATCGCCCTTGCCAGGCTGCTTCACCACGGGGTAGACCTGTTACTGCTTGACGAACCAACTCGCGGTATCGACGTGGGAAGTAAAAAACAGATTTACGAACAAATTGACAATCTGGCGTGCAACGGAAAGGCGGTTCTCATTGTGAGTAGCTATCTACCCGAGCTTCTCGGCACGTGCGATCGCATTGCAGTGATGAACAGAGGTCGTCTTTCTCCACCAAGGAATGTATCAGAATTGACCGAGCACTCAGTGATGATGAAAGCAATCGCATCAGATCTAGAAAACATTACCAGCAACGCATAGGGAAAAAGCGTGAACAAGCAAATCAAAGAATGGATAAACAAACTGATGCCGCTTGCGGCGCTTGTTCTCGTTTACATCGTCTTTGCCTTTATAGCACCGCCGAGTTTCGTCAGCCTGAAAAACTTAGAACTCATTGTTCGACAAACAACGATTGTCGGAATTGCCTCCTTAGGAATGACGTTGGTAATCATCGGCGGTGGCATAGATCTGTCTGTCGGCTCGATAGTTGCACTCGTAACTGTATGCATCGCCTGGCTTCTGATGGCTGGATGCTCACCGATAATTGCCGCGCTGGGCGGCGTTTTTGCCGGACTGGTCTGCGGTCTTATCAATGGCGCTTTAATCACCAGGTTGAAACTAGTTCCATTCATTATCACTCTTGGAACATTGCTGGTTTATCGTGGATGCGCAAAGGGACTGGCGCACGAACAAAAAATCGATGCTCCGCTCAGCTGGATCAACGAACTTCTGGCAGCTCTAAAACCAGAACAGAGCTGGATGGTTGTCCCCGCTGGTGTGTGGATGCTCATTCTGCTGGCGATTTTGATCGCGCTGGTACTCAAATACACGAGATTTGGACTCTACGTCTTTTCAATTGGCTCCAATGAACAAGCGTCGCGATTGTGCGGCGTGCCGATCGAAAACGTGAAACTTTTGATCTATGGCATCAGCGGATTATTCGCAGGATTTGCCGGGCTGATGCAGTTTTCTCGCCTTACTGTCGGCGACCCGACTGTGGCTTCCGGCTTAGAGCTGGATGTCATCGCGGCAGTAGTAATCGGCGGAGGCAGTCTGGCAGGAGGAGAAGGCTCGGTGCTCGGAACTATTCTCGGAGCATTGATAATGACAGTCATTAGATCCGGATGCACCCAGATGGGTTTATCCAACTGGGTGCAGGAAATCGTCACTGGCATCATTATCGTGGTCGCGGTCGTTTTGGACCGCATGCGACACAAACAACAGTCGTAAGAGCGGCGCATGGCATGCGCCTTACCTGCCATCAGCTGCGTCTATCGACTGGAGTTATGCTGACTTCAATTCATCTTCCGGTGCTGAAGGCTTAGCACTCAGTTTTTCAACCAGCTCTGCAGCTTTATTCTGGTCGATTCCGTGTTCTTCTTCATCACCGGATGCTTCGACTTCCGAGGTTTTATCATCAGCCTCGTCATCGGCTTCCGCAGTTTCGTCTTCTTTCTCGTCGTCTTCGCCGTCTGCCATCTCGTCTTCAGTATCTTTCTCTAGGCGAGGCTCTTCAGCTTCGTCTTCATTATCTTCTGCGCCCATTTCCGGATGGCGCGCGTTTGAATCTTTAATGGCAGCGCGACTTTCTTCCAATTCCTCATTGCCTTCTGCTGCGCCTTTGGCAGTCTCATCGTTTGAAACGGCTCTGAGCTTGCGTTTTCCTTGCTCGAAATTCTTTTCGTCCTTCTTTTCTTCTTTCTTTTCTTCTTTCTTGGAAGGTTTGCCATTGGCGCCAACATTGACAGACTCGGCGTTTGCGCCCTTATCCTGTCCGTCACACTCCTGGGCATCTCCGCCACAGGTTTTGCCTTTCAATTCTTTAAATTTATCCACAGCTTTGCGCTGCAAGCGTTTTCCAGGCTCAGTCGCAAAAAGTGCGGCGGCGGCCAATCCCCAAAGTAAAAGTCTCATGATGATCTCCTCGGTCAATTTAAGGCAAACTATGTGTCCTGTGGATTGACTGTGAGGGGCGCCACAAGTTCCGAAGCGAAAGACTAGATTGTGAAAGTTGTTGCACGAAAGCGTCCGGAAAGCTTACTGTGCGGGCTTTCTTGTATAATAGTCTCTTAACTCGATAGCGTCGCTGCTCTTTGATGGTAAAGACACAGACCAACTTTGCCGGCTCTTCACCAGCATGCGACTATCAATCCCCAACAGGAAGGATGAATATTCATGGAAAAACTTTTGCACGGTCTGCATAAATTTCAGTCGGAAATCCATCCGGGCAGAAAGCGTTTTTTTGAAGAACTGGCGAAGGGGCAATCGCCTGACGCGATTTTTATCACCTGTTCGGACTCACGTGTTGATCCGCAATTGATCACGCAAACTCAGCCGGGACAACTTTTCACTATTCGCAACGCCGGAAACATTGTTCCAGTGGCTGGCTTGGGCAGCGGAGAAGAAGCATCTATCGAATACGGCATCGACGTGCTTAAGATTCGTGACATCGTCGTTTGCGGACACTCACAGTGCGGCGCAATGAAGGGACTTCTGAACCCGGAAACGCTTACAGAGCTACCAACTGTGGCTTCCTGGCTAAAACACGCAGAAGACACAAAACGCATTCTTGACACAAACTACCGAGACCAGGACTTCGAAAGCGTTTTGAACATTACAATCCAGGAAAACGTCCTGGTTCAGTTGGAGCATGTGCGCGAGCATTCCAGTGTCAAAGAAGCTCTAAGAAAAGAAAAGGTAAACCTTCATGCCTGGACGTACGACATAGAGTCAGGCATCATTTACGCCTACGACCCTGAAGCTGAAGAATTCACTCCATTGCTGGAGCAGCAATCCAGCATTCTGGCAAAGAAATAAGAGCCCATTTTTCAACAAAAAGCATAGTCAAGCTGGTACAAGAGACAAGGAAACTCTGGTTGGTTCGAGGGCGGCTTCAACTTGGAGGTTTTATGTCCGAAGACGTAAGCTATGACGACAGCTTAAGCACGAGCGAAAACAGACGCATCAACAATGCATCCGCCCTGATTAAGGCGATGCAGACGAGCGGCGCCCTCACTTTGCAGCAAGAGGCACAGCTGCAAGTCGCATTTTCGCGGGCGGGAGACGCTCCTGCAGAACAGACCTTTGCGGAAAGCGGCATCTTCACACCCAAGCAGTCGGCAGGATTGGGCAAAACATTTGCCATGCTGGAGCAAAATCGAATCACCATATTTCAAGTGGCGACTTGCTTGGCGACGTGTTTGAGCACCTTCTCCACGCTCGATGAAGCATTGATAGAAATCGAAATGACTGCAGTGCCCGAAGGGCAGCAAGTTTCCGGCTAGCGTTTGCAAATTTGCGAATATTCGCAAGCACGGCATAAGCTGAGAGCTTAACCAGCGGCCTGTTTTTCAACGTAGCTGTGCAAAATCTTGCGGGAATTATTGGCTGCGTTAAGCGATGCGACTTCCAGTCCTGGCTCAAAGGGCTGCAGCCTCTTTTCTCGTGCGGGCATCTGAACAGTGGTATCAAATCTATTGGCGCTGCCTGTTTGATCGGTGGGGTTCTGCGGGGCAGGGCTTCCCCAGTATGCAAGCGCAGTTCGTTGCGCAAGGCAAGCGTGTTGCGGAGACTGTTTTGGCGATACTGACTTTTTCCCTTCCGGTTTGGCAAAAACATACTTCTCGGGAACAGGAGCGCTGGCTTGGAAATTTTCCTCGATGTGGCGCAGCAGGTCATCCTGAGCTCTAGCTTTACCATCAACGACCAACACAAAGTTGGGTGCAATTCCTTCCTCGTCAGCTAGCAGGACCAGATCGCTGGCGGTGGCGTCTGCGATAGCTCTCATTCTCAATGCATGTGCGCTGGCTGGTTCTTCAGCAGACAACTTCTTATCGTTGGCGATGAACTCTTCAATAGCCCGCATTCTCAAGGCATGTGCATCAGGAACTTCTTCTGCCAAAAGCTTTTCATCGTGCGCCAGAGCTTCCTCGATAGCGCGTTGTCTCAGAGCGTGTGGAGTAGCTTCCTCTGCGGCGCGCAACACCAAATCTATCGCGATAGCTTCTTCTATTACAATAAGCCTCAGCTGATGGGCGGTCTCTTGCTCTTGCACCTGAGATAAGTCAAACTCGATGGCTTCATCGATGTCCCGTTGTCTCATTTGGTGAGGGGACAGTGTACTGCTATTCATTTTCGTGTGACCCATCTTTCATGTAATTCGTAAGAAGCAGTTGCCAGCGCGCCTGGAGCGCACCGGCTTTCCTAATTTCAATCTTACTCGCTCGGGAAAAGGCGTTTTAGCGGCTTTTGGTCTGAGAACCCCATGCTGGTAGGCGTGAATGCCACCCAGTCATCACAAATGGTGATATCACAGATGGTGCAGCACCTGATAGTGTGACACCCGCCTGCAAAAGACGTGTCGTTGCCGGAAATGCATTTGGACAGGTCCGGGAGTATAATCCTCAGAAGACCGGGATAGGCGGTCGTTAAGCGCCAGAGAGTCTGAAAGCAGGCAGATACCTTATTATGAAAACATCCTCGATTAGTCGATTATCCAGAGTTTTGCTTTCCGGGCTGGTTACTTCAGGACTTATCCAGCTTGGGAGCGGTCAGGCTATTGCTATGGGTCCGGGCGGCACAACAGAACTGGATAATGCAAATCAATCCTATATAACTGGTGATTTCGAACGCGGAGTGCAATATGCCGATTTGCATTTGCGCAAAATTCCAAACGATGGAGCAGCGCACTACCTCAAAGCTAATTGCCTGATCAAGCTGGGGCGACTTGCTGAAGCCTCCAGAGAGTACTCGCTGGTCATCAAACTTGCTCCGGACTCAGTAATCTCAACGTATTCGAAAACCGCACTTAAGAACATCCAAAGCTTGCCCGCCGACCAACGCAATCTTGTTCCAACTCCTGCAAGCAATCGCAGCGCTGCAACAGCAGCTGCGGCAAAAGTCCCCGCCGGCACCTTAGAGCTAATAAGATTTCAAGCCGCGCGCGCAAAAGAGCATGCTCTTCAATCAGGCGACTCTGCGTCCAAAGACGAGCGACTGAAGGCTGACTCACAAGGCAAGGCAGAGCGAGAACGCGTCGAGCGCTTGTCGCAATCCGGTGGCGCAAGAGGTGATCATCCTCCTGTGTCCGCAGCAGAGTTGGAAGCAATGCGCATACGCGCTGCGGCAAACGCCGAGTATTTGAAACAGGTAGGTGAAGCAAAAGCCGCGCGCCACGAACGCGAATCGCACGAAAAATCCGCAGAGCTGCAAAGGCAAGCGGAAGACCTGGAACGCCAACTTACTGATGAGAATTACAATAAACACCGCGACATAAAATTGAATCCTGTCGGAACCAATTTATATGTTCACAACTACGCGAAAATCGCTCCCACCGTAAAACCGCTCAGAGCGCAGGCTGAAAGCCTTTCCGGTTCAATTAGCGGGAAACAAACTTCCGCACAGGTGCAAGCCTCCAGCGCTTCAGGAAATGCATCGGGCACACTCCGCACGAACGCAGTAGGTCAAGGAAACGGTGCAGTCCGCCGCGAAGCAAAAGTCAAAGGCGAAGTGCTTCCACAGTAACTGCTCATTCCATTGACGTTTTGATATTTAAAAGTGTAAGCTGAAGTCTGGTCTTTGCTAAAGAGAGTTCGCAGTCATGAATTCAATGACATCAATCACTGTCCAAGTTGGCACCCGCGCGCAGCGTGCGGTTACATCACTTGGCGCTTCCTCTTTCCAGCACAAAATGTTTCGACCGGACTTTGCAGTTGATGACGCGGTGCGGGCGTAGCTGATTAGCGGCGCTCGCGTTTCAAATTTTTCAATTCCCCTAGTGGATGCGCTTTTGTGCGCTCATGTTGAGTCGCACGATGAAAATTTTGGTGCCGACATTCAGGCGCCCGACTTTGCGCGCGTTCATTTCACACTTTGAGGACAGAACTATGAATGCTTCGTTGAAGACTTTAGTGAAAAATACATCTGCAGAATTCGTTTGCTACAGAGATGGCGACCTATGGTATCGGATTGTCTTTGCTGAAAAGTCGCCCAGCGTCGAAACGACGGGCTTCGAATTTCCCGTGCCTGTTAGAGATACAGGAACTGGAATTTTCCCAGCTCAATGCAAAGCCATCACTTTGATGCGTTGGATCCGCAAGCACTTGGAAAAAGTCCAACGAGGTGACTGGCAATAAAATGACAGGAGTGCTGGCGGAGTCGTCAGCACTCCCGCTGCCGTAGCCTCTTGGACACAGGCAAGGAATGACTGCGCAGCGGGCGCAGCATTTCCGGGCTTTCATACCAGTGTCGAACAAAACATTAAATACTCCCCCATTATGGAACCGACTGTTACTTCGCTCTGTCCTACCTCGGGAATAGGAGGAGGAAAACTCATGGGTAAAGTGGAAAAGTTGGTGGACTTCATCGCCGAAACGATTGAAGCCGAAGCCGAGAATCTGGCCGGAGGCGTCAAAGAATTGACGGAGAAGGTCGCAACCGAGACAAAAGATTTTGCAGAAAAGATGACGACCATGGATTTGAAGGAAGAGGCCAAAGACCTTGCCAACAAACTGTCTCCGGACAATCTGATGCATGAAGCCAAAAAGATGCGCAAAAAGATGGATCCGAAGAAGCTCACTGCTGATGCAAGAAAATTAGCGAAAGATGTGACGAAGCAATTGTCGCCGAAGAAATTGAAAGCTAAAGCACAAGAATTTGCGGATGCGCTAACGCCGGACGGCCAAGAAGAAAGAAATGCTGAGTTGAAGAAAGAATTCGCGCCTAAAAAAGCGAAGAAGAAAGCCACGAAATCGGCCGCTAAGTCGAAGGCACGTGGTACCGCGAAGAAGTCTACGGCAGCTAAGCCGAAGGCAAAGAAGACTGCAGCTAAATCGACCAAGGCAAGAAAACCTGTAGCCAAAAAGGCTGCAGCGAAACCAAAAGCCAAAGCAGCGAAGAAGCCCGCTACTAAAAAGCCGGTAGCTAAGAAGAGTGCAGCAAAGAAGGCTGTAGCGAAAAAAACCGCTGCAAAGAAAGCCCCAGCCAAAAAGGCTAAACCGGCTACAAAGGCAAAAGCCACAGC
>PNLN01000096.1 GCA_013823055.1 Cyanobacteria bacterium DS2.3.42
GAAAATGACGAATCTCTGCCTACTTCAGCTGACGAAGTAGAAGAATCAAGCGACTTGCTGTCAGCTGAGATTGTTGGAACTCCTGTTGCTGACCAATCGGCGGACTTGACCGAACAGGTTGATGACATTGAAGAGGAGCAAGCAGCCGTACCGAATTTCATTAAAGAGGAGATTTCTCAAAAGGCAGAAACTGCGCCTGCTGACAAACTGGGCGGCGTAGATAAGTTTTACAAGCCGGAAAGAGTAAAACTCGGCGATTTCGTCAAAAAATCAAAAGTTGAAGTCGCCGAAGACAAGCCTACAACTCCTGAAATGGCAGAGACTGAAGAGCCCGCAGCAAGCGAATCTGCAGATTTGCCCAGCGATAAATTACCTGCCACCATTGAAGCTAAAGGTGTGGTGAGTGGAGAGTTCGGCAAACAATCAAAGGACGAAATCCGCGATTCAGTAAAGGCGGAATCTCCGGAAAAGAAAGCCGCCCTTATCGCAGCTTTGAAAAAGTTGGAAGACCAGGTAGATGACAGCGATTTAGATTCTCTCAGCACTGACAGCCTTAAAGATGTATTGTCCAAGCTTCCGGACATGAGCGCAACATCGCCGGTCAGCTCACCAAAGAAAGACACGTCACGCACTCGCACGCCATCACCAGCGGTGGCACGCCTGGCCTCGGCAGAGGAGCCTGGACCGGATAGAGATATTGCTCGCGAAAAGCTCAAAGTCATGCAAAAGATGACTCATACTCTTCCGGATGTGAAGTCGTATTTGCCACACAAGCGAGCCTTGTTGATTATCGTTGCCGTAGCCATTCTCGGCACACTTACAGCAGTAATGACTGTAAGAGCTGAAACGATCAGTGCACGACAGGCTCTGGCCAAGAAAGATTATAACGGCGCACTCAATTCCCTTGGAATTGCACTTGCACTCTATCCCTTTTCTGCAGAGGCTCACTTCCTGCGTGGAAGCGCTCTCTATTTAAGCAAGAATCTGCAAGAATCATTCACCGAATACGATACCGCTCTGAAATTGAGCCCAGATATGAAAACTGCGCTGGAGCGAAGAGCTGCTGTCAGTTATCAGCTCGGCAATTATTCTCAATCTGTCGCCGATTATGAAAAACTGCTCCAGCAAGAAGGTGAGCAATCGCAGAGTTTCGAGCA
Organism: Cyanobacteria bacterium DS2.3.42; assembly: GCA_013823055.1. Lineage (GTDB taxonomy): Bacteria > Cyanobacteriota > Vampirovibrionia > Obscuribacterales > Obscuribacteraceae > QKMZ01. Next base: position 1,158 of record PNLN01000096.1, read on the forward strand.
GTTGAAAAGTCTTGCAAATGCATATATGCGTGTCGGAGATCTTCAAAAGGCTGCCGATATGTATAACCGTTGTCTAGCTCGGAAGCCCGATTACATTGCTGCAATCGTTGGCAAGATTGCCGTATCAAATGAAAAGAAACTCTTCGAGCGCGCAGTTATGGAAGCCGGAAAGGCGCTCGCATTAAGCCCCTCAAACATAGATGTATTAATTTTGAGAGCGCGGGCATATACCGGATTGCACAATTTTGCTCTAGCAGAAAAGGATCTGAGCGCTGCTATTAAAAAGGACCCGAAGAATGCGGGAATTTACTCTGCAAGAGCTAATCTCAGATTGACGCAAAAGAAAAATGCCGATGCTTATCCTGATTTTGAGAAAGCTATAAAGTTGAGTCCCAAGGACTCTTCCATTTATCTGGATAGAGCCCAGGCTTACATTAACGAGCACAAGTATGATCTGTCCGCCAAAGATATAGCCAAGGCCCAGGCCCTCATGGGTGCTCAGCAAACGGCGCAACTCTACATAGTCAATTCACAGCTCCAAGTAGCCAAAAATCAGGCAAGTAAGGCACTCGATGATCTGAAAGAAGCTCGCGAAAGATTTCCTCGAAATCCAGATGTTATTCTGGCGCAGGCAGATGTTCTTGCTGCTTCAGGTAAGATTTCAGACGGTATTAGTGTTACTGAGAAAGCAATCGAAATGGATAAAGCCGATGCCGATGCAATTTTGAAGCACGGTTTGCTCAGTCTCAAATTCGGAAACAAGATGCGCGCTGCTGAAGACTTTGCTGAGGTGATTAAGCTCGATCCGCGCAATGTAGTCGCTTACAAGTCGCGTGGGTTGTTGTACCTACAGCAAGAGAAGTACGCCAGTGCCCAGGAAGATCTTTCCAAGGTCGTCTCTATTGATCCGTCTCAATCTGAAGCCAAAGCAGGCTTAGATAAAGCAAAGACCTTGTTTGCCAAGCTGACCAGAGTGAGACCAACCTCTTACCGTCAAGATGGACCCAGCGACGCATATTTGGCGGGATTGGCAAGTAAGGACTTCGACACTCTAATTAACGACGGATTTGCGGCGTATAAGAAAGGCGACACCCTGACAGCTGTTCCGACATTAGAACAAGCAGTTAAGGTCAATCCTCGAGATGTGCGTGCGAGGCGCTATCTAGCGTACGCGTACAAATCAGCCGATCAACTGGGTGAAGCCGCAAGTCAGTTCGATGCTCTCTACCCACTCGGTGCCTTGAGTCCGCAAGACACAACGATTTATATAGACATGCTGGCGGGCTCCGGTCAACAGGAAAAAGCAAGCAAAGTTCTAGAAGAGGCAATTGCTAAATCGCCCGGCTCTCAGATTCTTTACGTACAACTTGCAAATGCACAGGCTGCTCAAGGTGATATCCCAAAAGCAATTCAGACCTGCACCAGAGGCATTGCCATCAATCCTCGCTCTGCAGTCGGACAACAATTAGTTGATTTGCGCAGGAGTCTAATGACTAACGGTTCAACCGAAAGTCCACAAAATACTGAGAGCAGTCCGGGTGCATAGTGCTAAGCGGATACTAGATCCGATTGCGCGCCAAGATTGAGTCCATCGAGCTTTCTTGAGAGTGGATCGAGGACAAGATTGGGCATCGAGAATTTGTGCATAGCACCATCTTTAGTGGCAATGCAGAGCGAGCCGCCGCTAACACTGCTTGAGCAGGTGATCTTTTCTACTTGCTCACGCTCGATGCTCAGCCTCGTAGCACCAAACCATTGGGAAACCGCCTCAGGCACGTAGATAAGCCGTCTTGATGTGAGGATAAAACGCCCTGGTCTTTCTTTGTAAAAAACCAGGAAATAGGAGCTGAGTACATCTTCTCCCGGCTGTGGTTTAAAGCGAGAGCCGAAAAATATGAACGCAAAAACAGCACCGAAAACAAGAAACACGGCTGCCCAAGTAGTTATCATGGCGCGCATGAAAGTGCTCCATGAAGTTTCCAGTCTCAACACGGAAGCGATGATTCCTTCCCTCATCGCAGCGCGCATATCCTTCTTTTGCGAAAATGCAAAACCTAATCGTCCATGAGCATTTGCACTTCTCGGGGCAAGAACTACTGCAGTCTGCAATTCCTTGACTTGTCCGTCCAAGTCACCGATCTTTCCTAAAGCCGATCCCAAGCCGATATGGGCTAGAGAAGATCTTTTATTCAAAGTAATTGCTTTTCTGTAAACGCTTGCCGCTCCTGCGTAGTCACCCTTTCGTCCCATTGCTGCAGCCATGTTCAAATAAGAGCCGAGATCCTCAGGGTCGTTTTTAATTGCCTGTTCGTAGGCCCGGATTGCTTGAGTGTAGTCACCTGTACTCGTCAAAATCAGTCCCATCGTCTGGTATGCAAAGGCATTCTTTTCGTCTAGATCTATTGCGATAGTTTCTTCTGCCAGAGCAGCTTTGTACTTTCTTTGACGACCCAAAATCCAGCCGTACCAAGCATGAGCCAGGGCGTTTTTACCATCCAGCGTCACTGCTTGCTGTGCCTCTTGCTCAGCTTCATTGAGAGCATCGTTCAAGCTCAATGCGCGAGCCAATCTTTCGTGGGCAATTGAATTCAGCGGAGCAGCACGAACCGCCTTCCGGTAAATTGCAATTGCATCATTTAAATTGTCAGCATGGAAAAGCCGGTCACCTTCCTCAATCAAAACTAAGGCGTCATGTGGATTTGCAACGTTGGCTGTGTTCTCCGGCTCGGCCGCTGCACCCGGGCGTGCCCCTGCGGACAGGAGCATCAGTGTAGAAGCAATTAGTATCCGTGCTTTAGTCAATACCAGCCTCATTGGAGCCAGACTACTACTAACTATAGCTTAAGTTTCGCAAGTAGTATGTCTGCGCCGGCAAGCGAGTTGAAAAGCTGCAGGTGCAATGGACAGAAAGTGAGATAATATCGACTCCTGTTCCCTAAAAGGACAGAACGCTTGTACTCAATCGGAATTTTACGGTGACGACAACGCTTTCCAAAATTCGAGTCCTGGACTTCGCGCATCTTTTGCCCGGAGAGCTATGCTCGACGATCCTATCCGACATGGGTATGCAGGTCACCCGCATTGAGCCACTCGAGCCCGGGCTCGGCAAGCGACTGCCGCCGATTGTAGATGGCGAAAGTCTCTACTACTGGAGTTTGCACAGGAATAAAAAACGTCTGGCAATCGACCTCAAGAAGCCGGAAGGCGTCAAACTGATTCATCACCTGGTGGAAAACATCGATGTCATAGTGGAAAATTTCCGACCGGAAGTCATGGACAGGCTGGGCATAGGCTACGAGCAGCTTTCCAAAATCAATCCTCGCCTGATTTTTCTGTCGATCTCTGGATATGGGCAGAAAACAAAATGGAGTCAAAGACCGGGTCATGATTTAAATTTTGTGGCTGAGTCCGGCGTGCTCAATCAACACAAGAACCCAGATGGCTCGCCGACTCTACCGGGTATTCTGGTCTCAGACTACATGTCTGCGCTGTATGGTGCTCTTGCCGTGAGCACTCACTTGATGGAGAGAGAAACCACAGGAAAAGGCAAACATATCGACATCAGCATGTTCGAATGTGCGCTTTCGACGCTCAACATTCTCGGTACTGGGCTTCTCTACACTGGCGTCGACCCGATTGTCGGCGGTTTTAATTACCCATCTGAAATGCCTAATTACACTGTCTACAGATGCAAGGACGACAGATATCTTGCAGTTGCCTCTCTGGAAAGACCATTCTGGGAAAAGTTTTGCACCTTGATTGGGCGTGAAGACCTGCAGTCCAAAACAGCCAAACCAAGTGACGAAGCGTTGAAAGAAACGTTAGCTGCAGAGATCGAAAAGAAAACTCTGGCTGAGTGGACTGAGGTTTTTGACGGCAGTGATTGCTGCGTATCGCCAGTAAACACACTGCAAGAAGCACTATCGCATCAGCTTACTAAGGAGAAAGGCTTGCTCGTCAATGCTTCTCATCCCTTATTGGGAGCGATTCCACAAATGATCACTCCTGTCTTCAACAGGAGCGAAAGCGAAGTTGTCGCCCGTGATAGCACGTCGCACGATGCTCGCGCGGTACTTTCCGAATTGGGCATTTCCAATGACGAAATCGATCAATTGCAAAAACTGTTTGTAATTAGTTGTGCTCTGGAGAAGGCACAGCCACTGAAGAAGAGCTAACATTCTGCAGTCAAGCTAAGACTAGTTTATCGGGCGCCTTTCTTTTTCCCAATAAGGGTCACGCAGCCCTTTCTTGTAGATTTTTCCGCTGCCGGTTTTCGGAAGTACTTCAATGAAATCCACACTCCTTGGTGCTTTATAGGCAGCTAGTTTTGTGCGCACAAAGGCAATGACGTCGGCCTCGTTAATCGATGATTCACTGCGCTTCACAACCACAGCCTTGACCATCTCGCCCCACTTCTTGTCCGGAATGCCAAAGACTGCGCATTCGACTATGTCCGGATGTTCGTAAAGAGCGTATTCCACCTCGGTTGAAAATACGTTTTCGCCACCCGAAATGATCATGTCCTTTTTGCGATCGACTATATTCACGTATCCTTCTGCATCCATTACTGCCAGGTCGCCAGTGTGCAGCCATCCATCGATGATAGTGGCACTTGTAGCTTCCGGCTGCTTCCAATATCCAGGCGTAATAGACGGTCCTCGAACAACTATTTCCCCAACTTCGGTATCATCGCGCTTCACCTCGGTGCCGTCATCTTTCACAACTTTCAATTCCACACCGATGACTGTTCTGCCGGTGCGGCTTGTGACAGCTAGCAGTTTCTCGGCCGGCCAATCTTTCATGTTTGCTTTTGGTTTGCTGATCGTGAGAAGAGGACTGCACTCCGTCATCCCGTAAAACTGCCAGTAGTGGCATCCAAATGTTTCGCAAGTTCTCTTCACTATTTCTGGGGCAACAGGAGAACCGGCTGTGGTGATAACTTTCAGTGCCGAAAAGGAGCGGTCGTTGATTGATGGCTCATTTAAAAGCGCATTGAGCATGGTTGGAACCAGCGCAGTTTTTGAAACTTTTTCTCTTTCGAACAAGTCGAGAACATCATCAGCTTTGAAATATGGAGCAAAAACATGCCGCGCCCCCACCCATGTGCCGGCGAAAACAGCCCAGGCATCGACCAGGTGGAACATCGGTCCGATGTGCGCCCAGGTGTCAGCATCACTCAATTCGAATTCCGGAATAGATCCAAGAGCATGCGACGCTACGTTTTCGTGCGTGAGCATCACACCTTTCGCTCGTCCTGTTGTCCCGCTGGTGTAGTACAACTGGGCCAGCTGTGAGCCTGATATTTCAATATCGGGCAGAATCGAACCGTCGTTTTCGCTGATCACAGTATCGTAATGCTGGACGTTCAATTTTGTATCCGGCTTGTTTTCGCCGATGTAGACAGCATGCTGGAAACCTGCAATTTCCCCATGTGTCATTGCGTTTTTGAATAAATCGTAGAAGTCTTGATGAATGATAATCGCCCTGGCGCTGCTGTCCTCGAGAATCGTTGAAATCTCTCTGGCGGCAAGACGAAAGTTAAGTGGGTTCAGCACAAACCCAGACACTGCACAGGCGTAATAGGCTTCCATGTAATGATGCGTGTTCGGGCAAAGGATCGCTACTGTCTCGCCATTCTTGAGACCGAGCTTGGAGAGTCCGCTGCTGAGCGCCGCCACCCTCTCGCCGAACTGGCGGTAGGTAAATTTGACCCCTTGATCGCAAATAGCCTCGTGCTGACCGTATACGGAAATCGCACGTCTTAACGAGAGAGACAGGTCCACCGGCGTCCTCCTGGCAATTGGGTCACTGCAGGGACTTGTGGTTTTGTAGGAAAAATTCGAGTTTTTCCTACAAAAGCAGTTTTGGCCATATAGCAGTGTAACCATGAAAATTTAGCGGTAAACCGCCGCCAGTGCCGGATATTACTATAACTTCATCTTCTTGACAGCTGGTCAAAAATGGATCTTTTAGTTGCGGTTTCGGGGCTCTGACGCCTTCGATGTTATCCTCAGGACTTGAAATCGAATCGGGGACGAGCTTCTGTCCGCTTTTGATTGGGTTTCTTCTAATTTGAATTCGGGAATCGTGGCAAGAAGGTGAAACAATGGGACAAGTGATTGACAAGACTTACAACGGCATAAAGGTTCCCCAAGGTGAAAAGATCACCTTCAAGGACGGCAAGCCAGTTACCCCAAACCACCCAATCATTCCTTTTATCGAAGGAGACGGGATTGGTCGCGACATCTGGAAGGCATCCGTAAGAGTGCTTGATGCCGCAGTCAAGAAAGCTTATGGCGACGAAAAGAAAATCGCCTGGTTCGAAGTTTTTGCCGGTGAAAAGGCGAAAAATGAGCACAATGAATGGCTGCCGGAAGGTACCCTCGAAGCTCTCAAAGAGTTCGGCGTGGCCATCAAAGGACCGCTCACCACACCAGTAGGCGGCGGTATCCGTAGTTTGAACGTTTCCCTACGTCAAATTTTTGACCTTTACTGTTGTGTTAGACCGGTTCGCTACTTCAAAGGAGTGCCTTCACCAGTAGTGGCACCCGAGAAGTTGGATGTTGTCATCTTCCGCGAAAACACTGAAGACGTATACGCTGGAATTGAATTCCCAGCACATTCTGCAGAAGCAAAGAAATTCATCGAACTTTGCGAAAGCTTCGGCAAAACAGTTCGTCCTGATTCGGGCATCGGCATCAAGCCAATTTCCAAATTCGGTTCGCAACGCCTGATCAAACGTGCTTTGGAATACGCCATCGAGCGCAACCGCAAGAGCGTGACCATGGTGCACAAGGGCAATATCCAGAAGTTCACCGAAGGCGCCTTCAGAGATTGGGGTTATGAATTGGCAGCTGAAGAAGCAGCCTTCAAAGCCAAAATCGTCAGTGAAGAAACCCTCTGGGACAAAATGGAAGGCAAAATGCCTGCCGACAAGATCCTCTTGAACGACAGAATCGCCGATTCCATGTTCCAACAAGTGTTGACTAGACCGGATGAATATTCGGTTCTCGCCACCACAAACTTGAACGGTGACTACCTCTCCGATGCTTGCGCAGCGCAAGTAGGTGGTTTGGGTATCGCTCCTGGCGCCAATATCGGCGACAGCTGCGCGATCTTCGAAGCCACCCACGGAACTGCTCCTAAGTATGCTGACAAAGACGTCATCAACCCAGGCTCCGTGATTCTTTCGGGCGCAATGATGCTCGAGTACATGGGTTGGACCGAAGCATGCAACCTCATCCATGAGTCGATGGCAAAAACCATTCAACAAAAGAAAGTCACCTATGACTTCGAACGCATGATGAAGGGCGCAACCAAGCTGAAAACCAGCGAATTCGGTGATGCACTTATCGAAAACCTGTAAGCAACTGCTTACCGATTCAAAAGCTAACTCTAAGGGATGCTCATCGCGAGCATCCCTTATTGGCTTATCTATACTTGTCTATTTGTCTCTAGCCTCTCCGGCGGCTTTCTCTTCTACCTTCAATGCAACCTCAGACAGCTCAACAACTGAGTCGAAAAACGATCAATCGCATGCAACGACTTCCGATATGCTGCGAGTCGCTGCCATGGAATACGCAGAGGCTTGCAACTTTGACCACGCAAGAGCAAAACTCGAAGAAGACATTGCCCTAAATCATAATTTCGAAAAAAGTCGTTTGCCCGAATCGTGGCTTCTGATGGGCAATGTGTATCGCCTTGAGGGCTTATATCCGGACGCGCGCGAGTGGATCTCACGCGGCGTTTCTGCCATTGAAAAGTTGAAGCCTCAAGACAAGAAGCGTCTCTCTGCTGCATACAACTACATCGCTCTGCTGAACAACAGTGCCGGTGAATTCGCCGAGTCAGAAAAGAATGTGCGTAAAGCTTTGAATTTCTCCATCGAAGCTGCTCTTGGAAAAGAGAACGAAGCAATGCACCGCGTTGTACTTGCCAATGCGCTCAGACAACAAGGTAAATACAAAGAAGCACTGCCGGAGCTCGAAACAGCAATTTCAATTTTGAAAAATGGGGCGCAAAAAAGACTGCTGGCGGCCGCCACCAACAATCTGGGCGCCCTTTATTTTTGGATGGGCGATTACAACCGCTCCATGCCGATGCTTCAAGACGGGCTTAGACAGCGACTTTTGATTTGCGGCGAGAACCATCCTGATGTTGCTAATTCTTATTTAGACCTGGGTTGTGTGGAATTCAAACTTGGCGAAATAAGCACAGCGCTTGATCATTTGGAAATTGCCCACGAGATCCGCCTGAACAAGTTAGGCGCAAATCACCCTGAAACACTGTCCTCTGCAGCGAATTTAGCTGTGGTTCTCTTAGCCTCCGGCAACCCTGATAGAGCATTGGAATTGCTTCAACATGCAGTTGAGGCAGGTAAGACTGTTCTCGGTAGAAAAAATGCGGATCTAGCTCAGTACGAAGACGATTACGCAAACGCGCTTGCCGAAAAT
>PNLN01000177.1 GCA_013823055.1 Cyanobacteria bacterium DS2.3.42
GACTTAACTCTAGAAGGCGATCGTAAACTGAACCTGCATAGATTTTTTCACCGACCGTGTATGCCACCATGGTCGTCATTAGTAAAGGCAAGAGCAAATTGAAGTCGCGAGTAATCTCAAAAACGATCACCGTAGCGGTAATCGGTACTCGCGCCACTCCGCAGAAGAATGCCCCCATACCCGCCAGGGCAAAGAGATCCGGTGCATTGGATGCATTTGCCCATTCACCTAATTCAGTAGCGCCCATAAGATAACCAGTAGCCGCACCTATGGTCAAACTTGGACCAAATAATCCTCCGGGAGCGCCGGAAATATAAGAGACAATCGTGATCAAAAAAGAAACAGCCAACGCCATTCCGGCAAAATCCAGGGTTGGGGTGTTACCAATGATCAAATATTTGATGCCAGCAAAATTGTGCATCGATTGTGGGAGCAGTGCAACAGCACCGCCGCATATCAAGCCAGCCAAGCCGATAGAAAGCGGATAATTATCCTTAAAGAATTTGGTCTTCAATTTCATGCCTTTGATAATCAGCCAATTGAAGAGAGAACCGAGGGCACCGCATACGATACCGAGCAAGATCAGGTATGGAATATCTTCAAAACGAAAATGACAGATTGGAAAATCTGAGTGAGAGGAGGTATCCAGTGAATGAGTACCAAGCAATTGCGACATGCTAGCCGCCGCAAAACAAGCCAATCCGGCTGTAATGATAAAAGTGCTCGACACCTCTTTGACCAGCTCTTCAACTACAAAAATAACGCCGGCGAGAGGAGCGTTGAAAGCAGCGGCCAAACCTGCCCCGGCGCCGGCAGCGACAAAGTGTTTTTTGAGTTTTTCTCCACTGGACACAAGAGACACGAACATGCCCGAGAGTGAAGCTCCGATTTGCACGGTCGGACCTTCTCTGCCTAGAGGCAATCCGCATCCCAGTGACAAAATTCCGGCTGCCAGCTTGGCGACAAGCGATTGAAGATTCATGCGAATCGGCTGGCCTTTAAGAAATCCTTTCACTTGAGGAATGCCACTGCCCGTAATTTCAGGTGCGACATACTTGACTATCAGACCGCACAAGACACCGCCGAACAGACCAAATAAGGGCAAAATCCAAAGCCGATGTTCGGACTGCGACAGTTGAATTCTGAGTGCACCAAGCCAGCCAACCGATTGACTAAGAACAAAGGCAGCCGTTGCAGTTAAGGCTCCGATTGCAGCAATTTCAACAACGGCCAGCGGAGACTGTTGCGGTTTTCCTTCCAGTGATTTTGGGTTTTGTTGTTCAACTTGCGTTTCACCGGTCGCGCCTTCCGCCGCAGAGCCAGTATTGCCACTGCCGATGATGGACTCGAAGAGTCGCCTTAAGGTATTCACTTATTGAGCACCGCTTTGAATTGTGACTCACGCCGAAGGCGGGGGCTCTTTGTGATCTAGAAATTTTTGCAGAATTATTGCCGCCGATTGCATGTCAACCAGCGCTTTGTTCTTGTCTGTTTTTACGCCTTGAATCGTCAAGGTGCGAATTGCTGAGATTGTTGTCAGTCGCTCGTCTTCATAAACAATCGGTAAGCCGGTTTTTTGAGCAAGTTTGCGGCCGAAAGATCTGACATCTTCAGCCTGCGGTCCGATTGAACCATCCATGTTTTGAGGAAAGCCAAGCACAATCTCGACAGCACCATGTCTCTCTGCGATTTGTTTGACCGCTTCTACATCTTCGGTCATATTGACTCTCTGAATCGCATCAATGCCAGCTGCAGTGGTGCCGAGCGGATCTGAAATCGCTACTCCAATTCTGGCATCGCCAATGTCAAGACCGATAATTCGTGGTTTCTGGCTCATTGTCATCATATTACTTGACCTGAGCCGGAGGCGGAATGAAGATGCGTCTAACCAGAGATGGTGACGTGGCGAACTCTACAGTCAGGTAGAATATTCGGTCATGAAAATCTATCTGATGAGACATGCAACTGCAGTAGAGCGACTTGGCGGAGCAATATTGAACGATTCCCAACGTCCGCTTACGGACGACGGGCGTGCCGAAACGCGGATGATGGCAAATGCTCTCAAGAGGCTCAACGCTAAACCGTCAATGGTTGTAAGCAGCCCGCTCACTCGCGCTCGCCAAACAGCAGAAATCATACTGGAAGTGCTTGGACCGGCAGGTGAGTTGAAGATTGCAGATGGTCTGGCGCCGGGCGGAACATCAAGTGAAGTCTTCAAGAATCTGAAAAAATTTCCTCCTTTCGAAGACTTATTCATGGTCGGACACGAACCTGACATCGGCAGGCTGGCTGCCGATTTAATGCTGGCAGGTCCGGAAGTGATTATTCCTTTCAAAAAAGCTGCGGTAATCCGGGTGGACGTGCAAGATTTGCCACCTTCCTGGCCTGGCACTCTCAAGTGGTTTCTGTCGCCCAAAGCGCTCAATTTAATTGGCGCTAAATAGCGTTCTGAAATTTCAACCGATATCGGTTTAAATCGCAGCCTGCATATTTCAAAAAATTATTCGTAGCGCTTGCCTTTGAACTCAATGTATCCACCCTGGTGATTGGGTGTATCGGTATGGTGGGTCCAGTGAATCAAGCCGCCCTTGGCGTTCCAGATAAACTCGCCCTTGACGGTAACTGTGTCGCCCTCTTGAATCGGCACATATGGTGCCATTTTCGTGTTGTGTGCCACCAAGATAGTCGAGCCATTGGAAAGGAGCAGTAAGAATTTCTCGTGAGGCAGTCCACGATCATCGTACCGGAGCATTTTCTTGACTGGTGCAGTCACAGTCAAAGGCACTTTTACAAGCTGCAATTCCTGAGCACGAATAGCTTCCGCATCTGGAGCGGTTGATTGAGCCGCTCCAGCCTGCTGTTGAGGTGGAAGCTGCTGTTGAGGTGGAAGCTGCTGTTGAGGTGGAAGCTGCCCCTGCGTCTGAGCTTGCGCGCACCCGGAAACGACCACACAGCAAGCAACTAGAGTAATTACACCAACTGCACAGGAGCGAATTTTCGACAGAAAAGCGCTAAAACTGGAATTATGCTTCAACCTGTATGCACCTCATGTACGTTCAGAATTGCCTGTATATTGGCTGGCTAGCGGACATATGCCGATTTGCGATAGTGCCACAGAAGCGTGAAACCTTGATCCTGTGGTATATAGTGAGCAGCATAGATTCTAAGCTCAGCTTAAAACCCAGTGTAATTGGTGTTTCTCAATACGGAACTATTTGGCCGTTCAAGAGTCGCAAATAATTACTCTACAGGGAGTGTCGGAAACCACAATGTTGTCGTCCATTTATCTCACAGGCGGAACAATCGAGCACAACGAGCTGGTAAGCCAAGGTGCCGAATTCGATTGGCGCTCTATCGCCATGAACAAGTTGCGCAAGTATGGGCTGAAAGTGGTTAATCCACTTGAGTTCGCCTTTTCAGAGATGGCAGCTCTCGAACAGCTTGAAGGCATTGAACTGATTAACGACACGACCGAACTGAAAGTAAAAAGAGCACTTGATTTAATCGACCAATGCGATGCCCTTCTGGCCAACCTGCATCGTCCGAGCTATGCAGCGGCAATGGAGATTTTCTACGCTCATCGCACTGGAAAAATGGTCACTGTAGTGGGCAATTCTCCCTTTAGTCCGTGGGTGCTTTCCCATTCTCAGGCACGTTTTGGCGATATAGACCTGGCAATCAACTATTTATTGGAAGAACAGCCGCACGCCTCGCCACTGCTCTGGGCCCTCAATTACGAAAGCAATATCGCCGAGCGTTATGAGCAGTTTCCCAGTGCAGGAGAGCCTGATTATCAGTTTGTAGGTGGAGAATTGCCTGTCCTTGTCCTGGCCCCGCACGCAACTGCATACTGGAGAGAGGGTGAATTTCAAGAACCTGACACTTTCACGGGAAGTCTAGCCACACTTTTGCATCGCACAAGCGGCTGCCATACACTTACCACCAATTACTGCTGCGTCGCCGATCCCTGCTACTACCTCGAGACCCCCTTCAGAAGAGCTCTTGCCGATATCGTCAAGACGGGACAAGTCGGTCTTGTTGTAATGCTCGTCGGTGCATCCTGGCACCAAGCGCCCGGACTGCAGCTCTTTGCCGCAGGTCCGAACCAAGCGGTAAGCGACGATTACATTAATCGCTTACGTTTGTCGCTTTCTGCATTAGAACCGGTCGCTACTGACTGTTTCGACTACCTGCACAAACCAATTGTCGATTTCGTTTCTGAAGAATTGGCTGTTCCACTTGTAGTTGTAAAAATGCATAAGCGTTATCGCATGCCGCGTTTGCAACCAGAAGGTTTCACGCGAGTAGCAGAAGTGCTGAGCGAATTCGTTAGTGAAGCCGGTACTGAATTGATGAGAGACCGGAGTTGAGAAGGACAGGACAGCAAGGAGTCATAACTAGCTGATGTCAGACGAAGTAGTTGTTTTTGTCACATGCCCGGCGTTGGCATCACAAGACATTGCAGAACAACTCGTTTTAAGCAGCCTTGCAGCATGCGTCAATATCGTACCGGCGATCAAATCTGTTTATAAATGGGAAGAAAAATTGACGATTGACGATGAAGAGGCTCTCCTGATCATCAAGTCGAATCTGGCACGCTGGGCGGATTTAGAATCAAAGATCCGGGAAATTCATTCATATGATGTGCCGGAGATAATTTGTGTTCCAATAGTGGAAGGGCATACGCCCTATTTGAATTGGCTCAATCAATCGGTGGCGCTACAGGCGCAAGGCTAAAGGCAAAAACCTTGACTTACAAAACTATTGTTGATGTCTTCTGGGAACGCGTGGCGACAATGTCCGAGCGGCCAGCCATCCTGCATAAAGTAGATGGCAAATTTCGCCCGATTATCTGGCGCGAACATGGAAGAACAGTCGAGTTAACTGCAGGGGGACTGCTCAGCCTGGAAGTTATGCCCGGCGAAAAGCTGGCTATCATGTCGCAAAGCCGCCCACACTGGACCTGGGCAGATCTGGCATCACTTTCTGTCGGCGCGGTTACAGTTCCGATTTACCCCACTCTTGCTGCGCCAGAAGCGCAGTTTTTGATTCGACACAGTGATGCTGTCGGCATATTTTGTGAGAATGAAAGCCAACTTCGCAAGGTGCAAGAGGCAAAAGATTTACCGCAAGCATTGCGCTTCGTGGTCTTGATTGAAGGTGAGCCGAAATCGACCGATCCTCGCTTCAAGACTCTCAGTTGGAATCAACTCCTGGAGCACGGCGAGATTCAATTGGGCAAAGAATCAGAAGCCTTACCAGAAAGAATCAAGAATTTGAAGTCGGATGATATAGCCACTATCGTTTATACGTCCGGCACAACCGGTATACCAAAAGGCGCGATGTTGCTTCATTCCAACATCATGGCCGTTTGCGAAGCGATGCATGTTCTTGTTGGTCTCAATGAAAACGACCTGGCACTCTCTTTCTTGCCTCTTTCACATGTATACGAGAGAGTCGGAGGGCAATTCATTTCAATATACGAGGGACTTGTTGTTGCATTTGCCGAAAGCATCGAGCAAGTTCCGAAGAACATGGTTGAGGTGCGTCCTACTGTTCTCAACGGAGTGCCGCGCTTCTACGAAAAGGCTTATCAACGCATTCAAGTTGAAATTCGCAAACTGCCCAAGCCGCAGCAATACTTGATCCGCTGGGCCATGGCTCTGGGCAAGCGCGCACTGCGCTATAAAAAAGCGGCACAGGGCAAAAACGAAGACCATATCGTCAATCAAATTCTCAAAGCCGAACTAAGAGTTGCGGACCGCCTGGTTTTCTCGAGAATCAGACGGCGATTCGGAGGCAGGCTGAGAGTAATGGTTTCAGGCGCTGCGCCCCTGTCACCAAATGTGCAAGAGTTTTTTGAGATCATCGGACTCAATATTGTTGAAGGGTACGGACTGACTGAAACAAGTGCTCCTGTTGCCTGCAATGTCCCCGAAGACAATTATCCAGGCACGGTCGGCAAGCCTGTGCCGGGAGTGGAAGTGAAGATTGCTGACGATGGCGAGATTATTGTCAAAGGACCTTCTATCTTTGCCGGCTACTACAAAAACGAGGAAGCCACGAAAGCAGCGCTTTCAGATGGCTGGTTCTCGACTGGAGACATCGGAGAGATAGACCAGACCGGGCGTTTGAAGATAAAGGACCGCAAAAAAGACATCATTATTACCTCAAACGGTAAGCACGTGGCTCCTCAGTACATTGAGAATCTGTTCAAAGGCGAGAGCTTAATCAGCCACATTCTTGTCTATGGCGACAGACGCAAATTTGTCTCGGCACTTGTAACCCTGAGCCGAGAAGGACTAAAGGCGTTTGGAGAGACACACGGCTTACCAGTAGACGATTTAGACGCGTTGACCCAACATCCCAAGGTAAGAGACGAAGTCGAGGCGGTTGTCAAACGCAAAAACGAGCCCCTGGCTAACTTCGAGCGGATCAAGAAATTTGTCATTTTGGAGCACGATTTTACGGTCGAAAACGACGAACTGACGCCGACCTTCAAGGTAAAGCGCAAAATAATAACGGAGAAATACCAGGCTCTGCTTGATTCTTGCTATGAATCAGAAGATCTGGAGGTAGGCGGAGGGGTGCCGGAAGCCTCGAAATAGTGGTTAAATACCGCCCTGTGTGAAGTTTTGGCGACCTAAGTCAAAAAGACCCCTTTACATTCGCTTGGCAACTGTTACACTATTGACGGTCTATTAGGCCTTTAGTTCTTACTTTACTAATTTGTATTCCGCCACTCGCTCCATTTGGGCACCTCCCATTTCAGCGATTCCCCACGAGGGTTAAAAGGTCATGTTTGAATCGTTTGGACGCGGCTTCAGGATGATAATGGCCAGCATCAAGATGGGCTGGCAAGATTGGCGCCTTTTATTGCCTTCGATTCTCACCGTCGTAAGCAATTTCTTTTTTGCCATTCTCTTATTCGTACAGGGTAACGCCAAGATTGGCGGACAAGTTCAAGGTGTCGCGCAGACCATTGGACAATCCGGTCAGAATATGATGAAAAGCGGCAGCCCAGAACAATTTATGCAGATGACTGGTCTAAATGGACCAGCCGACCCCAGTGGCTTTGGCCAAATGGTCGGCGCCGGAACAGACATGGGCGTCGTTGCGATGATGATTGTTGCTGTCTGGTGGCTGACCAATCGCTTCCTCGAAGGTGTGACGACTGCGCTTGTCTACTGCCACCTCACTGAGGGTGCAGGCACCGGAAAAATGAATATTGCCTGCCAGGAAGTTTTAAGAAGCTTGCCGGCTTTGATTATGTTGGGCATCACTACCTTGCTTGCCAAAACCATCGCACGTGGCTTGCGAGGCAAAGGCGGAACGGGCGGCATGGGATTCGGCGTCGATTTCCTCGCCGGCATCGTAGCTGTATTCTGGACTCTTGCCGGACACTTGATTCTTCCAGCAATTGTTATTGAAGGAACTTCTTTCTGGGGTGCGCTCAAACGTGCCGACCGTATGGCTCAGGGCAATTTGCTCACCATCGGTGTGGGAGAAGTTGGAGTCGGTCTCATTTGCAAAGCCACAACTGCACTTGTGTGGGCTGGCGGCGCAGCAGGCTTCCTGGGTGCTTACGCGCTGCAAATGCAGACATCGCCTATCTTCTTTATGGCTGCATTCTTGTGGGTCTCCACAGTTGTTGTCGTAACTGCAATGTGCAACTACATCCGCGCTTCTTTCTACACTTGCCTCTATGTTTGGGCAATTGAAGCTGAAGCAGTGGAAGAAACCGAAAGAGCTCAAATCAAAGCTCCAGCTCCTTTGGCTGCAGCTCTCGCCTAGCCTATTCAACGCTAAAGGTTAGAGGCCGGGTAATCATCCGGCCTTTTTCTTTGCGCCTAGAATTCTAGGCGCGACAACATCCAGCGGCGTAACATAGGAGATCACGTCGTCGTCGCGAATTTCGCGATAGCATATGCATGCGCTCATAAGGGAGTCCTGAGCCCACGTTTTCTTATCTACGTAGGCCCAGAAAAGAGCAACATAATTCTGCAAATATTTCCGACTAATGCCCCTGTAATTCGCACGTACAAAGTCAATGAATCGTGAGGCGATCCTGTTTCTGCGTTCAATTAGTTTTCGGCTTGGAGATCCCTTCACAGGCGAAGCATATGGCGAATCACCAAGAACAAACTGATCTCCAGACAAGCGCCTGACGAAGTCAAATAATTCCAAATTCGTTAGCGCCGCTGAATATTCATTGATCGGCAGATTCGCTTGTTTGCAGAGCCTGTCGTAGCTTATTGGATTATCCGAAACTAGGGATAGAAGTAGCTTTTCAGCTTTTCCGATCAACGAATTTACCAGTTTTCTTTCCTTTTCTGTCACCGCCAGTTCATTGGCACGATTATCCCTAACCAATTGCATTCGTGCACGCGGATTTACTCCTACTCTCGCTACGGCAGCTGTCTCTTCTTCTCGAGGGTGCCTTCCTGCCGGCGTTTCCCTGCTTCGTCTGTAGAACGTATTTGAAAAGTGTGCAGATGGAATTTTTTCCGACTTTTTTTCCATCCGACTTTCGATCACCATACTCAGCTTTTTGAAAATCATTAAAGCTGTTGAAGTGGCAACTTTTAGCAAGCGAGCAAACTCAGAAGCAGTGATCATTACACCTGCTTCGATAAACCAGATTGCAGCCAACCATGGTCGAAATCGTCGAACACGATTAAAGAACGTTCCTGCGAGCAACCAAATTTTTCGCTTGCAATTTCTGCACTGAATGAACCTCTGCTCAAAGTTGAACAGTCGATTTTCAGTTGCGCATTCAGGACACGCAACTTTGGAATTGAGGAAAAACTGACTGCGAGTGAAGATCCCGCTACTCTCCTCGTTGGGGTACCTGATACAAAATGCAGCCCACAGCCCAGCTATCGACTTTGTGGGCTGAAGATTTGGTTTAACAACTTTCTTCGTCATTTGCCTTTCCTCTACGCCGTAATTTTGTATACGTAGCGGCGGAGAAAAAAGTTCAAAATATTCGAAGAAAAACTTTGCCCAAATGACAACCCGGTTCGTTGAGAAATATTGGTCCACAAATCTCAACCGATATCGGTTGAAATTTGTGGACCTCACATAAGTGGTAAAAATGAGCGTGTGTGAAGAATTCGAAGCTCAAAGCTTGTAAAAACGTTCAATTAATAAAGGCATTGAAACAGTGGGATATCATTAGCGCCAGGATTCCGCATTGGAGAATTCCTCGCTCGCTTTTCGGCAGCGCATGACGGTGCGAATTGTTCGCACTGGAAGGTCTCCATTTCGAAGTACAAACAGTATTAAAGGAAAAATCCAATGACAGTTAAAACGGACATCAAGATTTCTACGATGAGCTACGTCATCGTTTATGTACAAGACACCAAGAAATCTGTTCCTTTCTATCGCGACATCCTTGGAATGACCGTGAAATCAGAAGAGGAAGGTTGGGTTGAATTGGAGACTGGAAGTACAACGCTGGCACTTCACGGCATGAAGCCTGGTGAAAAGCACCCCGGCAAAATCGAAGGACAACCGATTATTGTCTTTAGCGTAGACAACGTACATGAAGCGCGCGCAGAGCTTCTGAAGAAGGGCGTCAACTTCAAGAACGAATGC
>PNLN01000178.1 GCA_013823055.1 Cyanobacteria bacterium DS2.3.42
CCCCAGGGCAAGTCCGCCGGTGGCTGTTTCTTTGTACTTCTGATTCATGTCTAGCCCGGTTTGCTTCATCACTTCCAGAGCTCGATCGAGGCTGATCAAATGATTGCCGTCCGATGCCAGCGACAAAGCCGCTGCATTCAAGGCTTTCACCGCACCCATTGCGTTTCGCTCAATACACGGAACTTGCACCAGACCTTTTATCGGATCGCAGGTCATTCCGAGATGATGCTCGATGCCAATTTCGGCGGCTTGTTCGATTTGGTACGGAGTGCCGCCCAACATTGCTACTGCGCCACCCGCCGCCATCGCGCACGATGTGCCGACTTCGCCCTGGCAGCCGACTTCCGCACCGCTTATCGATGCGTGCACTTTCACAAGCGCGCCGATCACAGATGCAACTATCAATCCATTTTGCAATTCTGCTTGAGTTAGATTATTGCTTTCTTGAAGCGTTCTCCATACCGCAGGAATTAGCCCCGATGAGCCATTTGTCGGCGCAGTCACAACTTTTCCGCCGGCTGCATTCTCTTCATTGACGGCCATTGCATAGACTGACGGTCTCAAATCGCTGCCGGCCCAAGCCGGGGTCTTGCCTTCTTTAAGCTGCTGGTAGAGCGCTTTGGCGCGGCGTTTGACGTTTAAACCGCCAGGCAATATTCCATCGGTATTTAGACCACGCTCGATGCATTTGGAAAACGTGTTTAGAATATCGCTCAAGTTTTTTCTTAACTGAGCCTCCGGCATGCCCAGAGCATCCTGGTTTTCAATCACTACTTGCCATGGAGGCAGTTTTGATTTTACGCATTGCTCGATAAATTCTTGTGCTGAATTATATGGGTGCGGCACTTTTGCCAGCGACTCTGCATCTTGAGGCGGGCGACGTTTTCCCGTCTCATCTGCGGTTTCTATGAAGCCGCCGCCAACAGACAGAATCAATTGCTCGGTGATCAGCTTGTCGCTGTCGTATAGACGAAAGCGCATAGTATTTGGATGCGGCAAACCATGCCCATCCATCAAAAAGCCCTGCCATAAAATATCAATAGATGGAGTGAATCGGATTTTCACCTTGGCCAGGTCGATGGCGCCGGACGATTCAAGATTCGGCATCGCCGACCAAATGGCATCCGGTTCGGCGGTTTTTGGGTGGAGCCCGATAAGTCCGGCGCAGACAGCACCGTCGGTTGCGTGTCCTTGCCCTGTCGCTGCCAGGCTGCCGAACAATTCGACAGTTACATGCAAGAGATGACCGGCCGCGCCGCCAAGTTTTTTGATATGCGGCTCGATTGCGTTTTTCCTGAAATCAAGTGCGGCAATCATCGGTCCGACAGTGTGCGAACTGCTTGGCCCGATGCCGATTTTAAACATGTCGAGAGGACCGATCAGGTCCGCGCGTGTTGGATTCATTTCTGCTGCTTTATTTGTGCCAGAAGCGGATTTTACTACGATTGGCTTGCCAATCGCCTATTGTCCGCTTAAGGTCCTTGTGAACCAGTCGATACCGCGCTGCCTTTGCTCCGACGGCATTTGTTCTTGGGCGTCGGTGATGATACCGGCGATGGTGACTTTCTGAAGTTCGTCGCGCCAAGCTTTTTCAGCTTTATACATGGCGGTGGCTATGTTGCACGGACGCTTGTAATTGGACTTGTCCACTGCGCTTGGTCCCTGCTGGCGGATTTCCATGCAGCGAAAACAACTCTCATCACCCTCGATTGCCAAATAAATGTCCAGCAACGTAATCTGGTCGGCTGGTCTGGCCAATTTATAGCCACCCCCGGGTCCGGTCGTCGCTTCCACCAGGTTCGCCCGAGAGAGAGCTTGCAATTGCTTCCTTAAATAAGGAGTGGGCAGCTCATAAAACTCAGCCATCTTCTCTATACGCAACGTCAAACCCTCCGGCAACGCCCCTAAGAGCGCCAGGCTGTGGATTGACCATTCGATTCCTTGAGTCAGTTTCATAATGGATATATTTTATCCGGAAAATTATGGACAAAAATTGTCCATGAATCTATCATAGTGGAAGCGCCTGGAAATGGCGAGGGCAACTCGGAGGATAGGACAATGATTAAACTGGCGGAAAAGCAAAGAGTGGCGGTGATTGGCGGCGGGTTGGCTGGACTGTCGGCAGCCCTTAATCTTGCCAAGCATGGATTGGCGGTCACCCTTTTCGAACGTTCGATAAATCCCGGTGGACGGGCCCAAACCACCGTCAAAGACGGCTATCACATGAATTTCGGACCCCACGCCCATTATGTCGGCGGCGCCGGACGCCCCTTTCTAAAGGAGCTCGGTATCGAGCCCACCGGAAATCCTCCGCCCACTGGACGTTCTCTGGCTTTCTTCAAGAAAAAGAACCCTGTCTTGCCGCTTTCCGTGAAAACCATTTTGGAAACTACATTGCTTGGTCCCATAGATAAGATTCGGTTGCTCAAATTCATGGCGCGACTGAATTCTATAAAGGAAGACGAAGTTGAATCCTTGACCGTCCAGGAGTGGGTCGATTCCGACAAAGACCTTCGTCATGGTAGCGAGGCGCTGAAAGGATTGATTCGTACACTCGCTCAGCTTACGACCTATACCGGCGATATGGGCAGGTTGTCTGCGCAAGCCGCCCTTGTACAGCTACAACTGGCAGTGCAGTCAGGAGTCATTTACCTGCACGGTGGTTGGGCCCAAATGGTCGATGCGTTGCTTGAAAAATGCTTGGACGCAGGTGTTGAAGTCTTTGCCGGATGCGAAGTAACAGAGCTCTCGAGAAGTACTGCCGACCACAGTTTCACAGTTATGTACAAAGATCGAGAAAAGACTTCGGTCAACAAAACATTCGACGGCATAATTCTGGCTTCGCCACCAGATGTGGTGAAGAAAATTCTGCGTGTGGACAACTTGTTGCCTGGTCAGAGCCCACTCGATCTTGGTGGGGATGAACTGACAGACGTGAAGGCCGCCTGCCTTGACGTTTGCCTTACTGCTCTGCCACGCCCCGAAAATACTTACGCACTCGGTATTGATGAGCCACTCTATTACTCTGTTCATTCAGCGTCTGCGCAGCTGACTCCGCCAAACGGTGCATTGATCCACCTTGCCTATTATTTGAAAACAGGTGAAACGAGTTCTCACGTAATCGAGAAAAGACTGGAAGAGATGATGGACACACTGCAACCAGGTTGGAGAGAAAAGCTCGTGCACAAGCGCTTTCTTGCCAATATTGTGGTGGCGCACAAACTGCTTTCGGTGAAAGATGGAAAGCTGAGTGGTTATTGGACGGAAGAAACTAATGAACCTGGCGTATTTCGCACGGGTGATTGGGTTGGTACGCACCAACTTGCAGATGCTTCGCTCGGAAGCGCAAAACGCAGTTCGGAATTGTTGGTTGCGCATTTCAAAGAGCAGATCAACGTTTCGCTTAAGCAAGAAACTGGAAAACATTTGGAGCTGGCAGTTTAGTTTCCGAATAGCCTGCGATTGTGGGATGATGAACAGGTTTGCTCGAGACATTGCATTGATGCGCAACCACTTCAACCTCAATCTTTCGCAGAAAGCATTCTTGCTCATCGCTGTTCCACTTGTTGCGGAGCTGATGGTGCTCGGTTTCCTGGCGCAAGCTCTTGCCAGTGCCGAGCAGGAGATTCGAAAAGAAAGGCACGCGCGCTCGGTTGTTATGGAGTCGAACATTCTGCTCAATAATTTTCTCGACTGCAGTCTTTATCTATACGAAGTTGGACGCCTGCGTAAGCCCGGAGCAATAGAGCAGTTCGACCGAATGTTCGAGCAAATTCCCGTGCGCATTCGCTCGTTGAAAATAGCTCTGAGAGACAGTCCTAACCAAGTCCAAGCGCTGGAGCGAATCGAGATTGTTTCCGGCGAAGCAATCGGACTGCTCGGGCAAGTTCGAAAAATGGCAATGGAAGGTGACGGTGTTCCTGACCTGCAGGATCTGCGAACCAAGCTGAGCAACAAGGCTACAGTGATGGTCGCCGCATTAAGGAAATTCGCTAAAGATCAAGAACAAGCATATGTGGTCATGCCGGAAAGGGAAGCCGAAGCGCGCTTTCGAATTGTGCAGATTTTGAGCACAGGTGTGCTCGCCTCCGTCTTTATCGCAATTCTTTTAGCCATTACTTTCAACGGCACAACCGCTCGCCGTATGTCAGTCTTGATGGACAATACCGGTAAACTTGCTCACGGACAGGCGCTCAATCCACTACTCGACGGCGAAGATGAAATCGGCCGTCTCGATCAAGTTTTTCACGAAATGGCTGATGCACTCGCTGATGCCTCCAGGCGTAAAGCAGAGCTGATGTCGATGGTCAGCCACGATTTGCGTACACCTCTTACTTCGATGCAGGGATCAATGACGCTTTTGTCCGCAGGAATTTTGGGCGAATTGACACCGAAAGCGCTGAATGAAGTATCCCGCGCAGAGCGGAACGCCACTCGACTTATCAATTTGATTAACGATCTGCTGGACATTGAAAAACTTGAAGCTGGTCGAATGGACATGACAGTTGAAAACATCAAGCTGCAGCCAGTTTTTGAAGAGTCAATGGAAAGCGTGGTGCAATTTGCCGCATCCCACTCTGTAACTGTAGACATAGAGCCAACAAACCTACAAGTCATGGGCGATCACAATAGGCTGATTCAGGTTCTCGTCAATTTGATGTCCAATGCAGTTAAGTTTTCCCCGGAAGGTGAAACCGTTCGATTGCGTGCAAAAGATGACGGCAAAATGGTGGAAGTACAAGTTGTGGATAAAGGCAGAGGTGTGCCAGAAACCCATAGAGAGGCAATCTTCGAACGCTTCAAGCAGGTCGAGGCAGCCGATGCTACGGAGAAAAAGGGAACAGGACTTGGTCTGCCTATTTGTAAACTAATTGTCGAAAGTCATGGTGGGACCATTGGTGTCACAAGTGGTGCCACCAGTGAAGACGCCCATGGCAGCACTTTCTGGTTCAAAATTCCCAAAGCACCTGCAGACGAGCTGTCTTAACCGCTCAACCTATCGATATCCACGCATGTACGCCCTGCGCTGCATGTCCCTTCGAATGGCTCGCATCAATGCCTCGCGCTGACTGTAGCTGAGTTCGTTGACGTTAATAGGAGCGCTGCGAAATCTTCCTTGTGGTTGGAATGCCATCGGAGGCGCTTCGTCACCGTCGAAATCAGCGTACTGATCGTTCATTTGACGCCCTTGCCATGGTTGTTGATATTGCCGTCCTGGCATAAAGTTTCGCCCGTATTGCGGCTGAAACTGCTGGGCTTGGGCAATGTATCTGGGTTGGTTGGATTCCGAATACAGAGCTGCAATCGTGTTGATATCGCGCTCTTTCAAATATGGTGTCTGAGCTGAGTTGAGCATCGGATACATAATATCGCTGGGATTATTTGAGTGACCTTCCATGCCGATGGCGTGTCCGACTTCATGCAAACAAGTCTTATAGGTATCGGTGTCGCTGAAAGAACGACCCATGAGTGAAGTAAGCACCGAAATATTGGCGCTAATAATATTTTGCTGCCCGGTTAAACGGTTGACACCAATCGTGCTTTTCGTTTCGCCGGCTTCAACTCCGGGACCTCTAGGTTTTGCATTAGAGGTCCATGTGCAAACGATGTCGGCTTGCTGTGGCGATGAGACTTCCCGCCAGCTGATTTTGCCATTTGACGTTTTTTGCCACTCGTTGAATGCCTTTCTCATGAAGTCCGGATAGTAGTCGCGAAAGCCTTCTGTGCCGGAGCCGTCTTCAATGAATACTTTTAGCGGCATTCTGTCTAAGGGCCAAATTAAGTGACCCATTTCGGTAACTTGTGCCATGTAATGCTGCCCGGAGGCGGCACCCAATTGCGCGTTGTAGGCAATGGGTGTCCCGTGGGTGGCTTGCAGCCCGTTTGAATTCAGTAATTCAGCTTGAGCGGAGTTGGCAGCAAAAAACGCGCCGAGAAGTGTCCCGATGGCGATCGGAAGAAACTTTTTTTGCATTTATGTGAGATTCCAAAGAATGAGAACGTGAGCGATAGACTACTGGACCCACCCACACCGGTGCCCAAGTAAGTCAAATGACACTTATTCTCAAATTATGTTCCTGAAAATTCAAAGTTGGGAACTTTCGGCTTTTTCTGCATCCAAATCGTATTACTCAGTTACGGACTACCGGATCGAGCAGAACTTTCTGCCATGTTCTTTTGCATGGTCGGGCTCATAAAGTAGCCGCCCACCACGAATACAATCGACAAAAGATAAAGAAGGAAAGGCCTGCCGGCACTGTTCCAATTCATACATACGAAGATGAATCCCACAAATGGCAAAAGAAGAGCGCCGATCCCCCATCCGATGTGTCGTTTGAACGCCAAAATAATAATCCAGATGTTGCCGACTGCGCTGAGCACGAAGCCCAAGATGATCAAGCCTATTCCTAATGCGTCCATGATTTTTACCTTTTTGTAGGTGGAGAAAGGTTACCGGTTTTCGATCGTGTAGCCTGCGCCGTGCACTGTTTTGATGAGAGCACCGGTTTTTTCGGCAGATATCTTTTTGCGAAGAGTGCGCATGGTTGTGTATACGGTATCAACGCTGGAATCGGACTCGCTGTGCCAAACGCGGTCCAGTAGCGCTTCCGGGCTGAAAACCTCGTTGGGATGGCGCATTAGAAACTCCAACAAAGCAAACTCCTTCGGCAACAGGTGAACGTTTTCTCCGTCCTTGCTCACAGTGCGAGCTGCTGTATCCAGCTCTACCCCTCTCAGTTTGAGAAGATTGCCAGTGGTTACTGCTGGGCGTCTGAGCATGGCGCGAAGGCGCGCGGAAAGCTCTTTGAAGTGAAAAGGTTTTGTCAGATAATCGTCTGCGCCGGAATCCAGTCCCTGCTCTTTATCTTCGATTTTGTCCTTGCCTGTGAGCATCAGTACAGGCGTCACGCCGCCTTGATCGCGAAACTTCTTAAGCACCTCAACGCCGTTCATTCCCGGCAATTGCCAGTCCAGTATGACGACATCATATTTGTAAAATTTGAGTCGGTCGGCCGCCTCTAGTCCTTCTTTCACGACTTCGACGGCGTGATGTTCGTGCTTGAGCCAACTCTCAATCTGCTCACACATATCGTTGTCGTCTTCTACAAGTAGAATTTTGGCCATTTGAAGTCCGATATCGCCGCTCATGTCTTAACTGCCCGGCCGGTGCGGCAATTATATAAGAATTAGTTTTGGATGAATTTTGGTTGGGCTGAATAGACTTAGAAAGACCGGTCTTGTGAGGTCTTAAGTGCAACCGAAACATCCTAGAGCAGTGATAATTGCTGCCACTGTTGCTGTGGCGGGGCTCGTCACGTTCGACCTGTCCGCTATAGCGAATTTTGAGAAGGAATACCGTCTCAGACTTTGGGAAAAATGCCGTTTTGACGGCGATTCCGCTTTTGTGGACGGCGATTTTAAAAACGCGCGCAAAAAGTATCTGCAAGCAGTCGAGCACGCCACGCATCTCGAGAAAAATAGCTTCCGCCAGGGTGTGAGCCTGGCCAATCTCGCTTCCGCTTGCGCTGGAGAAGGTGATCTTGTAAGCGCTGACGAGTATTACAGGAATGCTTTGCGGTCGTTGGACGCTGTTAAATACCCGATGGAGGCCGCCGTCGAAACGCAGTTGTTGGCTGAAGATCTTATTCATACGCTCAACAGGCTGGGAGAAGTTCTTCTCAGGCTGAATGGCGGCGAGACAACAGTACCAATCTTCAATCGGGCATTGCAGATGGCGGAGAATTTGAGCGCTTCAAATCCGGCAGTCCAAAAGGATCGGACTGTTTCTAAAGAAATGGTCGAATCTTTGACAGGTCTTGGCACTGTGCGTTTTGAGGAAAAAAATTATAGAGAGGCTCGTATGTTGTACCAGCGTGCTCTCGCCATCGCCAATTCCACAATTGTCCCGGAATCCTTGGCGCACAAGGTAAAAGTGAACCTGGCAGTGACCTTGCAAGAAACCGGTAAGGGTCGAAATTTGACTGGACTGATCGACAGTAAGGCCTGGCAGGAGGCGACTCACAACGCTGAATTGGCAATGCAGCGCAAAGACTACAACACTGCTGAAAGTCAGTATCGAATAGCTGTGAATGCAATTAGGAAAGCCGGTCCTGACGATATAAGAACCTCCGACACCATAGAAAGTCTAGCTGAGGCATGCTATCAAAATGGGCACTATGACGATGCTATAGACTTCTACAAGCGGGCGCTCAAGATCAGTTCGCGGTTTACTAAAAGCTTTGAAAAAAGAGACGACATAATCTCTCGTAAATTGGCGTCAGCGCTTTTCGCTCGTTGCAGTTATGCGGAGTTGGAAGTTGTCCTGAATGACCAATTGGCAAAACGTCAGGTCGAATTCGGGATTTCCAGTCCACGCTGCGGTGAGATCCTTGGAAATCTTTGCCTCCTTTATCTTCGAACAGGCCGTGCTGAACTTGCTCGTGATTTAGCACCTAAGGCTTTGAATAGTCTGAAGAATTTCAAACAACCAAGAATCATGCATGCACGGGCGTTGCGAGCACTTGCTACATTCATGAGTTCAGAGAAAAACTATGAGCAAGCGGTAGCGTTGCTCGAGACAGCAAAGGAAATTTTGATGGTGAAACCATTGGAGTCAAGGGTTCTCAACTCGCGAATTTGCGACATCGAGATAGCTAAGAATCAAAACTTTTTGGGTCAATCAGAGCAGGCGCTCCAGACACTTTCGGAAACGATCAAGAAACTTCGCGCGGCCCCCAAATCTATTGTGGCGCAAGCTCTGGAAGCTCAAGCATTGAAGCTTAAAATTGAAATCCACAAAGACCAGAAGCAAGTTGCACAGGCAGCCAGTGCAGAGCGTGAGCTAGCAAATTTGGGCAAGACTTCTCCTTTGTTCGTCGACTTCTGGTGCGATGAACCGGACAAAGCAAAGATTTAGGACGTGCTGTAGACGGGTAAACCTCAAATCGCAGTAGCCTTTGCTGTATTTAGTAATAAAGCTAGCTGTATAGCTGCCAATTTTGGTATAAATCAAGGCTTCTTATGCGGACCGCGAGGAGATTGTCATGCTTACTTTGATGAAGCCGGAGATCGAGCAATACGCCCGGCAGAAGACCGCGTCTCATGGCGACCTGTTGGAAAAACTGGCAACTGAGACCCAGGAAACCATGGAGTGGCCGGAAATGCTCACCGGGCCTCTCGAAGGACGCTTTCTTAAACAGATGGTGATGATTTCCGGAGCCAAGCGTATTCTGGAAGTCGGTATGTACACAGGCTATTCGGCACTTTCGATGGCTGAAGGGCTGCCGGAAGGCGGCGAGTTGATTACTCTTGAGATCAACGACAAAGCTATTGAATTCGCCTCGCGCTATTTTGAAAACAGCCCGCACGGCAAGAAAATCAAAATCATGAAGGGCGCCGGTCTTGATTCGATCAAGCAATTGACCGGTGAATTCGATTTCGTTTTCATTGATGCCGACAAAGTCAATTACAGCAACTACTACGAAGCAATTTTGCCGAAGCTCAAAAAGGGCGGCGTCATCCTCGTGGACAACGTGCTGTACAGCGGCGAAGTGC
>PNLN01000194.1 GCA_013823055.1 Cyanobacteria bacterium DS2.3.42
AGCCTGTCTGTTCCAACCGTAACCAGCTCTGCAGAATTTTTATGGGAATTGGTGCCCATAGCGCTCTCCTCAAAGGACTTGTGCTTTCTATATTCCCGACCGCAATAAAATTACACGCCGTTGAAATTGTCAAGAAGGACGCTTTTTGAGGATTTTATCTGTACGGAAAATAGACTGCACAATTCAACATTCAACTGCACTAGCGACTGCTCTAAGGTGCAATTGTTCCTTTGAAACGGGGTGGTTTTTTATGGGCAGTCTGGCAGATTCGTTGTTTGAAAAATCGCAGTTCAAGCCAGACAGTTTGGAACGGCGACCAGAAACGGTCACCCTCAATCAGCGTTTTGCTGATGAGATTACAAGCCACTATTTTGAATCGAAAGGCGCCCTGCTCCAACGGGCAAATCTTCCCTATGAAAAGGACAATCCACTTTTGCCGGGAATGGACAACGTGGACATCATCGAACATGAGAAGAAGAGCTTTGCGTCTCGGTTCGAATTATTGAAGTGGGCTGGAGGAGTTGCTGCGGCAAGCAAGTTTGGACCAAACTGCATGCCTAAAGAGGTAGCACCGGCGGCGCTTCTAGAATGGAAGAAAAAAACAGGTGAGCAACATATCGTGTTTGGCAGCCAGTCTCATTCTGAAATGATCAAGGAATTGAAACTCAAATACGTGGCCTCATGCATAGGGGGCATGGCTGCGGGTTGGGCTGCCAGTCACGCCATCGATGTGCTGTTGTTTCCTAAAGACCAGTACCTTGAAGGGACATTGATGGGCGATGCAGCGGGGATCGGGCTGGCAATTGTCGTTCCTGGTTGGCGCCAGAAAGCGCTATTCGTCGCCGGCACGCACCTGATGGGTAAATCGGTCGATCATTTTTGGCAGCCGCTCTACCCGACTGGTAAGTGAATCGCCAGTCGGTTTGGATGTCATCCGAAAAAATGAACTGTTAAAGAAAAACGAACAGACCCGCTTTTCGCAAAGTCTGTTCATAATTCTTTCGCCAAATCGCCAATCGGGCAATTTGGTTGTCAGGAGATTGTCAAATCAGGAGCGGCGCTTGCGTGCGGCTTCGGCTTTGCGTTTTCTCTTTACGCTAGGCTTTTCGTAGCGTTCGCGGCGCTTGATTTCAGAAAGAATGCCTGCTTTTTGAATTTTCTTCTTGAAGCGTTTAAGCGCCTGTTCGATGCTTTCGCCTTCTGCAACTCTAACCTCGGACAAGGGATATCCCCTCCTTCATATAACGAATTTGGACAACAAAAAATTTGCAGTTGGGGGATCTTATCACTAAGAGTCCTATGCAACAATGCGATTTTTCTAGGGGGCGCTCAATTTCAGCGCTTTAGTGAACTTCAGCATGAGCTGCAGTCGATTGTGAAATCAGTTCCTGGGAGAGCTGAGGCGGCACTGGAGACAGGTGTGAGAATTTCCAAGTGTAATATCCAAGACCTTGGGTCAGTGTGCGCAGTTCGATGATGTAGTCCCAGAGCTCGCCTCGCGGAACGTTGGCATTTACTTCATCCCAACCCTGACGTTCTGGATTCGGACCATAACCAAGAATTTGCCCGCGCAAACCTGTTATTTGCGAGAGCACACCCGAGGTGTATTGGCTTGGGATGTGGATTTTCACTTCGGCAATCGGCTCGAGGATAATCGGATGAGCTTTTGCCAGTCCTTCGCGCATCGCCAAAATGCCTGCCATGCGGAAGGACATTTCATCGGAGTCTACATCGTGATAGCTGCCGTCAAAGAGAATTACGGAAACATCAACCAGTGGAAATCCAGCCAGCGTGCCGCGTTCTAGTGCTTCCATCACACCTTTTTCGCAGCCCGGTATGTACTGCCTCGGTACCGAACCACCTACGATTGCCTCGCCAAACTTACTTCCCGAGCCTCTTTCCAACGGTTCAATGCGCAGATGCACGTCACCGAATTGACCACGACCGCCAGTTTGTTTTTTATGACGGCCATGAGCTTCCACTTTTGCTTGAATCGATTCTTTGTAGGATATTTTCGGTTTGTGAGTGTCGAGTTCAATGTGATACTTTCGCTCCAGTCGTTGTCTGGAAAGCGTCAGGTGCACTTCGCCCTGCCCGTACAAACAGTATTCATGCGTGTCTGGATCGCGGTCGACTTTGAGAATCGGATCCTCTTCAGTCAGTTTGCCGAGCAATGTAGAAAGCTTTGCTTCGTCATTTCTATTTTTAGGTGCGATAGCCAGCGAATAGAGTGGCGGTGCATCCGGCGGGGTCGGCATAGTCGTCGTTTCTTTTTCGCTGACGAGCGTATCGCCGGTTCGCGGTGTTTCCAATCTCGCCAGCGCCACAATCGAGCCCGGTCCGGCTGTGGGCATTGTTTCTTGCTTCTTGCCCAAAAGGTAATACAAGCCGCCGACACGTTCTTTTGCGCCGCCGCGATTGATGTCGACCAGGTGTGAATCACCTGTGATAGTCCCTGAAAAGACTCGAGCCAAAGAGAGCTTTCCGGACTGCGGGTGAATGTATGTGCGAATCACTTGCGCAATGACTGGACCGTCTTCTTTGACGGCTATGACCTTACCGTCTTTGTCCTTGTATTCGCGATCGGCTGGAGATGGGCACAAGGAAATGATTGTGTCGAGAAGGGTGAAAACACCTGCGTCCGTATGCGCAGAGCCGACCAAAATCGGCACGAATGTGCCGGCTTTTACAGCAGCCTTCAAATCCTTTTCCATCATTTCGATTGGCGGCTCGTTGCCTTCCAACACCATTTCCAACAAGGTGTCATCAGTGTCCGCCAAGCTCTCGATTAGTTTTTCTCTGGCAGTCTCCAGGTCATCTTTGATGTCTGCAGGCACATCTGTATGTTCCGGCTTTCCTTGTGCGCCGTACTTAAAGGCTTCTTTTTTCAAAACGTCGACATAACCTGTGAGCGTTCCATTCAGGATCGGATATTGCAGTGGAGCCAGTGGGCGAGGTGTTTTTGTGCCAGGAAAGTTTTTCAAAACTGTCAGAGTTTCTGCAAAACTGAGATCGGGCTTGTCCATTTTGTTGACGAAAACCAGCCTGGCTACACCGATTTCTTCCGTGAAGCGCAAAAGCATGTCCATTTGAATCAAACGATTGGGATCGGGCTCAACAACAAAGACAGCTACATCAGCCCCCATTAGAGCGATTTTTGCCTCTTCCTGGAAGTCGATAAATCCGGGACAGTCGAGAATATTGAACAGAACATCTTGATAGGTTGTGCGAGCCACTGATACCTGGGTGGAAATCTGTCGGCTGACCGATTCCGGCTCGTAATCAGTAGTCATTGTTCCTTCGTTTATCTTTCCGCGCCTGGAGATTGCGCCTGTAAGGTGAAGGATGGCTTCCACGAGACTTGTCTTACCGCTTCGGTTTAAACCGATTACAGCTACATTGCGAATCTTGGCGACACTTGTCACTGCTCTTCTCCTTGTTGGCAAGAGGGCTTGACTATATATGGATCTTATCGTTAAAGACTATCGAATGAGCCAGTCTTTCATCAAGGGCAAGGGGACGATTTAATCTGTTTGTTCTTTTGAAAAACCTCTTGATCAGCGGATTTAGTGATTGCGCAAGTTGGAGTGCCGTGTCGCCGCGCCGCGATTAATTCGGCTGCCCAACTAATGTCACAGTCCGCTGGTAATCTCTGGGCATCGAAGCAATTTCCCCTCTTCTCCCCCCTCAAACGAAAGCAAGACACCTTTCAGGCTGTCAGATGTTGCTTAGTTGTTTCTAGCAGGTATACAAAAATGGCTGATATGAACGTTTGGCAAAAGCTGGATAAAGCAGAACAATCTTTGAAAACCGGTGATTACAACGGTCTTAAAGAAGCCTCCGTAATTTCAGGCGAAGGACAATATCAGTTTATGGCTACCCTGGCCGAGCGTATGAATAGCTCAAAAGCCAGCCTGCCGGACTTGCAAATTGTTGATTTGGACAAAGACGGAAGTCCGGAAAAGATTTCTGCCAAAGGTTTGACGATTCAGAAGGAAGGCAAAGGTCTGACGGTAGAGACCTCTTCCATTACCGCCAAGATTGGCGAGAAACTTTCCAGTGGTTGGAAGTCTTTGAAGGAGACGGTCAGTGAAACGGTAAGCACTCCGACTAAAGTTGGAGATGCTTTGAACCGCGCCAACACTTCAGACAGCGAATTGAACCGTCGCTGGAACCGTCAAATGAAAGAGGCCGGACTCTAAAAGGCGAGTCGGTGACTGATTCTACTGGTGATTCATCGTATCGGCGTATGAACCGCTAGATTGCGAATACGGCGTCAAGTCGTCATTAGCCTTGAGTCCGAGGGTATTTCCGAAGAACAGTTTGGCTAGCTTCTTGCCGTTCGAAATTAGAGCGGGAAATTGCATTCTGTAGTGATTTTTGTCGAAAACCATCAACGGAGTCTTGTCAGGCAGGAAGTAGGTGAACATTGAGTTGGTTGTCTTAGTGCCTGGCAAACCGGTCAAGTCGAATCCGGCTGACAGCGCAATTACGGCAGAGAAAAAGAAGATAGGGCCGAAAAATGCATGCACCCACATTGCTTCTTTGTATTTGATAAGTGACTTTTCCTTGGGCGGGAAGACGCAGACCCAGGGCGAGATCAAAGTGAAGGGGAGAAAACCTTGCCAATACCACAACTTGCCTTGAATGCCCGCCATGTACGACTTATGGATGTAGACAAACCCCATTAAAATGAGGAGAATGCCGATTAACATGTTTATTTGATCGGTAGACATTTAAAAAGCCCCGTGACCGGACTGGAAGAACTTGCCTGCAAATTGCCAGCACTTCTAGTTTACTACGTCCTCGATGCTACGGCAGAGCCCGTTTAAAAGGGCGGGAGCCATTGATCGGCGTGTGCAAGCGGCAATGAAAAGCAGCGATCTTTGCTTCCCTTTAAGCTGCTGTTACAGCGACAGGCGGCGTTGCCAGTCGGTTTCGAAGCTTCGGATACAATAGCCTTCCCTAAAGGAGACTTTTGACATGCCATCCAGATTAAAGCGCAATCAGGCGTGCGGGCAATTGGGTATCGCCGATGTCGACCGCGAAGTAACTGTTGCCGGGTGGGTGCATGTCAGACGTGACCTGGGCGGGCTAATCTTTATCGAACTCAGGGATCAGACCGGTCGCGTGCAGCTGGCTGCCGACCCGAATCGCAATAAGGAAGTGCACGCCGAGCTGAGCACGCTCAAAAACGAGTACGTATTGATTGCCAGGGGCAAAGTGACTTCTCGCCCAGCCGGCAGCGAAAACCGGGAAACGCCCACAGGGCTTGTAGAAATCTATCCTGATGCGGTTGAAATCCTCAATACTGCAAAACCATTGCCGTTTCAGCTCGACCAGGGCGACTCGGTCAATGAAGAGCTGCGCTTGAAGTATCGTTTTCTCGACCTCAGACGCCCGGAGATGAACAATAACCTCAGACTTCGGCATCGTGTCACTCAGGCTGCTCGCAGAGCTCTCGACAGCAGCGGATTTATCGAAGTCGAGACTCCGATCCTGACAAAGGCGACTCCGGAAGGGGCGAGAGACTTTCTTGTGCCCAGCCGTTTGAATCCAGGCATGTTTTACGCGCTGCCTCAGTCCCCTCAGCTTTTCAAGCAAACTCTGATGATCAGCGGCATCGACCGTTACTATCAGGTGGCGCGCTGCTTCAGAGACGAGGACCTGAGAGCTGACAGACAGCCGGAATTCACACAAATAGACATCGAGCTTTCCTTCACCGATGAAGAAGAAGTGATGGAAGTGACTGAAAAGCTCCTGACTGCGGCCTTTAGCGAGTCAGGCATTGACTTGAAGCCGCCTTTTGCCCGCCTTCCCTACAAGGAAGCCATGGAGCGATTTGGCAACGACAAGCCTGATCTGCGCTTTGAGATGGAAATCAAAGACATGACCGACGTTGCAAAAACCTGCAATTTCAAAGTCTTCAGAGATAACGCCGATCAAGGCGGCGTGCTGAAAGGTATATGCATCAAGGGGGCAGCGGAGAAAGATCCGGTATCGAGAAAAACACTCGATGTCTGGACGGAGATTGCCAAGAAAGATGGCGCCAAAGGTCTTGCCTGGGTGATTTTCGGCAAAGACGGCACGCGTTCGTCCGGCATCGATAAGCATTTGACGCCGGACGAAATGGAAAAGCTCAAGTCGCTTTCCGGCTCCGAGACAGGCGATGTGTTGCTTTTGGTTTCCGATAAGTTTTCCGTAGCTGTAAATGTGCTCGGTCGCATGCGTCTTCGCATCGCCGAGGAACGCAAACTGATTGACGAGAGCAGGCACGAGCTTCTCTGGGTCGTTGACTTCCCGCTTTTCGAATACGACGAAAAGGAAGGCCGGATGATGGCTGTGCACCATCCCTTCACTTCTCCCAATCTGGATGACGTGGATTATTTGGAGTCAGATCCTGGAAGAATTCGGGCACGTGCTTATGACATCGTTTATAACGGCGTTGAAATCGGCGGCGGATCGATCCGTATTCACGATCAAGAATTGCAGAGTCGGGCATTCCAAGCGATTGGCATCGATCGTGAGCAAGCACGCGACAAATTCGGTTTCTTGTTGGACGCTCTGGAATCCGGCGCACCGCCGCACGGTGGGCTTGCTCTCGGATTGGATCGCATCATCATGCTTCTGGCCGGATGCAAGTCAATCCGCGACGTGATTGCCTTTCCGAAGACTCAATCGGGTGGTTGCTTGATGACGCAGGCACCATCGGCGGCATCAGACGAACAGTTGAAAGAGATTCACATCGTCACTAATCCACCGAAGAAGGAAAGTGCCAAAGAAGATCAGGTCGCTTCGGCTGTTCAGTAGATAACGCCAAGGGTAAACCCTGGGGTGGCGTTCAGCACACCATGCTAGAATGCGATTGAGTCCCAACAGTGGTGGGTCTGATCGATTTTTGAATGCATTGTAAATCCGGAAAATTTCAATCGTTTTGAATACGAACATGATCGCGAAAGCTGAGAGCATTACAACTCAGGAAAGCAAATCATTGCCGTTGTTCAGGACGGCAGTACTAGTGTCGATTTTGCTTGCTTTTCAGCTTTCGGTTTCTTCTTGCGGAATGCGCTTGAAGACATCGACTGAATATCTAGTCACGGGCAATGAGTACTTCAAAATCGGCGATTACAAAAAGGCTGAAGAAGAATACCGGCAAGCTCTCAAGCAGGATCCCAAAAGTGCAACGGCGAAGAACAATCTCGGCGTGATTTTGAACGAACAGGGCCGGTATGACGAAGCAATCGCTATATTGCAGGAAGCAGTCAGTGCCGATCCGAAAAATTCCATTGCCCGCTATGTGCTGGCCATGGCGCTTACCCATAAGGGAGACTTTGACGGTGCAATGGCGCAGGCGCGTGAGGCTACCGATCTGGATCCTAAAGAACCACAAGCATACAAGGCGCTCGGTGATGCAGCGGTCGGAAAAGGCGATGTGAAGTCCGCTGTCGAAGCATATCGATCTGCCACGATAGTCGACCCGACCAATGACGCCAACCACCATCGCTTAGCAGAGGTGCTCGGTCAAGCCGAAGACATCGAAGGTCAAATTATTGAAGAGAATAAGTCTCTTGAACTCAACCCAAGTAATCATGATGCTCGTATCGGCCTGGCGCAGGCCTATTCGAAAAGAGGCGATGCTGATGATGCGGTTGCCGAATTGAAGAAGGTTCTCGAGAAAGACCCTGACAACGCTACTGCGAAAAAATATTTGAAAGAACTCGACACAGTGACGCGTTGATCGCTGAGAGATTTTTTTGAAAAAAGGTTCAATTCAAATTGAACTTTTTGTCTGCGGCGAACGTATTACCTAGTACATAGAAATTCGATTTCCAAGACTAGGAGGTCTGTATGTTTGCGCGCGTATTTTCTGGCGGCTTGCAAGGTGTTGATGCTTACAAGATCGATGTAGAGGTCGATTGCGGCGGCGGCATTGGTCAAATTCAAATTGTAGGTTTGCCGGATGCTTCGGTAAAGGAATCACAAGAGAGAGTGAGGGCGGCGATCAAGTCCTGTTCGTTTTTGATGCCTCCAGGCAAAAAGTGGGTGGTAAATATGGCGCCGGCAGACACTAGAAAGGAAGGACCTTTATATGATCTGCCAATCGCCATCGGAATACTCGCTTCGACCGGATTGATCAATAGAGAGCATATGGCAAAGTTCTGGTTCGTCGGAGAACTTGGCCTCGACGGATCGGTGAGAGCCGTTACAGGTATTTTGCCTATTGCTATAGCTGCCAAAGCCCAAGGTGCAGAAGCAATCATCGTGCCGGAAATCAATGCTGAGGAGGCATCACTAGTTGAAGGCATCAAAGTCTACCCGGTCAGTCATTTGCTGCAAGTGTGCATTTTGATGAACGATCCGCAAAGTCTTGAACCACATCATCTCGATGCCAGAGCGACATTTGCAAGGAACAGCAATCGGCGCAAAACGCTGGCTGATTTCATTGAAGTGAAAGGACAGAATAATGCAAAGCGCGCGCTGGAAATTGCAGCAGCCGGCAGGCACAACATATTAATGGTTGGGCCGCCTGGGTCCGGCAAGTCAATGCTGGCTCAGCGTCTGCCCGGCATTATGCCGCCTCTGTCTTTTGAAGAAGCGTTGGAATTAACGAAGTTGTACAGCGTTGCCGGACTGGTTACAGATAGGACTTCTCTCGTTCACGATCGACCGTTTCGCGCCCCTCACCATACTGCCTCTGCAGTTGGCCTCACTGGCGGCGGTGCCAATCCAAAGCCGGGAGAAATTTCTCTTTCCCACAAAGGAGTTTTGTTTCTGGATGAACTCACTGAATTCCCGCGTCATCATTTAGAAACACTGCGACAACCTTTAGAAACGGCCAACATCGTAATCAGCCGCGCCCAGCAAACGATTACCTATCCGGCTTCGTTTTTATTGGTCGCTGCTTGCAATCCGTGCCCCTGCGGTTATCGTGGAGACACCGTCAAATACTGCGTTTGTACCCCGTCGCAGGCAGATAGATATTGGAATCGAATTTCCGGTCCGCTTCTTGATCGCATCGATCTGCATGTTGAGGTAGCTCGTTTGAAAGAAGGAGAACTTTCAGGAGAAGTGGACGGAGCTACATCAGAGGAAGTGCGAAAACGGGTTCTGAAAGCCGTCGATCGCCAAAGAGAAAGGCTAGTCGGTGAGACATTCTCTTTCAACGGACAACTCTCACAAAAACAACTGGCCCGATATTGTCGCGTCGATGAAGACAGTCGTTTTCTTTTGGCTCGGGCCGTAACTCAGTTAGGTTTGTCTGCTCGGGCTCACGATCGCATTTTGCGCATTGCGCGCACAATCGCCGATCTCGCAGCAGAAGAGAAAATTACGACCGGCCATATAGCGGAGGCGATTAGATATCGCTCGCTTTGTAGAGTAGGGTGAAGGAGGTGATCACTATGAATCTGTTAGTCGACTTGCTTAATTTTTTGCTGGAAAAAAA
>PNLN01000195.1 GCA_013823055.1 Cyanobacteria bacterium DS2.3.42
CCAGATTTGGTTGCGGTTTGGACGGCGCCGTCGAGCTTGCCTCGCAGCGCGGACTGACGGCTGTCGAGTATTCTTTCCAACCCTTTGACGTCACGCAAAAAGCTCCTTCGTTGGATAAAACGGAGAAAGCTTATTTGGCGGAGGTCAAGAAGGCGTGCCGCGAAACCGGCGTCGAAATCAGCTGTCTCAATTTGGACTATGCAGTCGATCCCGAAGACGGCAAAGCGGTCAAGAAATTTTTGCAGATGCTGGCAAAACTGGCTCTGGTGGCGGAAGCGGCCGGGTGCGATAGAATTTCGATTTCAGTTAATGTCGGATCGAACGGCTCCTGGCGTGATTCAGTTGTGGAGTTGCTTGCCGACGCTCAGAAAATTGCCGCCAAGAAAAAATTGCGCCTCACCCTCAGGCTCTCCACTCCGCAAGAATTTCGCGGGCAATCTTTGAAATCCTGGAGAGCGATGGAGCCACAAGATTGGCGCGACATTCTTTCCCATTGCCCGGATTTGAGCCTCAGCTTCTCACCTGCCGATTGCGTCTGGCTGGGCATCGACTATCTGAAAATTCTCTCCGGGTTGGTCCCTGCCATCGACCATGTGGAAGCGCACGACATTGAGATCAATCGTACGTTGCTCAACGACAGCGGCATGTACGGACCCTTATGGTGGCGCTATCGCATGCCCGGCAAAGGGCAGGTAGACTGGAGTCAATTGATCGAATTGCTTAAGTTGTACGATTTTTCCGGCACCGTCTCCATTCACCTGGACGACGAGTTTATCGGTGAAGAAGCGGAGGACCTAGGTGACGCGCTGACTCGCAGCGTGAAAGTGCTAGCCCCTTTAGTTAAAGATTGAGGACCGCCTGAAGATGGCTCAGCAAGATAAAGAGCTCAACTTCTATTTGCACACTCATTGGGACAGAGAATGGTATCTGCCCTTCGAAACTTTCAGAACGCAGCTTGTCACCGTAGTGCGCAGCGTGCTTGATCTAATCGAAGCAGGATCGATTCCCAACTTTCTTTTGGATGGACAATCGCTGGCTCTGGAAGATGCTGCAGCCATCGACCCGACCATAAAAGCACGTCTGTCAAAACAGATGGAAAGTGGAAAGCTCGGCGCCGGACCCTGGATGGTGCTTGCCGATCAAATGCTTGTTGGCGGCGAGAGTTTGATTCGCAATCTCAAAATCGGCATGAGGTCCTGCGAACAATTCGGCCCTCCGGTCAGTGTCGGCTATTGTCCGGATACTTTTGGTCATTCACAAGATTTGCCGCGTATCTTAAATGGTTTTGGAATCAAAAACGCTTTTGTCTGGCGTGGTGTTCCAGGAGGGCTGAATAACACAGTCTTTGAATGGATCAGCCCGGACGGCAGTCACGTCAATGCGTATCACCTGTGCTTCGGTTATTACCAGACCATGTTTCACGGACAGGTCGATGTTGCAAAATTGGCAGATAGACTGACTCTCTGGACTAATCTCACGGGGCCCAAACTTGTCCCTGTCGGTGGCGATCATCTTTTACCTCCTGCACAATTTGCAAAGGCAATAAAGGATGCTGAAGCGGAATTTTCTAATCGTGGATTGAAAGTGAAGTTCCTCACTTTGCCACTTTCCGAATTTGCCGAAGAAGTGGACAAGCCAGGCAAAGACTTGCCGAAGGTCAAAGGCGAACTGCGAGACAATGCTTTTGCTTCTCAGTTTGAGAGAGCCTACATGCTTCAAGGTGTGCTTTCTTCGCGGCTTTACTTGAAGCGTGCCAATCGTATGCAGGAGCACCGGCTGTCCAGCATTATCGAGCCGCTTCTCACCTTGATTTCGTTGCGCGGTTCGCTGCCCTATCCGAATTGGGAATTGGAGCATGCGTGGAAACTTTTAATTGCCAATCATCCGCACGACAGCATATGCGGTTGCAGCGTCGATCAAGTGCATGATGAAATGGTCATTCGCACCAACCGTTTTCACCAGGCCCTTGATGCTGTCGAGAAGAAAGCGGCTCAGGCTGTTTATGCTGGAATTGAAAAAACACAAATTGCTCGTTTTTCCCGCGCACTAAATATGGTGGCTGACCCACAGCTCAATCCTTCTCGATTGATTGCCTTCAATTTGAGCCAGGATGAAGTGTCGGCGCCGGTGCGCTTTCAATGGGCTGAAGAAATGCTCGCGCATGCAACGGAAAAAGCTGAAGCTGCCTCTGCCAGTATGCAGATTCGCTCTTCGCCGGCACTTGCGGTAGCAGGGCTGGCCGCTGCTAAGGACTCCGGACCATTGATGCTCGACAAGCATTCGCTGGCGCTGTCGGAAAACCTGCAGATTGTTTCGATGCGCGAAGAGTCGCAAGTCTTCACCGCCGTAGGCGAAGAGCCGGTAGAGAAGAGGATTAAACTCTTTGACGGATGGGTTTGGATCGACAAATTGCCTCCCTTCTCAATGCGAACTACAGACTGGAAAGCAATCGGCACCGGTGGCAACGGTAAAGCGAGCAAAGCACCGTCTTCGCCCGTTACACTCGAGCCACGCGCCGTCAGCAATGGGCTTCTGCGGCTGGAAGTAACAGACTCCGGCAGTCTGGTCGTGGAAACAAATCCCCCTACCGGAAATCCGATTCGATATGAGCTCGGACATACATTTAGAGATGTTGCCGATGCCGGCGATACTTATAATCACGATCCGATAGTTGCAGATGTGCCTGTCGTCTCTAAAGTTTTAACAGTCTCACAAAGGCAGCGTGGACCGCTTGTAGGCTCACTTTCCGTCACTTACGAGCTGGAAATTCCACTGCGCGTTATCGAGATGGAAAGCGAAGACGCGATTCCATTTGAGCTACCTGGTGTGCCGGAGCGAGCGGTTAAATATGTGCGCTCGGTCGAACTAATGAAGCATGAAGTGACCACGGAAATTCTCCTGAAGAAGGGCATTCCCATTGTGTTTTTTGAAACCAAATGGAACAATCGCTCCGAAGATCACCGTCTTGAAGTTGTTTTTTCCACCTCCAAAAAGGTCGAAAAGACACTTAGCGAAAATCATTTTAGCGTGGTCAAACGCAAGCACACGAGCGGACCGGATTCATTGCCAGTAGCCGCGGGACATGAAGCCGCTCTCGATAGATTTCCCTGCCAGCGTTTTTTCCTTGCCGAAAAACAGGCTTTCTTCAATCAAGGTTTGCCGGAATATGGCACGCAGGATAACAGCGTTTCCATAACCGTCTTGCGCGCAGTGTCCAAGCTCTCTCGCCCCCGCTTGCGCACGCGCGGTGGTGGGGCTGGTCCGTCTCTGGCTACACCGGGTGCAAATTCATTGGGCGAAAACATCGTCAATTATGGCTGGGCTCCACTGGGTGTTTTTAAGGAGCCTCAATCATCCGATCACGATCATTTGTCTGAAGCTTATGCACTCGCCGATCAGTATGAGGGCTCCACCTGGCTGCTCCTTTCGGGCGGCGATAAAGCCGGTGCAGCAACACCATTTCTCAGTCTGGACAACAGTGCTGTTCGGGTGCGATCGATGCACATGGATGAAACAGGCAAATCAGTTCTGGTTCGTCTTTTGAATGTGACCAATGAAGTTCAACCTGTCGTCTGTTCGCTTGACGCAATGGTTAAGGGCGCCAGCCTGACGAGACTGGACGGTACAGCACTTTCGGCTCTGGAGTTTGCCAGCTCAAAAGCCCGAAAAGAGACTAAGCTTTCCCTTTCGCAAAACGAGTTGACCACCCTAAAGCTAGATCTTTAGTGTTGAATGGAGAGAAGAGGACAGTACAGTATTCGCATAAATGACCAATGGCGCTTGTGTTTTCATTTCACCGACGGAAATGCATATGAAGTAGAAATTGCTGATTATCACTAAGGACAAACCGAAGATGCCCACTAGACAAATAGCTCCCGTTCATCCTGGCGAGATTCTCAAGTATGAATTCATGGTTCCGCTGCAACTCTCAGCCAATCGTCTGAGTATCTTGTTGGGTGTGCCTTCTGGGCGCATCACGCAAATAATAAATGGACAACGCGCTATCTCGGTTGGAACGGCCTTGCGTTTGGCTAGATTGTTCGGCACGTCTGCGGAATTTTGGATGAATCTGCAGAGCCTTTATGACCTTCAAGTTGCTGAGGTCGAACTCGCTGACGAAATTAATCAGGCCGTGAAGCCACTGAAGAGAGTTGCCGGGTAAGCTGGAACGGCTTCCGCTAGAATGGGCCAAGAGGGGCCGGTTTTCAATCGAGGAAATTTGACTGTGAAACGTAGTTTTTCATCGCGAGTGAGATGGCAAACGCTTGCACTGGCGGCAATCGGAGGGATTTTCCTCAGTCAGCCGGCACTGGCAGGGCACAAACCGTGGCCGGGCTCGCCGCTCACAGACGAGGCTCAAATTCAGCTGGAGCGCGCCTCCAGGTACATGAAGAGCAACCCTGGTAAAGCCACTCCGATGATATTAAATGCTCTGAGCACGGCGACAGATATTCCTAAGTGCATGGCCATCGCCGCATATACCGAGCCGTACGGGCATCCGATGCTGGAAGCTCGTAGAGCCTGCATATCGAAGGCGCTTACTTTCTGCCAGACGCGCGAAGATTTTCTGCACCTGGCCATCAAGGCTCGAAAGTATGAGTGTTTTGAAGTTACCCGCGAGGCCGTGAATAACCTTGTCGGCTCCTCAAACTCCGTCGACGAACTCCTTGATCTGGCGCATAAATCGCAGGAAGTGGCATTGAACGACATATGCCATCTGGCGATGGAGAAGGCATATCAGAAGGCTGACTCTGTTGAGGACGCGCTGAGATTTGCTCGCGAAGCAAAAACTATGGGCATGGATGACTTGAGCAGAAAGGCCGTCAAAGAGCTGATCGACGATGAGAAAGAGACGCATGAACTTTGCCTTTTGCTGCGCAGTATCGAGCCACTAGATTTCAAAGATCTCAATCGCCTTTTATTGAAAAAAGCGATTGATGAGAGTCGCAGCGTCACTGATTATCGCGAAGTCTACGACGGCGCTCGTCGCCAGGGCCAGCCGGACATTGTGAAATTGGCTGAGTTTCGCGGTCGCAAAATGCAGATCATGGAAAAGTACAGAGCCAGTCAAGCTGAATACAAGCAGAAGGTCGACGCCTACCACCAGCAGCAAGGTGCTCAACAGCAGCAGCAATCGCAAGGCTTGCCGACCGGATTTTAGCGCTGCCTATATCTGCACAAGAGTTTATCTGCGCAAGAAATGAATCAATCTGGCGTCGTTGTCGATGGTGTATTGCCAGTCGCCTAAGAACGATCTGCCTATAAGCGGGTGTCCGGCTTCAAACCCTTCCAGCACGCTTATGTGAAAATCCGATCTGTCTATAGGACCCAAGGTCATTCTTTGCAGTGGGAACGCAACGCCTTTGGTGGGTCCGGCGATACCTGTTCCGGAGGTTTCTTCAGCATCTGCGGGAATGTTGATTCCCAGGCTTTTCATGTCGCCAAAAGCAAATACAGTGCCGGTTGCACCGGTGTCAAAAATACATCTGATGGGTTTTCCATTTACGGTTGCAACAACAGATAATGAATTGCCCAATTTTTCAAAAGGGATTGTATTCCTGTCTAATCCGTGTGCACCGCCACTGGCAATGGACGTAGCTCCGCCTCTGCGTTTGCGCGTAAATGTAATCGAGTTGGAGCCTTTGTCGATTGTATACATGTAGTCATGATAGAAAGACTGACCCAACAACGGCTCGGTTGGTAGGTGTTCCTGAACACCAATAGTCATTTTTCGCTCGATGTTACCGACTCTGACTGTGGCAGGTACGATCCATCCATTCTGAGCACCACCGTCGCCAACACCCTTGGCTTTGAATTGTGGCTTTCCGGTGGGCATTGCCATACCCAGTTCTTGCAGATGATTTTTACCGAAAGCGCAGTCATCCGCTCCCGTGTCGAAAACCATCTTTATCGGGCGATTGTTGACGTAAACATCAACCATCATTTGTGATTGAGCGTCAGGTTTGAAATAGATTTTTGCCGACTCCGGCAAGTTGTCGCCAGGAGAGCCGCTCGATTCGCCGCTCGATGCGCCACCACCTGTGCTACCACTGCCGCTCGAATGACCCGGTGAACCGAAAGCAGTCAACGCCTGACTTGCCATTCTTCCAGCCGCTGAACTTGGATATTGTTGAGCAACTCGCATGTATGCACGTCTAGCCTTGTCGAAATTGCCGGTTTGATGAAGGCTGAGAGCGTAATAGTAGAGAGTGTTGGGATCGGTTGTTGGATTCTGGCAGACACCATCCAAAACTTTCACCGCATCTGCATATTTCCCTTGCTTGTACAAAGCAAC
Source organism: Cyanobacteria bacterium DS2.3.42 (assembly GCA_013823055.1). GTDB lineage: Bacteria > Cyanobacteriota > Vampirovibrionia > Obscuribacterales > Obscuribacteraceae > QKMZ01. Next base: position 6,296 of record PNLN01000195.1, read on the forward strand.
GCCTTGCGCTGCACCGGTTGCCGATTGACTGGGCAATGACGTGACCATGAGTAAGCTGCATAGCATGGCGACGGCGCTGTATTTAATCGTCGAGGTGGAAATTTGCATGTTTGACAACTCTCGCTGGCGATATTAAAGGAATATATTATCGCTCTCTAAACTGAAAAACAACGAAGAGCGACCAAAACTGTTCCTTTTAAGTTTCAATCGAACTAAGAAAACACAGCCAGCGCTAGAAGGCTGCACAGCTCGGACATCTCGACAGTGGCCCCGTAAGTGTCGCCGGTCTGTCCACCCAGCTTGCTGTTCATGATATGACTGAAAACAATGCCCGAACCGACGCAAAAAAACATTGCCGTCCAAACTATCGGGTAACCGGCCAGTGCGAAAGCAGCTGTCACTGCCAGTGGTGGCGCCGCGCCTTTAAGAAGGTCAATGGGAAACACTGTCGTGTCATGCCAGACTTTGCCTTTTCCATCGACTTTTGCATATGGAAATTTGCCTATGGCATAGAGTTCGCACCAACGGGCCCATGCCGGAATGACTATCAAGCAGGCGCCCAAAGCTGCTCCGGTCAGGGAATAGATAGTGACAAATTTTCCGAGCAGTACTATAAAACCGGTTATGGCGCCGAAATTACCGACTCTACTGTCCATCATGATTTCCAGCATGCGGTCTTTGCTTTGATGTGAAAAGATGCCGTCTGCCGTATCCATCAAGCCGTCAAAATGCAAACCATTTGTTAGGATTAGCCATGTGACTGTGAGCAAAAACGCAGTCACTATCGGCTCTGCTCTGGTGATTGCAAGTGCACTATTCAAAGTGAAAAGCATCGTGCCAATTATCAGTCCGGCTAATGGAAGATATTTTGAAAGCCCATGCAAAAGTTGTGGCTCGCTGAAATCAATGCGAGTAAGTGGCAGGCATGTGACGTAAGACACCGTGATCTTCAGGCGTCTCAAATGCTTAGACACTGGGGATCTCCAGGCTCACGCTCTCATGCACTTCGGCGGAATATTCGGGACGCTCAGGAAAGAGAGAGCTATTTCCCAGGACTAAGAATTCGCGCCTTTCATCGTAATAGGTGACTGTCTCTTCTATTTGATTGATGAAATCGGGATCGGTTTCCAACGCAAGTGCTTTTTCGACAATTGATTCGGAAATCGAGTCGGTGTTTGTACCCTTTTGAACGTTTTCCGACCAGGGCATGTAAAGCTCTTCCATGAATGCGCCCACCACATCCGGTGTCACGGGTAATGGTTCTTGCATGGGCAAACCGTATGCGAAAAGCAAGCGTTGATAATTGTTTTCCATGAAAGAGCGATGTGGTCCGATTATGTCTGCGGCCCACGACATCATCAAAAGTGTTCGCTCCGGGCGGTTTGGACCTTTATAGCTGTCTGCTGTAACAGAAAGAAGATCAGCAAAAATTTTGGCGAGCGGTCGAGAATAGGTGCTGTAGTATTCGACAATTTCCACATCGACGCGAAGGCCGAGAAAAAGCCCCTTTAGAAGTGCCAGGGTCATGGCAATTTTTTGCGGACCTTCGATTGTTTTGCCCTTCTCGATTTGCGGACGAAGCAAGACCGAGCCGTATAGGATGTAGAGCCAGTCTCGGTATGTGAAGACCGACTTGCTCTGCATGCGTTCTAGTCGTTTGAGCACAGTTTTTCGATGTGCTAATTCTTTCTTTTCGTCATCTTCCTGGGCCAGATCTTCAAGTCCTTTGAGCATGCCTTTTGCTTCATCAATCCGCCTGGTCAGGCTGTAGCACACGGCGAGGTTGAGATTGGTATCAAAGTCGCCTTCTTTTTCTCGTGCTTTCTCGAAATACTTGGTCGCTTGATGAAACCTGCCGAGGGACATGAGAGAAAAACCCAGCTCATAGTTGATTACAGGCTCATTGGGATGCACATTTAAACAGCGCTCCAGAAGCATGGCAGCAAGTTCGTGCTGTCGTACATCTATAAGACCGTGCCCAGATTCGAACAAGTCGCTTGTTAAATCGTTTAGTGAGTTCGCCGCCGATTCACTTGAAAGTGCATTGGAAAGGCGCTCGAGCTTGCCGGCCAGATCGGTGCGCCCGGCGTCATTCATCAGACGCGCGAACAGCATCACAGCTTGCGGATCTTCCGGATATTTCAGCCAGTATGTTTTGACTGCGGCCAGGCATTCTTCCAGTTTGCCATCATCCAGTAGCTTTTGTGCCGCCACCAGTGCATGCAAATTGCTCGAACTTGCTTCTTCTTGGCTCACGAAACAACCTCAACAACTAATGGGCGGCTCGAGCGATTTCTTCTGCATGGTACGAACTTCTTACCAGTGGACCTGAGTGTACCGTCTTGAAGCCCATGGAAATAGCGATGTCGCCGAGGCGATCGAATTCTTCTGGTGTGTAGTATTTGAGCACGGGCAATTGATCGCGGGTAGGACGCAAATATTGTCCCATCGTCATGATATCGATTTCGTGCTCGCGCATATCGCGCATGACGCCAAGGATTTCTTCTTCCGTTTCTCCAAGTCCGAGCATTATTCCTGACTTGGTGGGAATGTAATCGCAGATTTCCTTTGCTGCTTTGAGCACTTGCAGCGAGCGCACATATTTAGATCCTGGACGCACTTTGCGGTAGAGCCGGGGAACGGTTTCGATGTTGTGATTGAAAACCACCGGCTCTGCTTGAAGAACAATTTCGATGCAGTCGCGTCGACCTTGAAAGTCCGGAGTCAAAACTTCCACTGCCACTCCCGGAATGGCTTCCTTGAGCGCCCGAATGGTGGCGGCAAAATGAGCGGCGCCTTGATCAGGTAAATCATCGCGATTTACCGACGTCAAAACTACGTGACGCAATCCCATCTGTTTAGATGCTTCCGCTACGCGTACGGGCTCCGAGGGATCGAGCGCGCCGGGTAGACCCTTATTGACTGAACAAAACTTGCAGGTGCGGGTGCAGAGCGGACCCATTAGCAGGTAGGTAGCCGTGCCTTTCGACCAGCATTCCCCTTTGTTTGGGCAGCGTCCGCTTTCGCAAATTGTGTTGAGCCCTTGCTCCTTAAGGATTTTGCGCGTGCCGCGGTTTTCTTCCGTGTTTAAAACAGTGCGCTTGACCCATTCCGGCAATCTGAGCGGTGCTGCTTC
>PNLN01000169.1 GCA_013823055.1 Cyanobacteria bacterium DS2.3.42
GGCGCCAGTGTCGTTGCACAGCATGTCGTTGACAGTGCCGCAGTGTGGCGTTTTCTTTCTTTCGAACCAGCCGGCTTTGTTGGCAGTGGTGTTTTCATGGAAGCCCGAGAGCAAATGATCAGGGTTTTGCATACAGTTGCCGACGCCTTGGTGCTGTCATATGAGACCCTGGCTGAAGGGCATGGCTTTCAATCTAAAACCTACATTGATGAAGGTGACCTGGTGACTGAGACTGCGCGGCGAGCAAAAGAACATGATTTCGTTGTGTTCGGCCATAAACTGAATTCAGATGCTCATACGCGAATGCTAGAGCAACTAATGGAAGTTTGCCCATGTCCGATATTAGTAGTAAGAAACTCGGTTCAGCCGTGGTCCAAATTGCAAATATTCGCGACCGGCGCTATGCCGGATTCTACAAAGAATCCAAACCTCTCTCTAATTGGAACCAAGCTCGGCCTGCCGGTTGATGTACACATAGACGAAAAACTTCGCACCGGCGGCGAAGCACTCATACCTGATGGCTGGTCCACTGCGCTTGGCATAGAGACTATTCGCGCGGGAAACTTGAAAGATCTGTTGAAAGGCGCTGGCGATGACGTTATGATCGTTGTTCCAATATCTGCACTGATAGAAAGCAAGTTCACGCGCAACCTGATGGTGGTGAAGAATCCTCCTGCTCAGCCAGGGCGCCGGATGGACCAGAGCATTGAGGGAGCGGAAGATACAGAAAAAGGGCCGCGCCTCGTTTCATGACGCGCACTTCAGCGGCAAGTTCGGTCCAGAATTTCTTTGACATCGAACTTTGGGACGATTTGTCTGTTATTGAGTAGAAATTGCAAGAAATCTGCCTGATTGGACACCTGGCAACGCAGTGCCAGCTATCTGAAAAGGCTGGCACTGATGATTTTTGCCTGTCGTATGCTCTGGCAATCAAACTTTACGGAAATCTTCAAACCACCGGATATGTTTGTCCAAATTCGTTCTTCGGATGGATCCGGCGACTGCCAGTCTTTTGGGAGAATTGAGCCACGGTTGCAGATGCAATCGCTGGAGGGAACTTGGCTACTGGCAAGGAAATTCATTCGACAGGGACACGTTGCATTCCACAGCGGGTCGTGGCGGCATCATTGATGACGCTGTTTATGGCATTCGCCAACTGCTCAAATGCTTTCGGCCAAGACTCAGAGGCTCTTTACCGTGAAAAGTGTTCAGGATGTCACAGCATTGGTGGGGGAGATCTTGTTGGCCCTGACCTGGCTCGCACTGCGACATGGCCTGATTCGGAGCTGCAAGAGTCCATCAAACGCATGGAAGCAAATACCGGGCCTCTCACGGACGCTGAAGTGAATGGGCTGAAAGCGTATTTGAAGAATGCCAAACCGAAAGCAGACTCGGCAGCAAAATCACCTTCTGGCACATCCTCACCTGTTTCATCGCCCGGTGGCAAGGATGCTTCAACTACCTCACCGGCAACCGATGCTATTTCTCTCACAGCAGCAGCTGGCGAAACCTCGGCTGAACCGGCCTCTGCAGAAAGCGGACGAAAACTTTTCTGGGGAGACGAGGCTTTCAAAAACGGCGGTCTGTCTTGTATAGCCTGTCACAGCGTGGACGGCAACGGCGGCAATATGGCTCCCGATTTGACCGGCATTTCCCAAAAAATGGCGGCACCAGCGCTTGTTTCGGCGTGCGAGCATACGCCTTATAAAGTCATGAAGACTGCTTATAAATCACACACCATTCTTCACCAGGAAGCGCTCGATCTTCAGGCTTATCTTTCATCGCTTAAAGAACCGCACAGTCAGCCGAAAAAGCCGCAAGTCGCATTGATAGGTTGCGGATTTGCGGGGGTTGTTTTTGCAATCATTGCCTTTGGCTATCGCGGAAGAAATAAGAGCGCCCGCTCTAAACTGCAAAGGAGAGACTGACATGGCCTGGATACGAGATATATTTGCTCCTAAGCAGAGGCAGTGGGAAGACTTCTATCGCAATCGCTGGCAGTACGACAAGATCGTTCGCAGCACGCACGGCGTCAATTGCACCGGCTCCTGCAGCTGGAATGTCTATGTAAAAAACGGCATAGTCACGTGGGAATTGCAGGCCCTCGACTATCCGACCATCAGCAAAGATATTCCGCCTCACGAGCCGCGCGGTTGTCAGCGGGGCATTTCTTGCTCGTGGTATCTGTATTCTCCTTTGCGCGTCAAATATCCTTATATGCGTGGAGCCCTGATTGATCTTTGGAGGGCTGCAAAAGAGAAATATAAAGATGATCCGGTGGCCGCCTGGCAGTCGATCGTCAACGATAAAGAATCGCGGCAAACATATCAGAGCGCCAGAGGTAAAGGCGGTTTCCGCCGAGTCAAATGGGCGGAAGCTACAGAACTGATGGCGGCTGCAAATATTTCCACAATTAAGCAACACGGGCCCGATCGCATCGTCGGGTTCTCTCCCATTCCTGCCATGTCCATGGTCAGTTATGCTTCCGGAGCCCGTTTTCTTCAGTTGATGGGCGGTGTATGCCTGTCCTTCTATGACTGGTATTGTGACCTGCCGCCGGCCTCGCCGGAGATCTGGGGCGAGCAAACCGACGTCGCCGAGAGCGCCGATTGGTTCCATTCCAAATTTGTCGCTGTTGTCGGCTCCAATGTTTTGATGACACGCACTCCCGATGCACATTTCTTAGTGGAAGGCAGGCATCGCGGGGCCAAAGTTGTCGTCTTTTCTCCCGACTTCTCGCAAGTTTCCAAAATCGCCGATGAATGGGTGCCGATACACCAGGGGCAAGACACAGCTTTCTGGATGGCTGTCACGCACGTGATTTTGAAAGAGTTTTACTGCGATAAAGAAACTCCCTACTTTGTCAATTATGTAAAGAAATACAGTGACATGCCATTTCTTGTCACTTTGAAAAAGAACGAAGACGGCACATATACGCCGGGAAAATTCTTGCGGGCCAGTCAAATGTCGGCCACAAAAGATCTCGAAAATGCAGACTGGAAAATGTTCGTCATCGACGGCAATACCAATAAGCTGGCTGTCCCAAAGGGCAGCGTCGGTCACCGCTGGCAGAAAAAGAAAGGCGAGTGGAACTTAAAGCTCGAGGACGAGGTCACAGGCGGAGCAATCGACCCTCTTCTGATGCTGCACTCGAAAGATGAGAAACCGAAGCATTCCGTGCCGGTGCGCTCTTCCGATTTCGCCAATTTCAAGGACGAAGCTGTGCTGGTGCGCAATGTTCCGGCCATGGAAATGGAGACAGTCGATGGTCCGGTGATGGTGACAACTGCATTTGAATTGATGCTCACTCAATACGGCGTCAAACGTGGTTGCGATGGGCAGTATCCGGATGGTTACGATGATAACGAGCTCAATTACACGCCGGCATGGCAGGAGAAATTTACCGGCATCAATGCTTCAGTCGTTGTTAAATTTGCCCGGGAGTGGGCAAAGACAGCCGAAGGAAGCAACGGCAAATGCAGTGTCATCATCGGTGCCGGTGCCAACCATTGGTATCACAACAATTTGATCTATCGCTCCATCATCGCTCCTCTTATACTGTGCGGGTGCGTGGGTGTAAACGGAGGCGGTCTCAATCACTACGTCGGGCAGGAGAAATTGGCTCCGCAAGCCTCCTGGGCACCGATTGCATTCGGCGGCGACTGGGCGGCTCCGCCGCGTTTGCAGAATGCACCGTCATTTCACTATATTCACTCTGATCAATGGCGCTATGACGGCAATCTCGACGATGTTTGCGCCGTCAGCGACGAAACACATTCGATGGCGCATGGACACACTGCCGACAGGCAAGCACAGGCTGTCAGGTCGGGTTGGCTGCCCTGTTATCCGCAATTCAACGAGAGCAATTTTTCAGTTGTCGAGAAAGCATTAGCCGATGGCGCCAAGACCGACGAGGAAGTGATCAAGAAAGTGGTGTCCCGGTTGAAAGACCGATCACTCAAATTCTCGATGGAAGATCCGAACAACAGCGAGTCCTACCCGAGAGTCTGGTACATCTGGCGCGGCAATGCCCTGCTTGCCTCGGCAAAAGGGCATGAATACTTCCTCAAGCACTATCTTGGCACTCACAATAATTCGATAGCCGAAGAACAGGCCAAAGATCTGGTCAAAGAAGTCACCTGGCACGATAAAGTCGAAATGGGCAAAATGGATCTGGTCGTTGATCTCAACTACCGCATGGATTCATCTGCTCTTTATTCCGATATCGTCTTACCGGCGGCGACTTATTATGAGAAGAATGATCTAAACACCACCGACATGCACTCTTTCATTCACCCCATGCAACCGGCGGTGCCACCATGCTGGGAATCGAAAAACGATTGGGATATTTTCAAAGAAATCGCACGTTCGACTGCGAAGCTGAGCGAGCACTATCTTCCCGAACCGATTAAAGATGTGGTGACGTCGCCACTCATGCATGACACGCCGGCTGAAATTGCTCAGCCTTCGGTGCGCGACTGGTTGAAAGGCGAGTGCGAAGCTATACCTGGCAAGACCATGCCGAATTTCAAGATAGTCGAGCGCGACTATCCGAATTTGTTCAATAGATTCATTTCGCTCGGACCTCTGGTAAGAGCAAACGGGCTGTCTGTCCATGGAACGCACTATGATATCGATGATTTCTACGATCATTACATGGAGAACAATCCGACCGAGACATGGGGAGGAAAAACATATCCTTCCTTGCGGGAAGATTTGAACGCCTGCGAATTGATTTTGCTGCTCGCCGCCGAGACCAACGGCGAGCTCGCGCACCGCGCTTATGTCGCCGAGTCGGTAAAGACGGGCATCGATCATACGCATCTGGCGGCCGATACACGCGCGGTCAGATATACATTCAATGATCTAAAAGCTCAACCCAGGCGCGTTCTAACCACACCTTTCTGGACCGGGGTGACAGTAGACAACCGCACTTATTCAGCCTACTGTCAAAACGTCGAGGAAGAAATTCCCTGGCGTACTCTTACAGGCAGACAGCATCTTTATCTCGATCACGAGACTTATATCGCCTTCGGCGAGAATCTGCCTACTTACAAACCGAGATTGTCGAAGCATGCCGCTCGCGATCTGGAAAAGTCTGCGCACGATGGAGGCTCATTGATCCTCAATTATTTGACGCCTCACGGCAAATGGCATATCCACTCGACTTTCGGCGACACTTTGCGCATGAAGACTCTGTCCCGGGGCATCGAGCCCATCTGGCTCAACGACAAGGACGCCGATCTGATTGGCATATCCGACAACGACTGGGTGGAAGCTTTCAACGACCATGGAGTGGTCTGCACACGAGCCTGTGTCAGCGCTCGCATACCCAGAGGCATAGCATTTATCTATCATTCGCCGGAGCGCACTGTGTCGGTGCCCAAATCGAAAGAGCGTGGCATGCGCAGAGCGGGCGGACACAACAGTTTGACCAGGGCACGGCTGAAGCCACTTTTCATGATTGGTGGCTACGCGCAGTTTACTTACGCATTCAATTACTGGGGACCGCAAGGTGTTAATCGCGACACGTTTGTTGTGGTCAAACGCATGGACAAAGTGGAGTTTTAAACCATGGACATTCGAGCACAAGTATCGATGGTTTTCCATCTTGATAAATGCATAGGTTGCCACACTTGCAGCGTCGCCTGCAAAAACGTTTGGACCGACCGTCCGGGCGCCGAATACATGTGGTGGAACAATGTGGAGACCAAGCCTGGCACAGGATTTCCGACTCTGTGGGAAGATCAGAATCATTATAAAGGTGGCTGGAAGCTGAGCGGCAACAACGGCTCGCGAAAGCTTGAGTTGCGCAGCCAGAACAAACTGGATTCGTTTGTCAAACTTTTCTACAATCCAAACCAACCTGGTCTTGAAGACTATTACGAGCCCTGGACTTATAAATACGCTGATCTCTTCGACAGCGAACTGGGCACCGATCAACCGACGGCGATTCCGGTGTCGCAAATCACCGGAGAGCCTGTAGACATCGAAGCCGGTCCCAACTGGGATGACGACCTTTCCGGCTCGCCTATCTACGCGGAAAACGATTTCAATCTGGAAGGCTTGTCGGAGGAAGAGCGAGAGCAATTATTCGAAATCGAGCGAGTATCGATGATGTACTTGCCTCGCATTTGTAATCATTGCGCCAATCCAAGTTGCGTTGCATCCTGTCCGTCGGGCGCTCTCTATAAGCGCGGAGAAGACGGCATTGTCCTCATCAATCAAGATGTTTGCCGGGGATGGCGCGCCTGCATTTCTGCCTGCCCGTACAAGAAAATCTATTACAATTGGAAAACAGGTAAATCGGAAAAGTGCATACTCTGCTATCCGAAATTAGAAACAGGACAGATTCCCAATTGTTTTCAATCTTGCGTCGGACGCATACGATACCTGGGCGTTTTGCTTTATGATGCCGACCGGGTTGCCGAGGCAATGAAGGTTCCCGATCAATCATTAGTAGAATCACAAAGAAGCGTCATCTGCGATCCCTTTGATGAGAACATTGTTGCCCTGGCTAAAAAGAGCGGCATTAGCGACGAATTTATCAAAGCGGCTCAGCTGTCACCTGTGTATAAATATGTAATGAAATGGAAAATCGCCCTGCCATTGCATGTCGAATACCGCACCATGCCTATGCTTTTCTACGTGCCACCCCTTTTGCCGGTAATGGGCAAGATGGATAACGGCATTTACGACAATCCAGTCGATCAATTTTTCACGAGCCTGGACAAGTCGCGCTTGCCCATCAAATATCTGGCTCGACTGTTTAGCGCCGGCAATGAAGAAATTATCGAATCGGTGATGAAAAAGTTGATGGCCGTTCGCTATTACAAACGTTCTCTCGATATGTCCGATCTCGATATCGTCATGGTCAGCCGCATGATGAGGGAAGGCTCCACCACTCCGCAGGAAGCTGAAGAGATTTATCGATTAACTGCATTGCCGACTATCGATGAGCGTTTTGTGATTCCAGAAATTCAGCGCGAGGAAGCAATTGAATCCAGCTGCAATCCAGAGCTTTGCAAAGGCTCTTGCGGACTGGGTATCAACCAAGCACCTGGGAGGGGACTATGAGTTGTCAATCCGGATGCCAATGCGGCTCCAAAGACGGAAATACAACCGGTATAAAAATAAGTGCACGGCCGGGGGTTAGTTTAGGTGCTGATGCTGGCACCAAAAAGGGGATTGCCCTTGCGCAGCTTGGGCAACTGCTTGACTATCCCGACGGGGATTATCTCTCCAAGATGGAAAAGCTCAGCGCTTCCATTCTGTCAGCCTATCCCAAAGCGGCAAAACAGCTGCAAAAATTCCAGGCTATGGGCAAGGAGATGGCGCAAGGTGAAATGGAAGAGCTGTATACCCGCACTTTCGATCTTGCTGCCCTGGCAAGCCCATATATCACCGGCTACATATATGGTGACGAGAATTTCGATCGGGGCACACTCATGGCCACGCTCAGTGAAAATTATTCCCAACTGGGTTTTGATCTGCAGGGCGAATTGCCTGACCATCTGGCGGTGATGTTGCGATTCTCAAGCTGGTTGGATGGAGAAACACTGGACGAGCTGATCAGCTATTGCCTGCTCAAACCTGTAGCCGAGATGGTCGCGCAGCTCAAGGAAGCAGACAATCCATATTTCTTTCTTATGTCTGCAATTGACACAGTATTGAATTCAGCACCAGCCGGAGAGTCGGTATCATGATTGACTCATTGCTGTTTATCGCCTTGCCGTACCTGGCAATTTTCGTGGGCGTTTTCGGTTCTATATACCGAATGCGAACAGCTCCAATGACTTATTCTTCTTTATCCTCGCAGTTTCTTGAGAGCAAGGGTCTGATGTGGGGCTCACTGCCCTGGCACATCGGCATTACGGTCATTTTGCTTGCCCACGTGATTGCATTTCTGGCGCCCGGCTTCTGGCAGAGCCTGGTTTCACATCAAACAGTGCTTGCGGCCGTCGAGTCAATAGGACTGGGGCTTTCAATTTTGTGTCTTCTCGGTCTGATTATTCTGGGTTTACGGCGACTTACATCGGCAAAACTTCAAGCCGTAACATCAGTTATGGATCTGGTGGTTATTCTTTTACTCCTGTTGCAAGTCGGTCTGGGCATGGCAATTGCGGTCCATTGCAAATGGGGCAGCGCCTGGTGCTCGGGAACTACCACACCTTATTTATGGAGTCTGGTCACATTCCAACCTGATGTCACGCATATAAGCGATCTGCCACTGCTGGTGAAGGCACACATTGTCGGCGCCTGGCTATTTATCTTTGTAATACCGTTTTCACGCCTGGTGCACATGTTTGCCGTGCCGGTGGAATATCTCTTCCGTCCGCCGCAAAATGTCGTCTGGACCAACCCGCGCAAGTTTAATGCGGACAACCAGCACTTTGTCAAAGAAGAGGCTCGCCGTCATTTCCTCCGTGCCTTTGCCGGTATCGCATTTGGTGGCTTTCTTCTTTCGGTCGGCACCTTCAGGAATGTCTTTTCATTTTTCTTCGGACCCCGTCTTGGCCGCAAGGAAGAAACCGAACTGATGGAACTGAGACTGTCGCGTCTCGAATCTACTGTCGGACAACGAAAGCTAGAATTGGAGCGGCAGGCGTCCAATTACATACTGGTCGGCAAACTGGCCGAGCTGAGCCCGGAGAATGGAAAGTATTTCATCGACTTCAAGATGCAGCCGGCGATAGCCTTCAAAGGAAAGGATGAATTGCCCCTCTTGATCAGCGCAAAATGCACGCACCTCGGCTGCACGGTCGGCAACAAAGTGGACCAGCAAGGAAGAATACTCTGCCCGTGTCATGTGTCCTATTTCGACATCGTATCGGGCGAGCCCAATGCCGAGGCACCGGCTAAGGCACCTTTGCCGCATCTTGGCTGGGTGATTATGGACGAGCGCGGGAAAGTGCTGGCTCGCCGCGATGCCAGCGGCAAAACCAGTGGAGACGTGCAGCCGGAATTGAGGGTGACAGCGCGTGTCTATATAAGCAAAGACCAGGAGGGCAAAGCGTGATCGACCTGGAGAAAGCAACCCATAGCCTGACGCAATTCGTAAGCGAACGATTTCCCGTCGAAAAGCTCAACTTTCACTCGATGGTCGAGAAAAAAGAAGTGCCTATCCACCGCATGAGCTGGGGATATTACACCGGCGGGCTGACGATGTTTTTCTTCATGATTCAGGTTGTCACCGGACTGTTTTTGCTGTTTTACTACCAGCCGACTGTAAGCGACGCGCACGTATCTGTTGAATACATCAGCCATCACGTCTCCGGCGGGGCCTTGTTCCGCAACATGCATGCCTGGTCGTCTTCTTGCATGATCTTCTTTGCGATGGTGCATTTGTTGACTGCATTTGCAATGAAATCATTCGTCAAACCAAGGGAAATTACCTGGATAGCCGGCGTGATTCTTCTTTTT
>PNLN01000004.1 GCA_013823055.1 Cyanobacteria bacterium DS2.3.42
CACAACTTTCAACTGTTGGTTTCGACAGCGTCGCTGATACCCTTGCTGTTCATTTTGACTCCAGATTAAAGGATGTTGTCGAGATTTCAGAGTATGCGCTTGTCAAACTCGATGGAGTGTTTGAGCTTCAGGATGAATGCGAGTTGGAGTACCTGCTCGATGCATTTCGTAGCCTGCATTTGGAAGCCTGTTGCAGGCTCAGACCAGATCCTGTTGCACTAGGCGAACGTTTTGCGGAACTTACAAAGCAGACAGAGTGGCAATTTTTTGATGGACCCCCCGATGGATATTACGAAGTGCTTGGAAATAAGGGACTGGCTGCCTTTTGCTCGAAGCTTGAAAGGCCATTTTTCGTTCCCGGTCAATCGTAAATTTCGCCCGTCCGGCTTACCGTCTAGCGGTCTCTGCCGCTATGAAATTTAGTTTGTAGATTCCCGTATATGTATACTTACGGTTGACGATTTCTTGGGAATGTAAACCTGCTTGGTTTAGTAATATGCTATTATGTCAACTGTGGGTATACAAAAACAGTCAAAGTTAAACCAGCTCCAGCGAATATTACCGGAGGGACTTCCGGTCGACTCAAATTGGCTTCAAAAGCAGGGCTACTCACGCCAGCTTATAGCGAAATATGCAAACAACGGATGGTTGTCGTCACCAATTCGAGGTGTATACCGCAGAGACAGTGCTTTGCTGGACCAGCATAGCTGGGAATTAGTTGTTGCGTCTTTGCAGAATTTGCTTGGACTGCCAGTCACCGTTGGCGGACGTACCGCCCTCGAATTACAGGGATATGCACATTATTTGTCCATGACCGGTCCAGCAGAGATCCATCTGTATGGAGCGGAATCGTCGCCTGGCTGGGTAAACAAATTTCCACTCAAGCAGTCATTGGCTTTCCACTCCACGCACCTCTTCAAGGTGAACAGCGACTCGAAGGACCGTGACAAAGAGCGTAGGCGGGCGCATTTTACTGACTACAAATGGGGAACTTCGGAGTGGTCACTGCTAATCTCGACGCCCGAGAGAGCGATACTTGAATTGTTGGACGAGCTGCCGATACATGAGACGTTTCATCAGGCAGATGTACTAATGGAAGGTCTGACTAACTTAAGACCTCGCACTCTTACTATTGTCCTTAAGGACTGTCAAAGTATAAAGGCAAAGCGTCTCTTCCTGTGGTTTGGCGAGCGACACAATCACGCGTGGTTCAAAAGTATCGACACCCAAAAGATCAATCTTGGCAGCGGTAAGAGAATGTTACTGCCCGGCGGCAAGTTAGATTCGAAGTACCTCATCACGGTTCCTCAAGAGTTTGCAAATGATCGCTGATGCACGATATCGAAGACAAGTTTCGTTGTTAATGCGTGTCTTACCAGTGATCGCGCAAGAGAAGTGCTTCGCGCTCAAAGGTGGCACCGCGATCAATTTATTCATCCGCGATATGCCGCGCTTGTCCGTGGATATTTACGCTGTCTCAAATATCGAAAGCTCGGTTATGATTTCGGGCTGAAGGACGCAGACTAAAACAATGAGCGACTTAAATTTGTTTAGCGTTTTTGAAATAGATGGGACTTCTGCGCAGGAAGTCGAGCCAATGGGCACGAAGTCTAAATTCTGGCTTGACCATGAACAGCTGGGGCGATGTTTGTTCAAGACCACGCGCCCTGGGACTGGAGAAGATTGGGCTGAGAAAATATCCGCTGAACTAGCTAATTTGATTGGACTGCCCCATGCCCGCTATGAGTTGGCAAAATTTGAAGGGGAGAGAGGCGTTTTGTCGTTGTCGTTTGCTCCAAAAGGAACAGAGCTGGTGCCTGGGAACGAGTTTATGGTTGAGACAGATCCCGGTTATCCCAAGAAAGCAAATAGAACACAGTACCGCACTCCTGAGCACGTATTGGGACGGGTACTCGATACGCTGAGCAGCAAGAACATTCTTCCACCAGCGGAGTGGCGGACGACTGCAGAAATGGTTTCTGCGGCAGATGTGTTCGTTGGATATCTCTTGTTTGATGCGTGGATAGGAAACGGCGACCGGCATGATGAAAATTGGGGAATTCTGTTGCGGCGCTCCGCGGGTGAAGCAACCCAGTTCGATCGATACCTTGCGCCCACTTTTGACCACGCATCAAGCTTGGGACGTAATGAATCCGATGACCGTCGTTTGCTGAGAATTGAATCAAATGATGCCAACTTTAGCGTTTCAGGATATGCATTTCGCTCGCGGTCGGCTTTCTATGCGGCGGCAACTGACAATCACCCTATGTCCACATTTGATGCCTTCTCCTCCGCGGCGAAGTCCATTGAAACTGCGGCAGCCTATTGGCTGAAACAGCTTGGTAATGTGTCTGATGCGGAAGTTCGAGCTATACTTTCTCGCATTCCAGAAGAGTTTATGTCACAAACTGCTTCCAGGTTCGCTCAAAAAATGCTTGAATTTAATCAGCAGCGCCTTTTGGCGCTAAGGAGTGTGTTCGAATGACAACCCTGTTCGTAGCCTGGCAAGATTCGAAAAGTAGGCGCTGGTTTCCCATCGGGAAGCTGGACGCCTCTAAGATTGGCTATGAGTTCTGCTATACGAAGGGTGTTTTAGAAGCTGAAGAGTTCTGCGGATTCACGGGATTGCAGTCTTTTCCGGAGCTTGGTGAGACCTATGAGTCTCCGGAACTTTTTCCCGTGTTCAGTAACCGAGTGCTACCTCAATCCCGACCGGATTATGCCTCGTTTGTGCAATACCTAAATCTTCAATCTGAGTGTGTTGATCCTATGGCAGTCCTTGCGCGAAGCGGAGGTATGAGGGCCACGGACGAAGTCGAGGTTTTTCCGCTGCCTGAGCGCACAGAAGACGGCAAATATGTTGTGCACTTCTTTGCACATGGTGTTCGATACATTGAGGAAGAGAATCAGAAGGTGATCGAATCTCTGAGTCCTGGAGAGCTTTTAACCTTAGTTCCGGAACCTAAAAATGAGCACGATGCGCTTGCAATTCAAGTTCAGGGACATGGAGCAAAGTTGGGCTATTGTCCTCGATATCTAAATCAAGACTTTCATACCTTACTGAATCAGAGCAATGAAGTTAGACTCACCGTCGAAAAGGTCAATCCTTCTCCGGCTCCAGTTCAACTAAAATTGTTGTGTACTCTTACTGCAAATTGGCCTGCTGGATTTGAGCCATTCGCCGGCGAGGCCTATCGCCCTGTGCAACCCGCTAATGCTGTGCCGGCTTAAGAATAGAGCTTTCTTTGTTCGTTGCGCCTGTAACTCCAGTTCTAGGAGAATCTGGGTAGATCTTTGTTATGCAGCGCTCTGCCGGCAAACTGATCTTTTCCCCCTCCGACCTGATCAAATTCATGGAGTCGGAGTTCATCACGTGGATGGATCGATTTGACCTCGAGCGCCCTGGGATTGCCGAAAGAGACCCCGAGAGCGAAACAGACAAAATCCTCCAAGCCCGAGGCATCGCGCATGAGGCAGAGTTCCTCGCTCAGCTCCGCGCCGACGGACGCGAAATCACGGATATCTCTGCCGCGGAAGACAGATTCGCCGCCACTATCGCCGCCATGCATTCCGGCGCGGATATCATCTACCAGGGCGCACTCCGTGAGGAAGTCTCAGGGGAAGCCAGAGGCTCCTCCGCCAACCCCAGCGACACTTATTCCTTCCTCGGCTACGCCGACTTCCTCGAGCGCGTCCCCGGCGCCTCCACCCTCGGCGACTACCACTACGAGCCCTGGGACACCAAGCTCGCCCTCAAAGAAAAGCCGCCCGCCCTCATCCAGCTTTCCTGCTACGCGGACCTGCTCGCCCTCATTCAGGGCGTCACCCCGAAGCGCGTCCACATCGTCCTCGGCGACAAGCGCGTGCGTTCGTTTCGCACGGATGATTACATCTATTACTACCGGCAAATGCGCAAAGCGTTCGTCGAGCAGCAAGCGAATTTCGACGCTGCTCGTCCTCCCGAATTTACCGGTTTAGAAGAATTTGGAAGATGGTCCACGCACGCGAAAAATCTCATGGAGACCCAGGACCACCTCTGCCGCGTGGCGAATATTCGCACGGTTCAGTTCAAGAAGCTGCACGACGCCGGCATCGCGACCATGACCGACCTGGCGACGTCATCTTTGACTTCTATTCCGAAAATGAAGCAGGAGACTTTCGCCACATTGAAGCAGCAGGCGCGACTGCAGATCGAGTCGAAGGGACTGTCGCAACCGAAGTTTGAAGTCATCAATCCACAGCTTGCCGGCTTCGGCTTGACGCTGCTGCCGCCACCATCTCCGCTGGATGTCTACTTCGACATGGAAGGATTTCCGCTTGCGGAAGGCGGGCTGGAATATCTCTTCGGTGCCACCATTATTGAAGCCGGCGAGCTCGCGTTTAAAGACTGGTGGGCGCATGATGCGAATGAGGAGAAAGCGGCTTTCGAGGCGTTCGTGACCTGGGCGCACGACCGCTGGAAGCAGGACGCGCACATGCACATCTACCACTACGCCGCCTACGAAAAGACTGCGCTTCGGCGACTTATGGGCAAGTACGGCACCAGGGAAAGCGAGGTCGATGATTTGCTTCGCAATGAAGTCTTTGTTGATCTCTACAGCGTGGTGCGCCAGGCAATAAAGGTTGGCGAGCCGAAGTATTCGATTAAGAACATCGAGCACCTGTACATGGAAAAACGCGCAGGTGATGTTGCGACCGCGATGGATTCGGTGGTTTTCTATCAGCGCTGGCTTGACGAACAAGATGGCACGCACTGGCAGACGTCAAAAATTCTCGGAGAGATCAGGGCGTACAACAAGGAAGATTGCGATTCGACATATATGCTCGCCGAATGGCTGAGGCGTTTGCAGGCGGGTGAAAACATTCCGCCGCGGGTGAAACAGCTAAAACTGGTGGATCCAGATTCACCAAACGTGCAAGCAAGATCGGATGCCGCTGCGTTAGCGGCGACTTTGCTGGAAGGCGTGTCGCAAGATCCGAAGGAAAGAACAGAAGACATGCGACTTCGCTCATTGCTCGCTCATGTTTTGGAGTTTCATTGGAGGGAGGCAAAACCTGTCTTCTGGGCCAAGTTTGATAGAGCGGATATGACTGATGATGAGCGGTTTGAGGACGCGGGATGTTTGGCAGGGCTGGAGCGAACTTCCACGCCTCCAATTCCAGACGCCAGATCTATTCTGTACGAGTATCAATTTGATGCGAACCAAGACACGAAAATTGACGCCGGCAATAGTTGCTTCTTCGCAGATGATCTCGAGCAGAAAATAACGGTGGCGGAGATTGACACTGACCGCGGAATAATAAGGCTCAAGCGTGGCAACAAGATGCAAGCACCGCCGGATAGATTGAGTTTGATAAAAGACGAGTTTGTGGATGCAAAAGTAATTGCGCAATCAATTCTCAGAACCGCACAGAAATACAGCCAAGGCGAACCGCTTCCTTCCGCATTGAATGACTTTCTATTACGATCATCTCCCAGAGTAAACGGCTCATCTGGCGCGTTGATTCAGGCTGGTGAGAATTTGACTGATGGAACAACTCGAGTTATTCAAAACCTTCAAAACTCCACCCTCTGCATTCAAGGACCACCCGGCGCCGGAAAAACTTACACTGCGTCCAGGGCTATTTGCGCTCTTATTCGTGATGGAAAGAAAGTTGGCGTAACTTCAAACAGCCACAAGGCGATTGCACACTTGATGGATAAGGTTGCAGCAGAAGCGGCGAAAGAACAATTGAGCATCTTGGGATTCAAACTGCAGAGTAATGTCGATGACTATCATGTGCAGAGTTCTGCGATAGTTGCGAGAAAACCCGGCGATTTCTTCAAGAACGACGCAAATGCAAATGGGTTCAATTTAGTCGGTGGAACCGCATGGGCATTCAGCAACCTCGACGCAGAAGACCTGGTGGACTATCTCTTTGTTGATGAAGCAGGACAGGTATCCATCGCGAATTTAGTCGGCATGGCGCCGAGCGCGAAAAATCTCGTACTCATCGGCGACCAAATGCAATTGTCTCAACCAATTCAAGGTAGCCATCCTGGCGAGAGCGGAAAGTCTCTCCTTGAGTATTTACTTCAGGATCAGCAAGTTGTTCCTGACGACTTCGGAATTTTTCTTGGAAAGACTTGGCGAATGCATCCTGACGTTTGCAGCTTTATATCTGGCGCTGTGTACGAGGATCGGCTGCATCCCGAGGCGCATACTACAGAGCGCACACTTAAATTACCTGATGGCGAAACATCTTTAATTTTGAGAAGTTCTGGACTAATTTTCGTGCCGGTCATGCATGAGGGAAACAATCAAGATAGCGAAGAAGAGTCCGCGGCTATTGTCGATATTGTGAAAAACTTGTTGAACTGTCAATTCATTGATAGACAGAAGTCGAGGAAAATCGAACTCAACGACATACTTCTGGTCGCACCGTACAACATGCAAGTGCGAAGACTGCGCGGAGCAATTCCTGGCTGCCGTGCTGGTTCTGTCGACAAATTTCAAGGACAGGAAGCACCTGTAGTAATCGTCTCGATGTGCTCAAGCACCGGCGATTCTTCTTCACGTGGCTTGGAATTCATCTTCAGTAAAAACCGACTTAACGTCGCGATCTCACGCGCGCAAGTTTTGGCGATTGTTGTGGGAAGTCCAGCGCTTTCAAGAACGCACTGCAATCACGTCCCGCAAATGGAATTGGTTAACTTGTTTTGCAGGATTCAAGCAGGTTTTGATAGTCGCTGAATCAATAAAATAAAGTGTTGACATAGTGTCAATACGTATCTACACTCATTGTATATGAGGAGTAGATTTGATGAAGACGCTCATTCTCAGCTTCGCGCTCGTTGTTTCCGTTCACGACGGCGACACGTTGAAACTCGACGACGGCCGCACCATTCGTCTCAGCGGAATTGACGCGCCAGAAATCGCTCAACCTTATGGAATCGAATCACGCGAGTTTCTGCGCAAATTGACTCGCAAGAAAATGATCCGCGTAGAAACTCACGGCAATGATCGATATGGTCGAGTGATTGGCGAAATCTTTGTCGGTAGGAAATCGATCAATCGCTCTATGGTTAAACGTGGCGCAGCATGGTGGTTCAGGCGGTACGCACCGACGGATGCATACCTTCGCTCGTTGGAGACAAGTGCACGAGAGCACACAAACGGACTTTGGAAATCACCAAATGCAGTGGCGCCATGGGATTGGAGAGAGGCAAATAATAGACGTTCGAGGAGATATGCCGGTCGTTCGAATTTCGCAACCGAGTGAAAGTGGAATTAACGATTCCATTAATGAGGCAATATTGTAAGTGGTGCGCGAACTGGTCCCTGATTTCCCTTTAGTTCACTTAATTCTTCTGGGGGGCAAGCTGGCATACTGGTGTAGTCCACAGATGGGTGGCGCTTACTTTCAGTATTCAATCCAGAAAATAATAAATCCTCGAGGAGATATGTTGAGTGGCAAAAGTAACTGTGACGCAATTCAGACAAGGCTAGGAGCTTGTGGTCAAGGTGCGTGGTGAATCCCGTCGGTTGTAAAGTGGGAATTTCCTCCTGGCAGCTCATTGCAGGGCACCTGTGTGATCTATATACTCGATAGTCTGAGCAAATTGCATGATCGTGCGACTATGCGATCATGCAATTCATAGGTCGCCGCGCGAGCATCACTATGCAATTATCGACAAGCGTTAGCGAAGATCGAGAGCTGTATCAACGGCTAGTAAGAGGTCCAGCCTTTCTCTTACTCGGTCAAGGCTACTTAAGTCTCCAGTCGAAGTCAGACCCATTTCTTTCGGCAGTCGCCAAAAAGTACGCGGAGACAAGCAGTGTACCGAATGCTCAGAGCTATGACGTAATACTGAATTCGGCTGCATCGAAAGATCCGAGTGCTGCGTTTGCCTGGATGCAGCAGCGAGCTGAACGCATAGCTGTGCCAGACTGGCTACAAATCGTGTCTGGTTATGCATGGAATGGGGTGTTTTCGTCGGCAATTGAAGATGTTTGGGTTCGCGGATTTAAATCAGAGTGGCGCGAAGTGCAAATGTTGTTTGATGACAAATATAAGCCTCTAGATCCTAGAAATCGTCATCGTCTTCATTGTCATTTTTTGTTTGGTTCAGTAAGTGGTCCAGAGCGTAGTGACCAAGCGCCACTGCATAAGTTCGATTGGTTGAAACGAAAACAAATTGCTGTGAGTTTGGCTCGAAGATTGCCCGAGCTGGTTTCGCCAATGGGTGCTTTGGTGATCGAGGGCTATCGTGGAAACGACGATTGGCTAAATCTGGATGACTTGTTGCCTATCTTGGATGAACTTGGAGAAGGACAGACGCATATTTTCAGTGTTTCTGAGGAGTTAGTTCGTGATTCGTATATCGAATTACTTCGTAACACTGGGAAAGTTGTGTTGCATCAAGAGTCGCTTGCTAGTTGTCTCACAAGAGGTGATGAAGCTGGATTCCTTGCATTAGGAGAACGTCCGGACGATCATGAACACGCCGGCAGCATACGGCTCGAAAAAAGCGTCATTCTTCTGCCCAAAGAGGTTCGGAATCAGGTATTGCGCTCAGCAACTATTCTCGATGATTCAACTATGCTTGAGCCCTCAGCATTGTCCGAAGAGGCGTTGTATAGAGAATTTCGAATGTTTTTGTCGGAGTCTAGTTCCGTGCCGATTTGGTCCGGTTATTCAAGAGGATTTGCATTTGTTAGGCCATTTGAGCAACACCTCCACTCGGAAGTGGAATCCCAATTGCGTGGAAAATCCGCATCGGAGCGGCCGATTATTTTGCATGGACAGGCCGGCACCGGGAAAACGGTCTCACTCGGCCAATTGGCATTCAACATTCGAAAGCAGGGTATTTTTCCTGTTTTGTTCATCGAACGCAAATCGAAAAGACCGGCGTCTTTTGACATAGCCACGTTTTGCAAGTTTGTGGAAGATAGGGATGCAAGCTGCACTTTGGTGGTGTGGGACGGAATGATCGACGTACAGCAGTATGACGATCTATTGCAGACTCTGAATGGTCTTGGTCGCAAAGTGGTTCTGGTTGGAAGCTCCTATAGAATTGAGCGTAACGAGCAGGAACGAGGACTATTTATAGAAGCTTCTGCCAAACTAACAGCAGACGAAGTGAAGTCTTTGAAGCACTTTCTCGCCCGTTTCGATTCGTCTTTGAATGATCTCGTCGACCGAGAAATTAAACGATGGGGAGACAACTTTTTAGTCGCAATGTACCGCTCGTTGCCCTATACAAGAGCCGCAATTCGTCACGGACTGGAAAGAGAAGTTGGATTTACAGTTAACCGAATGGAAAAGCGATCGAAGACGGTGAAGATAGCGCCGGTCGCTGGCACGATGGCTCATGCTCTTTGGAAAGCAGGATTGATTTCGAAGGAGCCGATACTGGAAAACGTTAGTGATGAAATC
>PNLN01000180.1 GCA_013823055.1 Cyanobacteria bacterium DS2.3.42
AGATACGTTTCGTCTGACCGCCGGACTCAATCAAAGCTTTATGCGTGTTCCATTGCCGCAAGTTTCTGCATCCCTGGGCGTGAAGCAGAAACAAACCGACATGCAAAACTTCATTATTGCAGCCTTCCGTCGCACGGGCGGGCGTTTTTATGATGAAGCCAATATTGCTTTGACCAATGCTTTCTATCGCGAGACATTTGCCAGCCGCGGTCTTGTTTTCGATCCGTTTCCAGTCGTCAATGGTGAAGAGCCGCAAATCAACAGCGTTCAGCCGACTGCAAAACGATTCAACTACGTATTTTCAGCGCAAGGAAATTTGAAGAAGCAAGTCAAAACGCATCACTTAGAAACTGGTTTTTATTCCGAAATACGCCCTGTGACTACCTCGTATGGCGCTATTTATAGAAACGCCAATCTGGTTGCCAGTGCTGATTCGCAAGGAGCACTTCCATATGGCGCCGTAATCAACCCGTTCACGTTCGAAGTAGGCGGCCCCAATATTACCGGCGGTGTCACAAAGTACAACGGTTTTCGCTATCTACAAAGTGGCTGGTTTCAGGATTCATGGAAGCCGAAAGAGGGGTTTCTTAAGCGACTGACTGTCAATGCCGGTGTTCGTGCCGATGTTTACTCTGGCGTTTTCGGCAACACGATGAAAGTTGCACAAACCATGCTAACGGTACCGGGAGTCGAACCTTTTGATATCACACCGTTCAAGCGCCAAACGGTTACTGACGCGCAAGCCAGCGGTCGGTTTGGTGCTTCCTTTGTGCTCACACCAAATGCGGTGCTGCGCGGATCATTCTCTAATATTTTCACGCCACCTCCGGTTGATGTTTTTGTCACTGCACCACTGATTTCTGAGGGACAAACAAATGGGATTTATCCAGGCACAATTAGACCGCTGCGTGCTACTCGCGGCAATCTAGTTGATGTCAGTTTGGAAAATCAATTTGGACCGCGCCTGGTCACACGTACCAATCTGTACTACAAGAAATTGAACAATTTTGGCGATTCCGGAGTGATTCAAAATACGCCTCTGTACAATCGTCTACAGCTGTCTGCACAAGAGTCATATGGTGTGGAATCGCGGCTCGAGTTGAAACCGGCGCGTGACGGCTACGGCTTCAATGGCTTTGTTTCCAGCACGGTGCAGGTTGCCTATTTACGTGGCAGCGGAGGAGTAACCGGCGGCATATACGAGCCTATTGAGGGTCCGCGCGAAAAGTACCCCGACCACGACAGGCGCTATTCCCTGACTGCAGCATACGGATACAGGTCCAAGTCCGGCTGGTGGGTGCTTGCCGATGTGCAGACTCTTTCAGGACTGCCGAATCGACTTGCTCCTGAGATATTCGGTCCTCAGCCTAATCGCACGCCCAGAATCACACTTCTGGGCATAAGCTCGGGCTACAACACGCCCAAGAAGCTGCGTGTGAATCGTCTAATACCTTCCAGTTTTGACGTTCGAATCGATAACATCCTTAACGAACGAAAACCCACAAATCTCGGCAGCCCATTCCAGGGAACCCGGTTCCTGTTGCCGTTTCGGCTCCTTTGTGGGGCGTCCTGGCAGGTCTAAAAACCTGATGATATGATAGAAATACAAATGAAATTCGTTTTCAATCTGGCAAAATGCAGTCATGCCAGGTCGTTTCGAGAAATTTGAGCAAAGGAAAACCAGAAATTACCGAACCGGTACAGCGCGAAAAATCGGGTGCAGAACCCAAAGAGCTGCTTGTGGATGTTCACGGCAGCGGCGACTGCTGTGGTGGCGGTTCGCAGAGTAGGAGCGATGTTTCATCCGCTGGCAATGGCGAGGCAGCTCATGCAGGTGTAAATCCGCTGCATGTTGATTCGCCTGTCGAGACTAAGAAGTCCTCGTCTGGATGCTGCGGCGATTCAAAGCCGGGGCATAAGCACAAACACGGTCATAGCCATAGCCACGGCGAGCGCAAATCACCTCCGGGCAGTACTAATGTTTTCTCTACAGTTGTCGGCGACGAGATTGTCGTCAGCGCGCAAGAAAGCATGGCGCATCAAGAGCATCACAAGAAAGTTCAGACTACTCTTTTGCTGGATAATCTGGGCATCGCTGCTTCCACGCTTTGTCTGATTCATTGCATGGCCATGCCGTTTCTGATTGCTTTGCTGCCCTTTATGGGACTGCAGTTTTTGGAAGGAGAAGTGGCACACCGTGTGATTGCACTTTTCGTTTTCGCATTTGCGATTTTTGCTATCGGCCCCGGCTACATGCAACATCGCAAGAAACAAGTTTTAATTGCCACCATATTCGGGCTCAGCCTGGTGGCTGGCGCACTTTTGGTAGCCGGTCCCATGTTCGGCGAAAAGTACGAACTTCCATTTATCACAACAGGCAACCTGATTTTGGTTATCACTCATTTGCGAAACCGCAAACTGTGCCAATGCATTCACTAGAATTCCGACTTAGTAATAGTGAAGTTCGCCTACTGTCGATTCCGTATATTAGCGTTCCGGCATTGATACGCATCTGCTTGATTCGCTATTTCTCTTAGGCGTGCCGAATTCACTAGCCTAACTCGATTGACGAGTTCAATAGCCGATTAAGAAAGCCAATTCCAAAAGCCGCGACCAGCAAGTTCACTCACTGGGTGTCTTTCTTGTGCGCCAGTTTTTTCTTTGTGCTCTGCAATCTATGGATTCCATCTCTGTCGGTCATGATCAAAAGTTTGTCACCAACAGCAAGGACCTTTGATGGCGAAGGATTCCAATCCAACTCGCCGGCGGCTTTTTCGTGCAGCAACACGGTGACTTCGTTTTTGTAGCGAACGTCGTCTATTGTTTCTCCAACAAGAGGGCTGTTTGCCTCGACTGTGAGTTGGTAGGCATTGATAGTGGTGCCACCAAACTCGAAAGAATCGATAATGTTTTCACTGATTGCCGCTTGAGCAAACAGTCTGCCGGAGCGTGCCGAGGAGCTGTATGCAGCGTGGATGCCCAGACTCTTCTGCACTTTCTTTGCCAGCTTTTGATCGAACATGCGGATGATTACTTTGATTTCCGAGTTGTATTCTCGCGCATTTAGCGCCGTTTCTAAATTGACCATATCGTCATTGGTGACACAAAGTACCGCTTTTGCTTTCGTCACATTGGCGTTTTCCAAGAGTCTGGTGTCGCGCGCATCGCCAAACAAAACCGGTATATCGAAGCCGGCAACCTCGTGGGCAAAGCGAGAGTCTTTGTTGGCTTCAATCACCACGATTGGCTGTTCAAACTGCCTCAGGTGCTGGACGGCGCGCACTCCGACGTTGCCTAACCCGCAGACGATGACATGATTTTCGAAATTAGCAGCGAGCATTTTTTGCCACTCCGTTGAGTATCGTTTTCTTTGAATAAGGATGTTGCCCAGGTGCACGACGCCTTCGGCGATGACTAACAGACCGAGCAGAGGCAGAAAGAAAAACAGGGGCGCGATTCGCCAGTCATCTTGGTATTGGAGCGGCGTTTCGAAGAACATCATCAGCCAGGTGCAGTACGCAGACTGAATCCAGGACATGGTGTGTTGATGTGGAAGGTCTTCTTTCGGATAGTAAAGGAATAAGAGGGTATTGGAGATCGCAAAAGTGATGACCAATAGATAGAAAAAACCATGAAACTCTTTCCAAAGGACTCGCAAAAAGAGCACAAAGCGATTTGCCTTCTTTTTGAGTTCGGAGATAGAAAACTTCGATGACACTGATTTGGGGAACTTATGGGGCGTTTTGGCGTCAGGTGCTTAAAGAGTATAGCTGACCGAATTTAAAAATTAGCCCATTTTAATTGTCTCTCGGAATCCTGGGACGGGTTTGAAACTTTACACATGTAAAGTACCTGCCGTGATATTATTTTTGTGCTGTTAACTGGTGCAATGCATGCGAGTCACCCCTGCCAGTTCTTTGCTAAAACGTAATTGTGTCGCTCTGGCGGTTGCGTTTTCAGTTTTCGCACCACATATGGTGCAAGCTGGTGATATTGCATCGGTCCCTCAAGTTCAGACAACACCTGCCGCTCAGTCCGCATCTGTTGTTCAAAATGCGCCCGTCGTCAACGGTGCGCCTAAAGTTCATGTGATGAATTTCGAGCAAGTTTCACCCAGCCTGATGCGTGGTGGAGCCCCGTCGGCGCAAGCATTGAAAGAGCTAAAAGAAGCGGGCGTGAAAACAATAGTCAATTTGAGAGGCAGTGGCGGAGCTTCCAAGAAAGAAGAGCAAGCCGCAAAAGCGATTGGTCTCGATTATTACAACATTCCTATGGGTTATGCAGACCCGAATCTATCGAAAGTGTCGAGCGTTCTCGACATTATGCGAGACCCAGCCAAACAACCTGTCTATGTTCACTGCATGCAAGGCGCGGACCGAACCGGCATGATGGTCGGCATTCACAGAATTCTTTCCGATGGCTGGAAGTACGACAAGGTTTATACAGAGATGCGTGGGCACCACTTCAAGCCGTTTCTTATTCCCATGCGACGGACAGTACAGGCTTTTGCCAATGGCAAATACACTTATGTCGAGAAGCAAGGTGTCAGCATCGCTGGTGTAGTGCCTAAAGCGACTTCTGCAAAAATCGGCTCAGAGAAGCCTCTCTAACTACAGTTTTGCAGTGAATGAGCGCATAAAGTTCGCAATTACAAATAGACAGGCGCATGCAATGCGCCACTACGGGGTGCCGTTGCCGCCCTTGGCTTTGACGTCGTTCCACAGCGCTTGCTCGTCGTAAGTGTCTGCATTCGAGACCTCTGTCGGTCCGAATTCGCGAATCACTGAATTGCGCCTGTTTTGTTCCAGCGACATCATGCCAGGGTCCAGGTCATAGAGTCGATAAAGGGGGTCGAGTGAAGTGTGCATCTGCGCCAGTATGCTTTCCACCTCAGTGCCAATCAGCTGAAAAGCTGCTTTCGCCTGCGGAGTGGCTGCATGTGTATCTATATCGTCTGCCAGGCGCACTAAACGGTCGGTTTCCTTGACCAACTTCGTAAGCAGCTGCAGAACAGAAATATCTGTTGTGCGGTTATCTTCGATCATCGGCACTTCCTCTGCTCCTATTAAATCATCTGCGAACGAAGGGCGACAGCACCTAATTCAAAGTACTTACTTCTTGTTTGATTATTTGACCGGTGCATTCAATTCTGCGATCATTGCCGCCAGTGAGGCATTCAAGCCGTAACAGGCGGCGTTTGTGCGCCACACTCTATTTGAGATTGCCCAAACTTAGTTTATGAATAACGCTTACGATACCACGGTAAAAAGCCCTCTCCTTGAGATCCAGGGTCTGAAGACCGTCTTTCCTACTGAAAATGGGCTGGCGGTGGCGGTCGATGATTTGGGTTTTTCGCTGCAAAAAGGCTCGGTTCTTGGCATCGTCGGCGAATCCGGCTGCGGAAAATCGATCACATCTCTTTCTGTCCTTAGATTGGTACCGCCACCCGGGCGCATAACCGCCGGCAAAATCCTTTTTGAAGGGCGCGACCTCTTGACCTTGTCTGAGGCTCAGATGCGCTCCGTGAGAGGCAATCAGATAGCTCTAATCCCACAAGATCCGATGACATCGCTCAATCCTGTTTACACGATCGGCGATCAGATAATGGAAGCGATCGAACTACACCAGAAAGTCGGCAAAAAGGAAGCAAGACAAAGAGCCATTGAGGTTCTCGATCAAGTTCGCATTCCGCAAGCGGCATCGCGAATTGATGATTACCCCCACCAATTTTCAGGCGGCATGCGCCAGCGCGTCATGATTGCCATGGCACTGTCCTGCAATCCGAAGCTTTTAATTGCAGACGAACCTACTACTGCACTCGATGTGACTGTGCAGGCTCAAATTCTTGAGCTTTTGCGCACCATTCAGCGCGAGCACGACATGTCCATTCTATTGATCACTCACGACCTCGGTGTGGTGGCAGAAATGTGCGATCACGTCGCGGTCATGTATGCCGGATCGGTCGTTGAAATGGCGGAAGTCAACGAGCTTTTCAGAAATCCACTTCATCCCTACACGATTGGTTTGATGAATTCATTGCCCAGACCCGGCAACAAACGCCTGACACCTATTCAGGGCCAACCGCCCAGCCTGATTGACTTGCCTAACGGCTGTCGCTTTGCCGACCGATGTCTTTTGGTCGAGCCGAAAAGCCGCGAGGCGGTTCCGGCATTAGAAGAAAAAGCGCCGGGACACAAGGTCCGCTGCGCCGTTATTACGGGACCCACTACTGACGCTCGATTAATTCCACAAGAGGTGCATTGAAATGGTAAGCGAGAGCGCGACCAAGGCGAAGACGAAGACGAAGACGAAGCAATCATTCATGGCACCCGAGAGCAAAAAAGTTATGCCAGCCAAAGACATTTTTAGAATCCCCACCACGGCGCAAATTCGCAGACTCGAATCCGATTGGATAGCAAAATGCGATCCCAACTGGGGTCAGGTGCTCATGGAAGTGGCTGGGCGCGGCGCAGCTGAAGCAGCATTTGAAGTTTGGGAAGAACGCAATGAAGCACAGAGCGGATCACAAAAAGGCTCTGTAGCAATCTTTTGCGGGCGCGGAAATAACGGCGGAGACGGATTTGTCGTAGCGCGTTACTTGCACCTCTGGGGTGTTCCTGTTCATGTTTGGGTTGTGGGAAACACCAAAGGGAAGGGCGCTCAGGCCGATCAGGCAATGACCACGGTGGAGAGCAGCACCAACCGCGACATATTGAAGAAACTCGGCGTGGAGGTTCGTTCATTTTCCTCCGACCTTTCGTCCAATTTCTTCGATACTGCTGACGGCAAACAACTCTCATCAAGCGTCACAGTAATCGTAGATGCGCTATTGGGCACAGGCATCGATCGCGATGTAGATGCGGTCTTTTTGCACGCCATTGAAATGATCAATGGCAGCGACGCTACTGTCATAGCTGTTGATCTGCCGTCCGGCATTCACTCGGATTCCGGTCAAGTCATGGGTGCGGCGGTTCAAGCACATGCCACCATCACTTTTGGAAACGTCAAACCTGGCTTGATCAACTACCCAGGCGCAGAGTATGCAGGCGAACTGCGGGTTATTGATATCGGCTTGCCGGAAGCGGCTCTGGAAAAACCGATCGTTCACCTCACATCGGTGGAACTCGTAAGAGACCTTCTTCCGCATCGTCCCGCTAACTCGCACAAGGGTTCTTTCGGCTACTTGCTTACAATTGCAGGCAGTTTGGGCATGTCTGGCGCCACCATGCTGGCTTGTGAAAGCTCGCTTAAAGTAGGAACCGGACTTTGCGTTTTAGCCACGCCATCATCATTGGTGCCTCATCTTCCGCCTAAGGAAATTATTTATCGGCCGATTGCAGAAACTGATGAAACGACCATAGCGCCAAAAGCGTTTTGGGAATTGGAAAAGGATCTCGATAAAGCCACAGCCGTTGTGCTTGGACCGGGGCTCTCGACAAATGAGGAAACTGTTTCTTTCGTCCAAAAATTCATGTCTAAAGTCATGGATCGCTCTACTGAAGTGCCCTGCTTGATCGACGCTGACGGACTCAATTGCATAGCCGAGAACACTAAAGTTTTTCCTGAAGATGCAAAACACATTGTCATTACGCCGCATCCGAAAGAGCTAGCTCGTTTGCTGGATGAATCGACTTCCGATATTCAGAAAGATCGCATTGCATCTGCTACAAAAGCAGCAGCAGAGTTTGGTTGTATCGTTGTTCTCAAAGGTGCACACACTGTGATTGCTGATCCCGACGGCAATGTTTTTGTCAATCCTACCGGCAATTCCGGTATGTCCACAGCCGGAGTCGGTGATGTTCTCTCAGGTATCATCGGCGGTTTGCTTGCCCAGGGTGTGGAACCGTTTGATGCGGCTGTAGCGGGCGTATATCTGCACGGCAGAGCTGGTGACATCGCTGCCCACGCATTAGGCGAGGCATCAGTTACTGCGGGAACTATTCTGGAAAACATTCCTGATGCGATTTTGAGCATCTATGACGAACACCCGAGCGAACTGGAACAAATGTTCGAGCCGATGTAATTGACTCTGTAGGGGCGATGCCATGCATCGCCCGGGCGACGCATGGCGTCGCCCCTACATTAGCCTTGCCGAAACTTGTAACCGACGCCGTGAACGTTTTCGATATGGGAAGGTTCTCCCGCGCTATCGATCTTTCTGCGTAATCGCAAAACCGACGTTCTCACTGTTTCCCCTGATGCTCCGGCTTCCGACTTCCAGACGTTGTTGATCAAACTTTCTGTGGTGTGGACCACGCCTGGCTTGCGCATGAGTACTTCCAAAAGCGAGAACTCCTGTGGAAACAGTTTTACTTGCTCGCCGTTTTTCCATAATTCGTGCTTGAGAACATCGAGTTCCAAGTCCCCGCTCCGAAATACTTCGCTTACCATCTGTGCCGGTCGGCGCATAAGTGCTCGTAATCTGGCAGACAGTTCTCTGATTTGAAACGGTTTGGTCAAATAATCGTCGGCGCCGCCGTCCAATCCTTGCTCTTTATCAGACGTGTCTGTCCTGCCTGTCAGCATAAGAATCGGCGTTGTGCCGCCGCCGGCGCGGAATTCCGCAATTAAGTCAATACCGCAGCCATCCGGCAAACCCCAGTCCAAGACGACAGCGTCGTAGGTATAGCTTCCCAGCATCGCCTTTCCGTCGGCAAAAGTCGTCACCACGTCAACCTTGTGGTGCTCGTGCGTGAGCCATTTTTCGATAACGTCAGCCTGGTGGTCGTCGTCTTCTACTACTAGAATTTTTGCCATAGCAAGAGATTGTCAGCATCCGGTTCTGGTGACACCCGGAGCCATTTTAGCACTATAATTGGATGCAAAGAAAAGCGATTGATCGAGCTGCCCGGCATGGCGGCGAGGACTGAAAGCGTGAATTGGAAGCTGACACTAAGACAAAAGGGTCTGCTTGTCGTTGCATTTTTGCTCGGCTTTGAACTGCTCCTTCTTGGTGGCTTGAGTTGGTTGCTTCATGACGCGCAAATGCAAATCGATCGCCAACAAAAAGCGCAGGCCGTAATTTCCAGCTTGCAACGCCTTTCTACCTTGAGAGAGAGAGGAACTAATGGGCTCATGGTCCAGGTTCAGTTCTATAAAGACCCGCCTGACTCCAGGCGTTACTACGAGACTTTTCTAAAGTATGTCGACGCGGTTCCTGACGAACTGGCGCGACTGAAAGAATTGCTGAAGGATGATTCGGTAAATCGCTTCAAAGCTGAGGAGTTGGAGCGCGTCTGTCGCTCAGGCATGGACGCGATCCAGGAAGAAAGGCGTATCTTCCACCAGAACATGCCTTTGCAGGAGAGAATCATTATTGCGCGTCTGTGCAATGTGATGTTTCATGCGGCTCGATTGACGGAGAGTCTGCTCGATTACTATACGAAGATAGAAAGAGAAATCTCGCCACTTGAAGAG
>PNLN01000221.1 GCA_013823055.1 Cyanobacteria bacterium DS2.3.42
GTTACCTTTGACGGACCCGCCTCTTGCGGAACAAGTTTTCCGTTTGCCTGGGGCGTGTCCAAAACCCTCGGCTGTATTCCTTTGGGCACATCTACTGGCTTTTCAGCTGACGTCACTGGAACATTCTTGTTCACCGGCGTGTTCGCCACTACATCAGACTTAGCCGAACCTATGGAAGAAGGAGTTACTCCTGCATCAAGTTTGTCGTTATTCTTGAGTACCGGGCGCTGGATTGGCGTGTCGATCTCGATTTCGCTATTCACAATGGCAGCGTTTACAGTTCGATTTCGTTGTTCACCTTCAGATTTTGGTGCAATTGGAGAACGAAAGACACTTAGAGAGGCAGTAGATTCGTTATCTGGCGAATTAGTGGCGCTCTCGGCTGATTCGGGAGGCTTATTAGGTTTATTTTCGATAGGATCAGCCATGTTGCAAATTCCGCACTAGCCAATAAAATATTCCCGAAATTCCTTTCTCAGTATACTTTTCACTTACCAGAGATTGAGCCGAGTTTCTTCGCTTTATCACGATCAGCGAGAGCAAGATCTTTCTTTCCCATGGACATTAAGGTCTCTGCACGAAGCCTTAGTACGCTTGCATCGTTGGGATTAAGTTCATTTGCCTTAGTTAAGTGTACTAAAGAGCTTTCTAATTGCCCTAATTCACGCTCGCAGCTCCCGAGCAACGCTAAAGTGTCAACGTTATTTGGACTCATCTTTAGGGCACTTTGACCATAATCTACCGCAGACTTATAATCGTGAAGAAAAATGGCGCATGATGCTCTTCGTTGGTACAAAGACCAATTAGGTGGTCCAATGGCAATCGCTCGTTCGTAGTCATCGGAAGCTTGCTTGTAGCGAGTAAGGCGATTGAAACAATTACCACGCACATCAAAATATGCTTGCCTCGCGGGGTTCAATGCAATCGCTTTACTTAAATCATCGATTGCTTTTTCATGCTTGCCAATACGAGAGTAATTCTGTCCTCGCGCACCATAGTACTTATCGTTCTTCGGGTCGTTCTTAATCGCTTCAGTATACTGATCGATTTTCTTCTGAATCGCACCCACGTCGATATTCGCAGCGGCTTCCGCGCCCTGCCTGGTACCGCCGTTGGATTTGAGTGACTGTTTCGAATCTTGTGCGTTGGCTGCGAGCGTGAAAGTTAGCGAGAGCGCAGCTACAAGAGCGAGTGCCTTCATCGACACCTCCGGAAATTTATCGGTAACACCCACCAGGAACACTGCCACAGTCTAACATTAGTCACTTAATCTGCTGACTCTGTATTGGTTTTTGGTGTTCCTGCGTAAAGCTCCGAATTAATGTGGGGAGCCTTAAATGTACGCCCACCAAGCATTTCCTGTCCCTGTTCAATTCCACAGAGTTTTGCTCCAAAATAAAACGAGAGCACCGGTATGGGCACTCCCGTTTCATCTCTCTTTTCGCAAACTTCGGCCGTTTCTACAGTTGAGGCGACCCAAAACTCATTGTTCTCACTACCTTTTCCACCGTCCGTGCCACTCTTCGCGGGTAGCTGCGGCTCGATCATATTCAAATAATTCGGCGTTTTCGTTGCGAGCACTTACATCGAGGCGTCTGTTGAAATCCGTTTGAACAGGTACTCCATATTGCTTGAAGTATTCCCGTCTCATTTCTTGCATAGCCAGTGGTGATAACTGTCTCAAGTCCCGCCTAATATCGGCAAGATCGATGTTACCGCCAACGATGAACGCACGAACTCTGTCTTCAATACTCATCCGCCCATCTTGCGTGGCAATCTTCTCAATCAACGCTCTTTCTTGTTCGGAAATTCTGCCTGATTGCACCAAGCCCTGGATTTCTTGCTGGCTCGCTTGCGAAGCCTGTTCATAGAAGGAGTTTGTTTTCATTCCAGCTTGAGCTTTCACGTCCAAAGGCAAGCTTCCAGATTCCCAGAGATTTTTGACCGCCATGGCTCTTTCCGCTGGTGAAGCATCGCGCCCACTCTGGACCCGCGCACCATAAACCTCGAACAACACGCGGTTCATTGAATCATTAATGGCTTCCTTTAGTGCTCGCTCTTGCGGACTCAAATTTGCAGCATCTGTCGAATTGAGTCGTTGGCGCAATTCTGGATTTTGTGTTAGCAGCCTTTCGATAGTCGGCATCGCCGTTTGCGCATCGACGTGGTTCATAGAATTGGCCAGGACTGTCTCTGCTGTGCCTATCCGTGGCGGCTTGCCGGTGTCCATGACTTGATTCAGCAGTGCGTTCACATAATTCTTAGTTGGTGCATCAAGACTGTCCACATATTTCTGAATCTGCATTCGAAAGTCCGGTTCGTTCTGATATCGTTGCGAATCCACATCAGTCATCGCGGTTACTGCCTGTGCCACTTTCGTCCGATCGTACGGTGCGCCGAGGATTTCACTTTGCGCGCTTCTTTGCAGTTGCGTAATTAGGTTCTGCCCGTGCGCGTCAGCGCCTTCGGTGGGAATGGCAATTCGACTTTCCGCGTTCTGCGCGGCGGAATTATCACCATGAATTTCCAGGTGCTGGAGAAATCCGCCGGCAGTGTTCGGCGTTTCAGCCGGAACATTCGCAGGATCAGCCAAGTTTGCATCGGCTTGAAGCGGCGCAATATCCGCCGTCTTGAGCTTTTCAGAAGTCTCGCCAGATCGTTCTGGGGTGGCAACACGAGGCGGAGAAAAAGTTTCGGCAGTCATGTGCGTCTTCCTTTAGAATCGGTACTTTGGAGTAAGGCTCAAAAGCACTATCGTGTGGGGGGTGGTTGTTTAGGGTGGTAAACAGAGAAAGCGATAGGGGAGCATTGCGGCAGCCCCGCGCTGGTTGCGGACTGCCGGTCTATTTGAGGGGGCGGGGCGATTTGCCTCGCTAAACTTATAAGCGATGAGCCGTGCGGTCTACGTGAGCAAATTCCAAAAACGCAGAATTGCTTACGCGGCTTCTGCGCCACTATGCTTCTTAGAGTTCTAACTGTCCAGAATCAAACAGGTATTGCTTACTTAGTGGACGTATCCGGCACTTTAACTCCAAGATCAGCGGCCATCTTCAGGTCTTCTTCGCTGGCTTTTATGTTGCCCAGAGACTTGTTGACGAAGCCGCGCAGCAAATAGGCATCACCCTTCTTCATGTCCATTTCCAAAACTTTGTTCAAGTTGGTCAGAGCGTCCTTAAGCTTGCCCAGGGCAGCCTCATGATTGGCGAGAACAACCAAACCTTCAACGCTGTTAGGCTTGAGCTTGAGCGCTTCGGTGGCGTCATCAATTGCCGCCTGATGCTCACCCAGCAAACCTTTCCCGGCAGCGCGGCGCACGTAAAGCTCATACGTAGCAGGTCCCAGTTTTATCGCCTGCGTGTAGTCAGCAACAGCTTCAGCCACGCGATTTAGCTTCGCGAGCGAGAGCCCTCTAAGCCTGTAGGTTTCCTGAAAATTCGGATTCATAGAAATCGACTTGGAAAAGTCCTCGACGGCTTTGTCATCTTTCCCGAGCTTGGCATAGCACTCTCCACGCTCAGCATAAAGCTTTTCGTCTTTAGGTTCGCGCGCAATTAATTCATCCAGAAGTGGAATCTTCTTTTCGATTGCCGCGTTGTCCGGCACAACACTTGCCAGCGGCTCTTCTTCAATAATCATGCCAGGCTTGGCGTTTGCGTCTTTGGCAGAAGCGGGAGTTGTGGACGCCCCCTTTAGAGCTTGATTTGAAACTTCTTTCGACGCTTCTTTTGAAACTTCTTTCGACGCTTCTTTTGAAACTTCTTTTGAAACTTCTTTCGAAGCTTCTTTAGATGCGTCTTTAGATGCGTCTTTAATCGAATCTTTTGCAATCTCTTTGGTTGGTACTTTTTCAACGCCCGAGACCTTCGCAGAATCTTCAGCAAAAGCTGCATTACTACCCGGGCCGCAGACCAATGCTGCAACTGAAACCAACAAAAGTTTCTTCATGACAAAGCCTCAAATACGCCAATAAATAAGCAAACAATCTGTCCAGTCTACCATTTGCTTGATTTTGGCACATTGCCTACTGTTCAGGCTTTCTTTTAGACGCGGCATGGAGCAGGTTTGGCAGCGTTTGGCGCGTAGTCGGTTGAAAACGCGCAGTCGGAAAGTAAACGTCCGGATGTTTCGCATGTGCCTCGAGCCCGCCTGGATTCGCACAATACGTAAAGCCGATTCCAGAACCAACTGTCAGATGCTCATGTGCCTTTCCAGCGTAGATCAGGGCGTTGGGCTGTCCGTCCCCGAGCCTAATTTGCGGCACTTTGAAAATTGTGAGTGGTTCGCTCCATGGTCCTTCGATTTTTCGAGCGGCACGGAGATTTACTTTTGGGGAAAACGGTGGCTGGTAGACGGCTATATAGCAATTCGATCCCTTCTCAAAGAACAGACTCATCTCTGGTCCACCATCCGGAATTATGTCCGTCGCCTTATGAGAATCCACATTCCAAGCGCCTTCAGTGGATCTGGAATCTTGGGAACAGTATTCCCAATTCGTCAATTGTTTGTTCGAAAGCCTGCCCAATGAAATGCGCGCCAAAATTGTTTTCTTTGATGCTGCAGGTGTTTCCTGTAAATAACAAGCAGAATAGAAAAATTTATCATCTGTTGTGCAGGCCAATCCATATTGAATTTCGTGACTGGAATTTCCCAGCGGGTGGATTGTATAAAACCACTGACTTGGCGGCTCCATAGGGTTATTCACAATCACTAGATCTTCTCCAAACCAGTCGAATTGAAAGAGAGGATTTGGATCATCTTTCTTGCGAATTTTCTTCAAGATCAAATAGAGTTTGTCACCATATACGGCACCACATCCAGGCCAGTACCAAACTCCATCTTCCTTAGGTGCAAATACGCTTTTAGGACTTTCTGGCTCACCAAACCAGTAGGACCAGTGCAGGTTTCCGATGTGCAGTATGTCTGGCGATTTTGAAAACTGCTGGTCCAACAATCCACATTCGAGTTTTTCGTCGAACATATACGATTCTATTGCGACCGAATTATTGATCATCGTTCTCGGCTCGCCGCTTGAAGAAGAATTCTTCACCCACGTATCGCCAAAGAGCCACAAAGTCCGTGATGGAGAGAGTCTCACCGTCATAGCACCATCAGCGCCATTCCAAAATTTCGCACCTCTGAATGCTTCATTGAGATCAGAAAAATCAACCACGCGAGTTCTTGCGGGAATAGCAGACACAGTAGGAGGCAGCACGGCAAATAAAACAGTCACCATGCAAATAGTGGCTAACCATGTACGTCTTGCGATCATTAGTTTGCTCACGTGAAGGCTAATACGAATCGGCTTTCTAATACGAAGACTGCCCATACAATAATTTATATCGTCCGATGATCATGCGCGTTTTGTTTGAGCCGGGAAACTTAATCGGCTTGCCGTTTGCTCCTGCGCCCCACACAACGATCAAATTTTGGTTGTTGCTCACTACATTGATAGAACCAGGCTGCCCAGTCCAATCTTCGGGTGGGTCGGTGAGATATTCCTGAGCCATATTTTCATTAAGAGATGGATCATAAGTAAGCCAAATGCGATTTAGATTTGCAGCCGTGTCTGTGTCAATCGAGCCTGAATCATCATTTTCATTAACTGATTGCGCAGAAGTTGATTCTTGCAAAGCAGCACCTTGCATCGAAGGGGGCGTATCGTACGAACCTGGTGAATTGGTAGGATCGGCATACTCAGGCTCCGCATCCAATCCCGCCATCAATTGCAATTTATCGCCGGCATACGGATTGTTCGGCACAAGTGCGTTCATTTGTGTGCGCGCCCAATTCGTTTCATCGCCCGGATCGGGAAATTTCTGATTCCAGGTTGCATACTGATCCATCCAGCGAGAGACTCGCTCCATTTGCTCAAACAGCTCAGAGTCGGCGAATTGGCGCGCTTGTAGAGCAGCTTGTCGAGCCGCCTGTCGAGCAGCCTGCCGGTCTGCTTGATTCACGCCCTGTGCATGTACCGGACAATGAAATAAAACGCCTGAAGCAGATGCCAAAAATATAGCCGTCAATAATGACGCGCTAAGTTTGAATGAAACAGCAGACTTAATCGTTGCTGTCGGCGGAAATAAATTTCGCAAAAGAGATTTCGTCCGTAAATTTGATTTTTTCACAAGTTGAACTTCCAGCCGGTTCGCATTGACTCAACAATCGACCATTCTACCTCTGTTACTCGAATCTCCGGGAAGAAAGGCGCTAACAAGCGCACTGGTTTGCCGCTCAAGGTTTTTGACAGGTAATAAAAACTCCGCTGAGGTTGATTTGCCAGCGACTTTGCGACCACATCAGGAGGCATTTTGAAGTGTACATCCTCACCATCAAACGTTGGGTCGGACTCGACACTCACTAAATTGCCGGTCGTTTTTTTCCTGCTCAATTGTGCTTCGTAAATTGGTTCTAGTCCGCGCGCATCGCGCTCATCCACGGCAAAAATCGCCAGACCTGCAAATCGATTCATCATGTTATGCACATCGTCTGAAAGATTGGAGAGTCTGTTCGTTGACACAATGAATTCAACTCCAGTTTCAGACGGCGCCACAAATGCGTGTGCCAACTTGTGAAAAACGTCGCACGTCTCAGCATCGTCAATGTAGACGACCGGATTGTTTTCTGCATCGGAAAGACGCAGTGAGGGACGCGATTCCTTAAGAATTTCGTTGAGCACCATTCTGAAAAATAGAGCCGACTCGTGCGTGCCGGAACCTTTTACGATCAAGGCTTTGCGCTTACTTGTACACTCTTTGATTAAGCCAATGGCTTGTTCGCGCATCGAACCCTCTTTTCCATTGGCAAAATCGCCGTCCAGAAAAGAAGGCATGTGCTCTGAAATGTAGTTCAGCGCGGAGTTACCATCTTCCTTGGTTGGTAACGCATTTGGCTGTGTAACCGACAGGTCAAGGAAAAGAACGCGCCTGGCAATTGCCTTTCCCTGCGGGTGCGAGGCAATCCAGCGAACAACGAGATCGGCTAGTTGTCCGTCAGGGCTGAGGACGAGCAGCTGTTTTCTGCCGTCCTCCAGATCGCCGGTTACAAGCGACGCCAATAGTCGCGTCTTACCGAATGTCTTTTTGCCCAGAACCAAAAAAGGCATAGTCTGAGTACGTTGATAGGTCTCGACGGTTTGGCGCGCGACCTTTCCGAAAAAGATTCCCTTCGTCAAAAAATTTGCCTCCACGCCCAGGTTCAAAGAACCTGGTTCTCCAATGCGTGGCAGGAAGCGAGTATTGATGTTTTTTGAGTTAAAAGCCAAAAGTGGGGTCAGTTTGCTAACTCCGCTGATTCGCGAAAGCCGCACTACAACAATGGCGGATATGGCCGCCAGTACCGGCAACAGAAGGCCGAAAAGGCAGGCGGCAATCAATGCATTGGGCGTGGATGAAAACGCAAACAGCAATGGAATCGCCCAGATGACCATTAGCACCAAAAAAATGCCGACTTCAATCATGCGCTGCCGCGAGCCGTCTTTCATTTTAGCCGCCAGCATGTCTCCCCGCTCATTGGAATCAAGAGCAATCGCAGTGCCGCTTTCAGCGCTCGAATCTTGTTTTTTTGAAAGCGCTCGGATTTTGAATCCCGAAAGTTTGGATTTGCGATTGGCAGAAGTTTCCAGCGAGGCCCCTTTGCCCTCAGCTACCAACCTTAGTTTTGCGCGCACCTCTTCGGCAGTTTGAAAACGCACTTGCGGATCCTTTGCCAACATTTTCATAACGACGTCTTCAATTCCGCGCGGAAATTCAATATCGGGGCGAACCACAGATAGTGGCGGCGGCATTTCTGTCAAATGCTTGTTCATTGTCTCGAACGCGGTGCGCCCTATCAGTGGGGCTCGGGCAGTAAGAGCTTCATAAAGAACGCAGCCCAGAGAGTAAATATCGCCGCGCTGGTCCCAATCTTGCTCCAGGCATTGCTCGGGACTCATATATAGAAGGCTGCCCATCATTTCGCCGGTCTGGGTGAGACGGAAAAATGTATCTCCTTGCAGCGGAACGATTTTCGCAATTCCAAAATCAAGCAGTTTTACGTGAAAGCCGCCGTTGCCGTCAGGCGTAAGCATTATGTTGCCGGGCTTAAGATCGCGGTGAAGGATGCCGCGATTGTGGGCAGTGCCAATTGCATCGAGAATTTGATCGAAAATCGCCAGACAAAGTTGATTGCTGAGAGCTCCATTCTGGCGAAGGTAGTCGAGCAAATTTTGCCCTTCCACCAGTTCCATCACTAGAAATGGCTGCCCTTGCCTGGTAACACCCAAAGTGTGGAGGTTTACTACATTCTTGTGACTGAAGTCTCGAAGCGATTTCGCCTCCTGGCTCAGCCGTTTCACAACAGCCGCATCACTGGACAGGTGTGGGTGCAGTACTTTGACGGCTACAGGGCGGGCATGGGCGGCGGTGTTTCCGTTTTGACCCTGCTCGGCTTTCAAATCCACGGCGTGATAGACCGTGCTTGTCGAGCCCCTCCCGATTAAAGCCTCGATTTGGTAGCGGTCGGCCAGGCGTGTGCCGACAATCGGATCGATAGTATCGAAAACCAGCGTGGTGCCATCATCGGGGCACTCGGTCAAAATCTCCAGAGCGTCTTGATCCTGGAAAGTCTTATTACATTGCGGACAAACTTTCCGAAAATCCGACGTTTGGGAATACGACATGGATTCGCAACCTCTATGCGTTCCTATTATTCCCAACCAAGATATATTTGCAGGGCAAATAGCGCCACAGCCGTAACATGCACGTTTTCACACAACTTTCATAAGCCTGCCTGAGGATAGTAACAAGGTTTTGAAGGGGGATGGTTGAGCGATGGAAGTCTTCAAAGTTTGGTTCACGGGCTTGATGAATATGTTTGGCAATTTCAGAAGAGAGAGCCAGCGTATCGAAGATGCTCAGGTGTCGTCATCCAAGCTGAAAGCAATTAAGCATCTCAATTTGCCACCGAGCGACGATGAAAATGCCGTGCACAAATCTGTAATGGACAAAACACGCGAAATCAGCCACATCTATCCGGCAGTATCACGCAAAGACATCACGCATAACCGATTGCAAGCGTTGAGTGCCAGGCTCGAGGAAAGACAAGCGTAGCTGAAACGAAGTTTGAATGTTTCAGCCAAAACCAAAAGTCATTCGCCACACCGTAATGGCAAAAGAAGGGGCAGAAAACGCTCCTTTTTTGTTGGCAATTTTTGCCTGGGAAATACCTTTAGGGTCGACGCATGGCGTCGACCGGTAAGAAAAAGCAGGGCGACGCGTGGCGTCGCCACAAAAAAAAGCGCATGCAATGCGCCACTACAAAGAAAAACGGAGATCCGAAGATCTCCGTTTTCCCTCTTCTAATTCTTTAGGCAAGGGCGATGCATGGCATCGCCCCTACGTTTTCTGTAATTGA
>PNLN01000078.1 GCA_013823055.1 Cyanobacteria bacterium DS2.3.42
ATGGAAAGAAGGTTGCAACTTCTCGATTTGGCGCGATATTTACGGCAAGGAAATTACGGACACGCATATCAAAGATCTTGTCGAAAAGAAAATCACGAAAGAAATAAAAGGCTTCAAGAAAAAAGACGGCAGCGGCAAATATGATTCGCGCCTCGTTCTTACTGAAGACTTCAAAGTGCGCCTGGAAATCATGGCAGGCGCACCAGGCGAAAACACCGGCACATTAGGCGCATGCCCTCAGTGCAAAGAAGGCACTATTCGCCTCAATCAGAAAGCCGCCGGTTGCAGCCGATGGAGAGAAGGTTGCAAATTCACGATCTGGAAAGAAGCTTTTGGAAAAGAACTTTCTGAAGACGAGATCAAGTCGATCCTCAAGAAAGGCACAACCGACGTAATTCAAGGCTTCAAGAAAAAGTCGGGCAACGGCACTTACAATGCGCGCCTTGTGTTGAACGAAGAGTTCAAAGTGCGCCTTGAATTTGATAATACAATCGCGACATCCGAACTCGCCGTCGCCAAAGTGCCAACGCCACAAGCGTAGGGGCGACGCCAGCGTCGACCAATTTTGTAGCCCTGTCTAACCTCCCAGACGGGCGATGCATGGCATCGCCCCTACAGACCGTATGCATTGGTGCCGTCGATGCGATCGTGGCGTCGTCCATGCAGATCGTATATATTGAGAGTGGGCTGAAAGGGGTTTTTCATGAATAAGTTCGGCGTTTTGCTGTTCGCTGTGTTTTTGCCGGTATTATTTGCCATTGCAGTGCAAGCGGACTCACCGCCTTTGCCTGCCAAAGGAGCGAAAAGCACCGCTTCGACCGAATTGAAGCATGCATACTTTGGTGCCGGTTGTTTCTGGAAGGTTCAATACATCTTCAGCAACGCACCAGGCGTCGTAAAAACTACAGTCGGCTATTCGGGTGGAACAATCGCGCATCCGACATACGAACAAGTGTGCAGCCACGCCACCAAGCATGTAGAGACAGTGCAAGTGGATTACGATCCTAAGAAAACAAGCTTCAAGCAATTGTTGGAAGTCTTTTGGTCGCATCACGATCCCACGACTTTAAATCGCCAGGGTCCAGACGTCGGCGACCAATATCGATCAGTGATCTTTTACACGGATGATACTCAAAAAGAAGAAGCCATTGCTTATAAGAAAGAATTGAATGATAAGCATCGGTTTGCACGACCAATCGTGACAGCGATCGAGCCGGCGGCGAAATTTTACAACGCCGAGGAGTACCATCAAAACTACTTCAAAAAACACGGACAAGTCTGCGAGTAGGGGCGACGCCATGCGTCGCCCGGTCAAAACCCGAAAAACCGGCGCCAGCCTAACAATCCCTGGCAAGCGGTCGATAACGGACGCTTGTCACTTTTGGGTCATTATCTAGAGCTTTAATACTAAAATCGACCCTCTATAAACTTCGAAACTTCAACGGCACCCCGGTGTCGCAGGTCCTACGAACGATTCTCAAAACAGGAGCGATTCGAGCATGAGCCTCAATTCGAACGCAGGCACCCAATTTACTATTGACAGCAACCGGTCTTGCGCCACGCCCAAGACAATGTACGGTCAAAACGAATTGCTGTTGCAACAAGCAATTGCATATCGCTACACCACTGCATTCGCAGAATTGAACAGGTACGCCTGGGACTTACAGCAAAAGAGCAACATTGGTTGCTTCACTTTAATTTCAACAGTAACGCTCGACCGAGGCGGCATGATCATCAAAGGTATGCTCGCAAACGGACAAGAAAGGTTGCTGTTTAGGACTGACGGACAAGGCCGCTCGTACGGCTTTAAATATGACGAACACGGCGACTTGGTTTGCGCAATCACAGCAGTAACGAAGGACATCATTCCTTCGCTCGTTGACACCGCAACCCCAGAACTCGTCATCAAGAAGAGCAGAGAAAATCTCGGTGCCCCCTGGCAAGAACACGGCTGGAAGCGGCATGGATACGATTGGAAAGAGTTTCCAACACATCCAAGTAAAGCGTCGTTTGAAGTACTAGAAGATGGCTCCGTACTTGAACACTGCGCGCCACTAATGCAGTTTTTCAAACCGAAAACGCTCTACTCAATCTCGATTTCCTAAGACACGCCAGAACATACTGTTCGTCCACAATATGTAAAACCGCCGAAAATGGTTTATAACTTTGTACGCACTCTTTAGATTTTAGTGTGCACAGGAAACCATTCATTTTGCGGAGAAACTCATGAGTCTAGAGCGTTGGAAAGAAGTAGACGATTACTACGGAAAACTTTTAATGCCTCCGGATGCGGTGCTCCAATCCGCCCTTCAAAAAAGCGATGAAGCGGAACTACCAGCGATAAGTGTTGCCGCTAATCAAGGCAAAATGTTGATGATTCTGGCTCAAATACAAAAGGCTGAGCGCATCCTTGAGATCGGCACCTTAGGAGGCTACAGCACAATTTGGTTAGCACGCGCATTGCCATCCGGCGGAAAATTGGTAACGCTTGAATATGAACAAAAGCACGCTGATGTTGCCAGCGAAAATATCAAACAGGCAGGTCTGGCAGATAGAGTCGAAATAAGGGTCGGTTCTGCAAGCGACACATTACCTGCACTCGTTAAAGAAGGCTGTTTGCCGTTTGATTTCATTTTTATTGACGCCGACAAACCGGGATATCCAGCGTATTTCAAATGGTGCATGAAACTTTCACGCACCGGGACCGTGATCATCGCGGACAACGTTGTGCGTGAAGGCGAAGTCGTTAATCCAGATAGTGAAGACGAAAAGGTCCAAGGCATTCGCAAATTCAACGAAGTGGTTAGCAGCGAAAAACGCTTTTGCGCCACCACAATTCAAACAGTTGGCTCAAAGGGCTACGACGGGTTCATGATTGGAACCGTGTGTGGATCTTAGAAATAGGAGAACAGTGAAACAGGACAACCGAAATAGGAGCAGCGAAATCTAGTTTTTCTCCAGCGCTTCAAGGTGTTTGCGCAACCCTTCCGCCTCTTTAACATCCTCACTAGCTGAAAGTTTCTCTTCCCCTGCAGACTGGCTGGTCTCGGTCGCTGACTGCCTTTCTTCTGTGCTTGTCATATTGTTCTCAGTGGTGGTGACTTGGAACGAAACTCGGTCATTGAGGTCTCGCGAAGTCACGACACTTGCTCCTTCAATGTCAGCAGCCGCGTGCAGTCTTGTTATTTCTTTCAGCAGCAGTTCAAGGTCGCGCTGCAAACCATCAAGGTATTCTTGCAAGCTGGGTGTCCATTCTTGTACTTCCAGCAGGACTCGAAGCTTCTGCAGGTCTGCACGTTGCCTTTCAATGACAATTCGCTGGTGCTGAATGTCGTTGCGTGACGTCTCCGTGAGACAGCGCTCCATAACCCGGCGAAGTTCTGCGTCAGGATTCTGGAACACATTGTAAGAATGCTCTGCCAGGTACATCCATGCGCCAAGTGCTTTGGTACTCTGCTCTAAGCTCTCATGTATGAGCCGTGACATCGCAGTATCACGCGAACAAAAGCAAATAATTGGTTTATCTGCATTTTTGTCACTCTTGCGAATCGCACGGATAAGCTCAAACATTTGTGAGTCATCAAAGTGAATAGCAGCAACAATTAGATCAAAGGTCTCTGCCTTCAAACGTTTCTCCGCCGAATTCATAGTGCTCACGACAATGCAGTCATGCCCGTTCAAAATGCGCTCCAGGGTAACGGCCCTTTCCGGTGTATCAGCGATTAAGATTTTAGGCATTCCACACCACCAGTCCAGATACCTTCATACAATGTGCTCTTTACGCGGGGACTTGCAAATCACTTTGATCCAGAGGCTTTCTTTTAAAGTGATACTGCACACGGTATGAAAACTGGGTGAAAACCACTCAAGTGAGTTACTTCGGCTGCTCCTGTCATGGAACAGTCAAAAGAGAAAGGTCGTTCATCGCCGTCCCAAATTTGCTTGAATTTCAGTGATTAAGCCAAACCAGTTAGGGGATACGAGGTTTTTGAAATCAAAGTAGACTGGCATTATAGGCAACAAATGAAACTCCATCACACTTTAGATGAATTCGAAACCATTCGCGAAAAATTGATTACTGACCGAAAAGAGGTTGAGAAGCTTCTGTGTGGTGAATCTGCAGAGCTTTGCACTATCAAAGCCGCCTTAAAACACATCGAGGAAGAAATCGCTACGTTTCACGGAGATAACCACGTCTAAGCAA
This sequence comes from Cyanobacteria bacterium DS2.3.42, assembly GCA_013823055.1. GTDB lineage: Bacteria > Cyanobacteriota > Vampirovibrionia > Obscuribacterales > Obscuribacteraceae > QKMZ01. Next base: position 4,205 of record PNLN01000078.1, read on the forward strand.
GACTTAGCTGTGTTGCTTCTTTGTATTGACCGCTTCCAACTTGGTTTCCGAGAACTTATACTTAGTCGCTAAAGGCTCGCGTTTCCAAGGGCATCAATGCCGTGACTAGCGCTTCATTAGCTCTCTTTGTTGCTGCGGCTGTGGGTCTTGCATCCTCAGCGGCAGTTTGTGCTGCTCCAACGGCATCTGTAGCCAAGGCATCGCCTTCGAAGGAGGCAGGCAGAAAGCCTTCCTCAGCGTCAAAAACCAAACTCCAGGAAAATTCCCGATCTGCTCTTACGTTGGAAGGCAAAAGCGGCTTCTTTGGTCCATTTTCCATGCAAGTCGGCAAAGGGCTGCGAATTAGAGCGAAATTCGGATTCACGATTTGGGCGATGGACAGGCCAAACGATGTCTACATGCTCAACGCAGAAAATCGCGTATATATCCCTCAAACGCAGAGAGAATGGCTCTCATGGAGTCGCCGCGGCGTCCCCGACGTCGACATTTCAGAGGCTGAAGTCGTTGATAAACCGCTGGTTCACGGACAGCCCTGCGTTCATTACTTTGGATTTCAGAAGATTGGCAATCGGCGAGTAAAAGTCGCTGAATTCTATTGTCTTCAGAAGGCTCCATGCGAACCTCAAGTGTTGGATTTTTGGTGCAAACACTTTCTGATTCCTGCAAAGTATGGCTTTCCAGTGCTAGTGAAACAAAGAGTCGACAGAGATATGCCGATTATCTTGGACACCTGGAATGTCCGCACTGCTCCAGGGGCAGACGTTGACCTGCATGTGCCGAAAGACTACAAACTGACCAAAGACAAAGCTGCATTCTATTTCTCAAACGGTGGCTCGCTGAACAAATCAGACCTGGAAGAATTTTTCCAGCAACCGCTGAAATGAAATCAGAGGTAATCATGAAAACGAACGCTGTCCGCACGCTGGACAATTTGAAAATCAAATACGAACTTAGAGAATACGAAGTCGATCCTGACGATCTGACTGTAGAGACCGTTGCGCACAAGATTGGATTTCCTATCGATCAGGTGTTCAAAACACTCGTCGCGCGCGGCGACAAGACCGGCGTCTGCCTGGGTGTAGTGCCGGGCAGCATGAGCCTTGATTTGAAAGCTCTGGCAAAACTAAGCGGAAACTCCGATGTAAAAGTGGTCCCGTTGAAAGAAGTAGAAGCACTGACAGGTTATGTACGAGGTGGTGTCACAGCATTAGCGTGCAAAAAACCGTATCCTGTATACGTTGACGAAACCATGACTCTGTTCGACCAGGTGTCGGTTTCAGCCGGGGTACGCGGCACACAAATTATTATTGCTCCAGACGATTACATCATGGCAGTCAATGCCACAATCGGTGACATCTGCAAATCAGATTCGTAATGGCGGTTGTAAATACTCAGTCCATCAAAGGAAATTCATGATCATCGAATTCGACAAAACTGCACCAGAAATCTTCTATAAATTACTAATCGGAAGCGTGCTACCGCGACCGATTGCTTGGGTTTCAACCATCAATAAAGAAGGCGTTGCGAACCTTGCGCCGTTTTCATTCTTCACAGTTGCAAGTTCAAACCCACCGGTCTTGTGTTTCGCCCCCGCGCTAAAATTCGAGCTAGTCGAGGGCACTCAGAAAGGTAAACCGAAAGACACGCTAAAGAACATTCAAGACACGAAGGAATTTGTGGTGAATATTGTCAGTCAAGAGATTGCCGAAAAGATGAATCAAAGCAGCGGCAGTTATCCGCCCGGTGTGAACGAATTCGAGAAAGCCGGCTTGACTGCAGCACCTTCGACCTACATCGCGGCACCACGAGTTGCTGAATCGTTAATCAACTTCGAATGTAACTTGTCTCAAATCATCTCCTTCGGCGAACATCCAGGTGCCGGCAATTTGGTATTAGGCTACGTGAAGTGTGCTCACATGCACGAATCCGTGTACAAGAACGGTCGGGTTGATATCGATGTTTTGCAACCAATCGGACGCCTTGCCGGTATGGAATATTGCGCGGTCAAAGAACGTTTTGTGATGGTGAGGCCAGAAGTTTAGAAAGAAGTAGAACGAGAAAACGAGCAGCACGAGATAAAAGACACTGAAAGAGTCGAAGAGAAATAGAAAAAATTAGAGAAGAAAAAAATGAAAGACTATGTCGAGCAAATTGCAACAGAACTGAAAATCGAAAACTCCAAGGTTCGCGCTACTCTAGCGCTTCTCGCCGAAGGTGCAACCATTCCTTTTATCGCCCGATATAGAAAGGAAGTGACAGGAACGCTTGATGAAGTTCAAATTGCACAAATTCGAGACCGTCAGGCGCAACTGGAAGAATTGGACAAACGCCGCCAAGCGATTCTTGATTCCATGACGGAGCGGAATTTGTTGACCGACGAGTTGAAGGCAAAAATAGAGAAAGCGACAACACTCACTGAGCTCGAAGACATCTATTTGCCCTACAGACCAAAGCGAAAGACTCGTGCTTCTGCAGCCAGAGAGAAAGGACTCGAACCACTAGCAAAGGAAATATTCGCAGGCAGTCCCAAAGATCCGCCGAGCGAAGCTGCTCGCTATGTCGATGCAGAGAAAGGTGTTGCGTCTGCTGAAGATGCGCTGGCAGGAGCGCGAGACATCATTGCCGAATGGATTGCAGAGGACGAACATGCTCGCAAGGAAATGAGAAAGTTTTGGTTTGGCAGAAGCTCTTTTGCCTCTACCATGGTTAAGGGAAAGGAAACTGAAGGCGCGAAGTTCAAAGACTATTTTGATTGGACGGAAAATGTAACTTCGATTCCTTCGCACCGAATTTTGGCGATGCTGCGTGGAGAAACAGAAGGTTTTCTCAAACTAAAAATCAACCCACCCGAGGAAGAAGCGCAGCAGATGCTGGAGCGCCGCTTCGTCAAAGGTAGCAATCGCTCCTGGGAGCAGTGCCGAATTGCATCGCAAGATGCTTACAAGCGCTTGCTTGCGCCGGCCATGGAAACTGAATTAAGAGCTGAATTGAAAGCGCGTGCCGATGAAGGAGCAATCGATGTATTTGTTCGCAACGTACGCGAATTACTCATGGCGCCGCCTTTAGGTCAAAAAGCCGTGCTTGGTGTCGATCCGGGTTTTCGCACCGGCTGCAAAATCGTATGCCTAGATCGACAGGGCACATTGCTCCACCATGATGTTATCTATCCGCTCTTCTCGCAGGACAGCGGCAGTCAATCATCGGCCGGGAAAGCAGAACAAAAGGTGATTGACCTTTTGAAAAAATACAACATTGAGGCGATTGCGCTGGGCAATGGCACTGCGAGCCGCGAAACGGAAGCCTTCCTGCGTGGCATCGATTACAAAGCAGCCGGTTTGCCGAATGTGCCGGTGGTCATGGTGAACGAAAGCGGCGCATCCATTTATTCTGCTTCCGAAATTGCCAGAGAAGAATTCGGCGATTACGATATCACCGTTCGAGGAGCAGTCTCAATCGCGCGAAGACTTATGGATCCGCTGGCAGAACTTGTCAAAATAGATCCCAAATCAATTGGTGTCGGTCAATACCAGCACGACGTCGATCAAACTGCGCTGCAACGCAGTCTTGACGACACAGTAATTAGTTGCGTAAACGCAGTTGGTGTGGAATTGAATACTGCAAGCAAACAACTGCTCTCCTATGTTTCAGGCCTGGGTCCGCAGATAGCAGCCAACATCGTGAAGTACAGGGAAGAAAACGGAGCCTTTGGGGGTCGCGCGGAATTGAAGAAGGTGGCACGACTGGGACCAAAAGCCTACGAACAATGTGCCGGATTCTTACGTATTCGTGGTGCCAAAAATCCGCTTGATTCCAGCGCTGTTCACCCGGAGCGCTATGAACTGGTGAAAAAGATGGCGCAGGATGCGGGACTTAGTGTCGCGGATCTGGTCAATAATGAAACCAACTCCGCAAAAATTGACGTCAACAAATACGTTGATAAGGAAGTTGGACTGCCGACCCTAAAAGACATCATCAAAGAGCTGGAAAAACCAGGGCGCGATCCCAGGTCACAACTAGAGCCGGTGAAATTTGCAGAAGGCGTCCACAGCATCAACGATCTCAAGGAAGGAATGCGACTGCCCGGCATAATCACAAACGTCACAGCTTTCGGCGCATTTGTCGATGTCGGCGTCCATCAAGACGGTCTGGTACATGTCAGCGAAATGGCGGACAAATTCATCAAAGACCCATCCACATTCGTCAAAGTAAATCAGCAGGTCAATGTCGTCGTTATGCAGGTAGATAAGGACCGAAAGCGTATATCTTTGAGCATGAAAAGATAGTAGTCCGTACAGTTTGATTCTTTAGAGCAGATTATCGGAAAACCTCTTCACAACAGCGTTTTCTAATGCTAGACTGGTAAGTATGATGCCTTTACGCGGAGCTTGATTTGAACAGCAAACCACTATCCGGTTCGAATAGCCGCACGCCTGAAGAAAGCAAGGACAATGTCACTCGGCTGACAGAAAAGCGCGAAAAGATCCTCGAAGGCGCATTGCGTGTTTTTCTTGCACAGGGCTATTCGGCCAGCATGGATGCAATCGCCGCCGAGGCCGGAGTTGCAAAACAGACAGTCTACAGTCACTTCAAAGACAAACACAGTTTGTTCAGCGCGCTGATCGATCGCTTGTTAGATCATTTTGTTTCTGCTGGATTGACCGCAGACCTTCTTTCACTTGATGCCGCAAGTTTCATCCGAAAAATTTCGCACATCACGCTCTCACGCATGGACGACTGGGAGTATGTCTCACTGCTGCGCCTCATCATAGGCGAGTCCGGCAGATTTCCAGAATTGTCAGAGCTGTATGTCTCACATATGGTAAAGCCAGGCATTCAAAAACTTGCCGACTACCTTCGCGCCAACCAGCAAGTTCGTTTTTCAGATCCTGATGCAACCGCGCGCATCATTCATGGTGCATTGATCAACTTCGTCATTCTGCAAGAAGTTATGCACGGAAAACATGCAATGCCAATGCCGCGAGAACGGCTAATTAACTCAATCGTTGATATGGTTTTGTTTGCAGGCGAGCAAGGCAAACAATCCAGCTAAGCAAAATAGCAAGGTACCTGGAAAATGGAAACGAGTTCGTGACCTTCATCACGAACTCGCTGTCGCATCCATACAACTAAAAAAACTTCGAATGAAACTCAGTCGCAGCACCAGGAGACAAATAGACCAGC
>PNLN01000182.1 GCA_013823055.1 Cyanobacteria bacterium DS2.3.42
GGGGGGCCGCCTCTAGTTGCTTGAATAGACTGGACGGATTGGGCGCACTGGATGTGCTTGGCGTATTGGCCACATTGGACCCAATTGGTGCACTGGACGCATTGGACGCACTAGGTAGACTAGGTGCACTGGGCGTACTCACATCCTCCAGCTTACCGTCTTGAGGCGGGGCGAAAATGTCTTCTGATTCGGGAGGCGGCACTGTCTTAGCCATTGGCGGTAAGCCGATGTGCTGGAAGAGACTGCGGGTTTCGAGATTCTCTTGCGGTTCTGAAGCGGGAGGAGTGCCGCCCACTGAGGACGGAGTCGGTGACGCTTTTTGATGCAAGTGATTCGATCCGGCTGTCGACATTGATTTCCCAAATGATTGGGTCATCTTTGCCTCACCCTTAGGATTGGTCGTAGAACGTGGACTATTTACTAATGCGTCAATTGGAAGAAAGGACGCAACCTCATATTCTGCGCCCGTGGGTGCCTATTGTCAAGATCGTATAAAGATCAGGATGAATCGACGATTTTTCCTAAATCAACGGACGGCCGTCACTTTTGAGAAAGTGACCTGGGAAAAACTGCACAAACTAAAGGCAATTAATATGAGGGAGGCGGCTGAGGCGGTGGCGACTGGGCTTGCGCCTGAACAGGCTGAACGTCCCTGGCCAGGACCACTCTGTTCTGTCCTTGTTTGGCTCTGTCTCTGGCGCGTTTCGCCAAAACAATGAGTTTATCCAATTCCTGGCAATCTTCCGGAACGGTGGCTACACCGAAAGCCAGAGCCAGTTGGCGTGAATCCATATCGGAGGAAAGCGGAGCTTCTAGAAGTACGCTAACGATGCGGTTTGCCAGTGCACCTGCTGCCATCGAGTTGGTATTGGGAAGTAAAATTGCGTAGTCAAAAGTCTCGTAGTGACCGACCTGGTCTACTTGTCGTTTGACCAGACCGATACGCTGCATGGCGCGACGCACACCCAACATCTGCAACGCTTCCACTGAAGTACCGCCTGCCGCGTTGGTTTTGCGCAATCCCATCGAAAAAATCAAAAGTGAAAACGGCAAGTTGAAGTACTCGTAGCGCAAGTACTCTTGATCCAGGTAATAGATAAACGCGTGATAGGTGAGGATGCCTGTCTCCGGCCTGAGCAAGTTTTTGGTCACTTGCTGGATTGCGGTTTCATCAATACCCAATGCCTTCAAGTTGGCCAGACGGCTCTGTTGAGGGGCTTGGTCTGTTACTTGAACCAAACCGCAACTGACCAGGTTGAACAAAATCGGCACCCAGCCCACTTTATTCATCGGGCGTTTTCTCAAGAGATCGAATAGCGAGTTCTTGCTGTCGATTACTTCGTAGAAGTCTAGCTGTTGTGTAAGGTCTAGTGGTGCGCCTTTCGATAAACGCGCTTGAAACTCTTCTTCCGAGATCATGGCGTTTTTCTTGACCAAGACTGATTCCATTTTCAGCCCGGCCGAATCGAGATATTTAGATTGATCGAGCAGGGTGACGCCTTCCATGAGCATTGCGTCCAATCTGCGTGAAACTGTTTTTTCCGTAGTTTGCTCATCGGGCCAAAAACGGAACTCACCAACTTGCCAGGTAATCAATTCGATCAAGGCGGGGTCGCCTTTCACTTCTTTGATAATGGCGTGCACAGGGTTGCCGTCTACGAAAAAGACTTCGGCCTTTTCGGAGCGCGTGCGAATATCCAGTTTGCCTGTCATTTTTGCCAGGTTGATCGACTGCAAAAGGTTCGGCACCTGCAGGTTTTTCAAGTCGCCTTCAAGGGTCGCCTTGGCACCTGGACGCGGTGGTTCGAACGTGACGGGCTGCATGCCGCCGCCGATGGTCGGGTTGGTCACAGTGGCGGTCACTGTTGCGGTTCCGACGTCCGATGCTTTTCCAAGAAGAGCACTGGAGGGTACGAAGTCTTCTACCGAGCTGGAGCCTGTTGCGGTAGCCAAAAGATTGCAAATCAAGGTGATGTCGCGAGTGGCATAATTCCACACTTCGACATTGCCTTGCAGGCCGGTTTCGAACATAGACCAATTGGGATCGCCCTGATCGTGTTCGTATCGAACTGAAAGAATAAAGTCGTGCTTTCTGTCTGCGCCGGTCCAGGGCAATTCCACACAGCGACCGATGATTTTTTTTGCTTCTTCAGACAAAAACTCAATGTCTCCATAGCTCGGCATGGCCGACTGCTTTGGAAGTCTTACATTCCGTGGTCCCGGACCCTCTCTGCTTTTGCTTGATCCAAACATTGGTTTCTATCGTTACCGTGTAACTAGTATCTGCTATATACGACTGGCGCAATTACTGTGTTCCACGAGAGCGCAAAAATCTACCGTACCTCTTTGAGAATCAAGGCTCAGCAAAGGATTTGGGGGCGAACACGCCATAATTATCAGCCGAAATCCCCGATTTAGTGAGCGCCCTGCCGAAAATGCCGGAAAACAAGAGACGGATCGATTTGATTCGATCCGTCTCTCAATTCTAACTTTTCGGACTTTATCAGTCTCGCCCCTGCTTAAGGGTAGAGACCTCTCAAGCGTTTGGCTTCTGCGATGCGGCCCACGCCGATTCTCAGAGCAGCCATTCTCGGTCTCAATCCACTGCGGGTGCTCATTTCGAACACTTGATCGCAGGCGCGACCCATGATTTCTTCCAGGCGGTTGTTTACTTCCGCTTCGGTCCAGAAAAGATGCATCATCCCTTGCACCCACTCGAAGTAGCTGACGGTTACACCGCCGGCGTTGGCGAGAATGTCGGGTACGATTTTGATGCCTTTTTCGTGCAGATATTTGTCTGCTTCGGTGCTGGTTGGTCCGTTGGCGCCTTCGACAATAATGCGGCAATTGATATCGCGCATATTCTTTTCATTGATCTGGTCGCCAAGGGCGGCAGGAACGAGAACATCACATTCCAACTCCAGCAATTCCTTGTTGGTGACGGTTTTGGAGCCTGTAAAACCTTCCACTCTGCCCATCTCGGAGATGTAAGCCAGAAGGCGAGGAATGTCCAGACCGTCGGGATTGTAGATACCGCCGTAAACATCGGAGACGGCGACGATTTTGTATCCCGATTCGTGCAGCAATTTGGCAGTGATGGAGCCGACATTGCCGAATCCTTGTACGACTACACTGGGTGATTTGGTTTTGATTTCGTAGTGCTCGACTGCGCGTCTGACGCAATAGGCGACACCGCGACCGGTGGCTTCGTTGCGACCGAGCGAGCCGCCGATGGAAATCGGTTTGCCCGTGACCACCGACGGCACGGTGTGACCGACGTTGATCGAATAGGTATCCATGATCCAGGCCATTGTCTGATCGTTGGTGTACATGTCCGGTGCCGGAATGTCCTTGTCAGGACCAATTAAATTGATGATTTCAGAGGTATAGCGGCGGGTCATTCTTTCGGTTTCGCCTAAGGAAAGGTTCCATGGCTCGACACGAATTCCGCCCTTGGCGCCGCCGTAGGGAAGTCCCATTAGCGCGCACTTCCAGGTCATCAGCATAGCCAGTCCGGAGACTTCGCCAAGGTTGACGTCTGGATGGAAGCGGATGCCGCCCTTTGCAGGTCCAAGCGTGACGTCGTGCTGCACGCGATAACCCGTAAATGAACGAACGGTGCCGTCGTCCATACGCACCGGCACCGTCACAATCAAAGCTCTTTTGGGATAACGGAGCCTTTCGTGCAGCTCCATGTCCAATCCCATTTCCAACGCGACTTCGTCCAGTTGGCGCTGAGCCATGAGGAAGTGCTCTGTTTCGCACTCCATCTTGGGGCGCTCCACTGGTTTCAAGACTGCCATCGCAGGACCTCCTTAGATTGTGGCCTATGATTCCGCTACAAAAACAAATTTGAAGTTGCATTATGTTACCGCTGCTATGCATCAGATATGTAGGGGGGACGGAAAACTTCCGGCTAATTATTTCTCAGAAGGCTTACCAGGCTTGCAATCCTAAAGAAACTGTGTATCTGTCAATATATCAACGTTTCGCGCCCCGTGAGGCGATTGTCTCGGCACCGTATTTGGTGCGCGGAAATGACGCCAGCCCAAAATGATCTTTTGCCACTTTCATTATTTGTTGTCATCAGAAACCCACATATATTAGTAGGTATTTCCAAGCGTTCATTAGCATTTGGTTTTTTGCAGACCGGGTATGATCTCGCAGTACAGATTAGTAGAAGCCCCATGAAATTTGAGATAACGGCGGAATCGGTACTTTACCTGCTCTTCGTTTTTCTGCCGGTACCATTTCTGGCGACATACTTGCATTGGTCGCCTGTAGTCATTTTCGCCAGCTCCTGCCTGGCCATTATTCCTTTGGCCGGTGTCATGGGCAAAGCCACCGAATACCTGGCTGACCGTGTCGGGGCCGGTTGGGGTGGGCTTCTTAACGCCTCCTTTGGAAATGCTTGCGAACTTATCATTGCGCTTTCCGCTCTGCGTGCCGGTTATGTCGATATGGTGCGGGCCTCGATTACCGGATCGATTATCGGCAACATTCTTCTGGTGCTGGGACTGAGCATGGTCGCCGGCGGAATCAAGTTTCAAACCCAGACTTTCAATCGCACCGCAGCCACGACTTCTGCCACTCTACTTGCGCTTGCCGCCATCAGTCTTTGCGTGCCGGCGGTTTTTCACCACGCAGCCCACAAGGGGGCTCACATTAATGAGCTGCGTCTGTCCGTGGTCATATCCTGTGTGCAGTTCGGTGTCTATCTGCTCAGTCTCTTTTTTAGTTTGAAAACACACAAGCAACTTTATGTCTGCGTTGTCGACACGGAAAAGGAAGAAGCTATTGGCACCTCCGGCTGGACAGTTCGCCGCAGTATCATTGTGCTTGCCATATGTACTGTCACGGTAGCCATACTTTCCGAGTTTCTCACTCATGCAGTAGAGGAAGCCGCACATACATTAGGTATGACGCAGCTCTTCATCGGTACTGTACTCGTTGCTATCGTCGGTAACGCTGCCGAGCACAGCACGGCTGTGATGATGGCTATGAAAAACAAGATGGACCTGTCCATGAACATCGCGCTCGGTTCAGGCGCTCAGATTGCTCTTTTCGTTGCGCCTGTAATCGTTTTTTCCAGCTTCTTTCTCGGTCACCCGATGCGCCTGCTCTTCTCTGAATTCGAGCTGCTTTCGGTAGTCGTCTCTGTAATCATTCTTGGCTATGTGGCTACAGACGGCGAATGCAATTGGCTGGAAGGCGTACAATTATTGGCTGTCTATTTGATTTTATGCTCTGCATTCTATTTCGCGTAGAAGCGGCGCTCCGGATAGAAAGCAAGAATATAGGTTCTGTAAATGCCTGAATTACCGGAAGTCGAAACCGTTCGTCTGGGGTTGCAAAAATTCCTCGTCGGAGATAGTTTTGCGGGCGTTCAGGTGCTGCGAAAAGATTCGGTCGGCTATCCGGGCGTCAAGGATTTTGTCAAAGGTCTGACGGGGCGCAGCGTTGTCTCAGCTAAAAGACGCGGCAAATATCTGTTAATCGAACTTGATTCAAACGCCTTTCTGGGCGTTCATTTGCGTATGTCCGGCCGTTTGATCGTAGCGGATAAGAAACATCGAGAAGCTCAATTTCTGCGCGTGTTGATAAAGCTGAAAAGTGGGCGCGAATTGCGTTTTGAAGACATGCGGGTGTTCGGGCGTATGTGGTATGTGCCGCCGGGCGAAGATTTTTTGAATGTCATACCAGCATTGCAAGAACTCGGTCCTGAGCCGCTTGAAGGTCTTACTGCCGATTATCTTGTCACCGCCATGCGCGGGAAAAAACAGGCAATAAAGACTGCTCTTTTGGATCAAACAATAATCGCCGGACTGGGCAATATCTACGCTGATGAGGTTTTATTCCAAACCGGAATTCACCCACTTTCTTTGGCAGGTTCGATCACTAATAAAGATGCCGAAAAGCTGGTAGTCGCTATTGCGCAAACCTTGCGCGAGGCGATCCGCCATGGCGGTACTACACTGCGCGATTATGCAAACAGCGAAGGGGTAAACGGTAATTATCAAACCCAAACTCAGGTGTACGGCAGAGAGAATGAGCCTTGCCGTGTTTGCGGAACAGAGATCGAACGGATAAAACTGGCTGGACGCTCAGCGCATTTTTGCGGGGAATGTCAGAAAAAGCTTCGCCGCAAACGCTGATGTCTTGCCGGAAGTAGATAACGCCCCTGCAAATCACCAAATGTGGTGCGGCAAATAATGCGCTTACGTCGATTGCTTCGATGCTGCCTTGTTCTTGGCCGTCGATTGTATAGCCAGGCAAATCGCAGCGGGAATGCATGCTACCAAAATAAAACATATGAAGTGGTTCAAGGTTGCCACTGCCAGCGCCAAATCAGCATTGATGCCGGATGTTTTCATCAGCCCGGTCTTAAGCAGATAGTGATATCCACCTACGGAACCCGGCGTCGGAACAAGCACTCCGATTGAACCAATTGTGAATGTGATCAGAGTATTCAGCGGAGTGACTTTGTCTTGAATATTGAACGCGAGAATGGTGAACCATAGGTTGAGCCAGTAGCAGCCCCAGATTGCAAAGCTCAGTGCAGCAATTGGAAGATAGGCGACCGGGTTGGTCAAAGATTTTGTACCGACACCGAATTGGTCCGATAAGTCTTCGAGCTTCGTTCTCCAATTATCCTGCAGTTTCGATCTGACAAAATCGAGATTTATGAACCAGAGCATGATTTTGGATACATGAGGTAAGACTGCCAGTCCTGCAAAGGTGGCAACTGTCAGCGCGATTCCGCCCGGGACCAACCATGGGGGCAGCTCTCCGAACATTTCCTTGGGCACTGTCATCAGCGTGATGCCGAGCAGAAGGGCTAGCATGGCGATATCCAGGAGCCGGTCAATAAACATCGTTGGCAAAACACCCGCCACAGGCAGTTTTTCCGTTTGTGAAATGGAGACCAGCCTGGCCACTTCCCCACCGCGCGGCACGACTATATTGACTGCATAGCCCATCATCACGGCGGTAAACGAATTAAAGAGGCTGATTTTGTGGTCTGCCAGCGGTTTGAGCAGCATGCACCAACGAATCGACCGAAACAAATGGCTGATAACTGCATTAATCATCATGAAAGCCAAAAAATACGGATTACTTTTGACCGAATACGCCCAGATGCTGGCCAGGTCGCAACCGCGAAAAGAAAAATAGAGCAGACCCACCGCAGCTGCGATCATGACTACTTGCTTTATCAGGCTCTTGGCGCGGCTTTCTTTCTTTTCCGGCGGCATTTCCGCCTGGGTCTGACTTTCAGTCTGTATCATGGGTGCCTTGTCTGCCGGTTCTCCGGAAGAGATCGTACCGTATTTGGGCGAGTGGCTGATATTTCGCCAGTCAAAGACTTCTCTAGATTGTTCTTCTCAGGGATTCGGTAATGTTTATTAGGGGTATGTGGGAGATTGAGGAGAGTTTGTTAGTTTATCTCCCCCCTCAGTTCGGCACGAGTCAAAATCTTGTGCGTGGTTGATTCAATAAGCGTTTTAAACGGTATCCAGCTCGGTGACTTAAATGGTCGACAAAAAGAAAAATGTTCTCCTAATCGAAGATGACCCTAAGGTTGCTAAAGAGCTGCAGAAAGTAGTCAATTCTGGCGCGGACTTCGCGATGGAATGTGTGGACCAGAGCGCCGGGTTGAAACGTATAGGCAAGGGCGGGCTGGACTGCATTCTTATGGATTTGCCGGTCAAGGACGGCCTGGACGCCTTTCTAAAAGTAAAAGCGGAAGCCAGAGTGCCTGTTGTAGTGCTAAGTGGGGCCGATCAAGAGAAAACTGCAGTCGAGGCTGTCAAGCACGGGGCCAGCGACTACTTATTAAAGAGCGGCATTGACGACCGCGCTCTTTATCAGTCAATCCGGTACGCCATCGAGCTCAAGAAGACGCAAGAAGAACTTAAGGATGTGACGACAAAGCTCGACACAGCTAATGCCAAGCTCGAGCAAATGGCGAATATCGACGGCTTGACCGAATTGCTCAACCGCAAAGGTTTGGAAGCCGCTCTACAGAATGAATTTAGCCGCGCTCAGCGCGGAGGCTGGCAGTTGGTGGCAGTCCTTGTTGATTGCGATGATTTCGATCGCGTCAATCAGACTCTTGGACATGCAGTTGGCGACGTGGTTCTCAAAGAATTATCCACGCGCCTGAGAGAAACCTTGCGTCCTACAGATCACATAGCGCGCTTGGGCGGCGACGAATTCCTCGTCCTTTTGCCGGACACACGTTTTGCCGAAGGCATGTTGGTTGCAGAAAAAGTTCGCCTCGCTGTAGCGGAAAACCCTTTGCGCCTGGCATCTGAAACAATTCGCGTCACCGCCAGTCTTGGCGTAATGGCCCTGCCTTATGAATTTTGCTCGATTGAAGAAATGATTTCTCTGGCTCGCTTGGCAGTTCGCGAAAGTAAGATGCTCGGCAAAAACCGCGTCTCATCAGGTGAAAAACACAAATCGCTGGGTGCAGATCGCGAAGTATTGACGGAATTGACGGAACGTTTGCGCAGAGGCGATTGCTTCAGAGCAGTTTCCATGCCAATTTACAAACTGGCAAACGAAGAGATAGTCGGTCACGAAATTCTCAGTCGCGGACCTGCCGGTGCTTTCGAAATGCCGGATGACCTCTTCCGGGTCAGCGTTGAATATAACTTACTTACTATTGTAGATTTGCGTTGCTTGAAGACATGCTTGATACACACAGCCGATCCGAAATTCGATGATCGCAAGGTCCTTTTTCATGTCAACCTTTTCCCGTCAACAATCATTGATACGCCGATTGAAAGGCTCATGACACTTTTCCCCGACAATGGCAAAACAGCCAGTTACTGCGTGGAAATCAGCGAACAGCAATTCATCGGTGACCCCGTTTATCTGCGCGGTCACGTGCAAGCGCTCAAAGATCAAGGCGTCAAAGTAGCCATCGACGACGTTGGTTTCGGGCGCAGTTCTCTCGAGAGCTTGATCATTTTGGAACCGGATATCGTCAAAATCGACCGCAAGTATGTGTCCGGTATCTCTGAAGATCAAGTCAAAGCACGCAATTTAGAGCGTCTCGTTCGTGTGGTTAATGCACTCGGCTCCGAGTTGATCGCAGAAGGCATCGAGAACAAAGAAGAGCTAGCCATCCTCGTTGAGATGGGCGTTGTCTACGGACAAGGCTGGTATTGGGGCAAACCCGCTTAGTTTTAGAACTCTGTTCCTACAATTTCGCTTGCTTGCGCTTGGAGTTCACCCACTCGCTTATTTGCGTTTGCAAAACATCCAGCGGTACAGCGCCGTTGCGCAATACCACGTCGTGGAAATCGCGCACATCGAAGCGGTCGCCTAACTCTTTTTTGGCGTCTTGTCTCAATTCCTTT
>PNLN01000215.1 GCA_013823055.1 Cyanobacteria bacterium DS2.3.42
GCCTGCTTCGATCCTAATGAATACTTGAAAAACATAAACGTGGTTTTTGACCGATTGGGTGTGTAACCGCGCAAGTTCAGATTTGGTGTCTAACAAGTGAAACCTGGCACGAGAGAATTGACATGAGAGAATCGCATGAGAATTGATCCGACAAAAAAACTTGCAGGGATATTGGTTCCGGTATTTGCGCTCCGTCATAAAGAAGACCTTGGAGTGGGCGACACAACCGCCGTTAAACAGGCGATCGACTTCTGTGCCAGACACGAAATCGGCGTCCTGCAGACTCTCCCGATAAACGAAACCGGCGGAGATCACAGTCCGTATTCGGCGATAAGTTCTGTCGCGCTAGATCCCACTTTCATGACAGTGTCACCGCAAGCGATACCGTGGCTTAACAACTCGGATTTTCACTCTGTGGTCACAGACGGCGTTCGCAACAGATTGAACGAGGGTCCGGTTAAGTATGACGAAGTAAAAGCACTCAAGCATGCGCTTTTACGTATAGCCTTCGATTCATTTAAGAAAGACGATAAAAACGCGGCAGAGATAAAACGCTTTGCAGAGTTTCGCAAATCAAACGAACGCTGGCTCATCCCATATGCGTTGTTCCGCACACTTGTCGATCATCACAACGGCAGCAGCGTATGGACAGAGTGGGAAGAAGATTTCAGAGATCCCAAACAAGCCATCACCTGGATTGCTAATAGCCCTCGCAAGGCTGAATTCGAGAGACTTATCAGCTACTACGAATTCGTACAATGGCAGGCTTTCGAGCAGTGGCATGCAGTAAGAAGTTATGCCGACGAGAAAAATGTTCGCTTGATGGGTGATATCCCATTTGGTGTCAGTCGCTACAGCGCAGACGTTTGGGCGCAAAGAGATTTATTTGATTTGGAATGGTCCGGTGGCGCACCGCCCGAGGCCTATTTTCAGGGCGATCCCTTTACTCAGAAGTGGGGTCAAAATTGGGGTGTACCGCTTTATGCCTGGAAAAAGCATAAAGCTGACAACTACCAGTGGTGGCGTCAAAGAGTCGGCAAAGCGACCTCGATTTTCAACGATTTCCGCATCGACCATGTCCTGGGATTTTTCCGCATTTATTCTTTCCCCTGGATTCCGGAGCGCAACTGGGAGTTCACCGAACTAAGTGAAGAAGAAGCGAAAGAAAAGACTGATGGCAAATTGCCGCAGTTTCTCCCGCGCTCCGACGACAAACCCGAAGATGCAAAATTGAACGAGAAGGAAGGAAAAGTTTTTCTTGAAGTTGTAATGGAAGCCTCTGGAAACGCCTGGATCGTCGCAGAAGATCTCGGATGTGTTCCGAAATACGTCCGCCCACTTTTGAAATCTTTGGGCATGGCCGGTTTCGCAATTCCAATATTTGAGCGCGACGAAGAAGACCAATCATTCAAACCGAGCAAAGATATGGAACCGCTCAGCCTGGGCACCTACGGCACTCATGACCACGAACCATTGAGAGCCTATTACGATAGACTGGTCGAGTGGTGGCATGGTCCCGATGGAAGTGAAGGATGGAAAGAAGTTCAACGCTTGATGAATTTCCTCAACCTCGATGAAGAGAATCCACCTCTCACGTTTACACCGGAGCTGCACAAGGCGTTTCTCAAAACCCTGATGGAAAGCCCCTGTTGGTTAGCGCTTTTGATGATCACGGATCTGCTCGGCACCAAGCAAAGATTCAACGAACCTGGTCAAGGCGGCGACGTAAATTGGAGCCAAAGATTAGAGTTGCCTTTGGACGAACTAGAAAAAGTTTCTGAATACGCTGACAACATAACTGCATTCCAAAACCTAATTTCGAAGACCAGCCGTTTGCCTGGAAAAACAGCTGCTGCAAACGCTGCGAAATAGACACAGCGGATCCCTCAAGATGAAGCGAAAGATTAATCTCATCAACCCAAACGAATTAAAAGATTTGCTTGGGGAGAAGCGAAATATTGTTCTGCTCGACACCAGAGAAGAGCTGGAGTTTTCCGAGAGTCATATTCCTGGAGCAATTTCAAATCAATGGTTCGAGTGGTGCTCGAAAGCGCCTTCATCAGCCAAATCTACCTTATTCGAACCTGGCTACTGGGGCAATCTGGATGTTGAATCGATCGAGAAAGTAGAGGAAGCACTAGGCGCTCTCGGTATCACCAATGGTGGCACAGTCGTTGTTTATTCCGCCGGCATCGCGTCCAAAGGTCGCGAAGGCAGACTTGCATGGATGTTGCTCTACTTCGGGCTCGAGGAGGTTTATATCCTGGACGGTGGATACAATGCCTGGCTCAATGCAAAGGGTGAAGTTTCCAAACAAATAGTTTCGCCCCAAAAGGCAAAATTCAAACTCGCACTGCAAGAACATCGACGAGTTGATTTGCAAGATGTGAAAAAAATTCTTGCCGAAGACAACGGCGAATATCCGCTCCTGGTCGACACGCGCTCGCCAATGGAGTTCGAAGGTAGGCTTTATGACTACCAACCAAGGATGGGGCACATTCCGAGATCTGTGAATATCTGGTTCGACCGCTATTTTGCCAACGATGGAAGATTTATCGGCAAAGAGAAATTTCTCAGCCTCTTAGAATCCGAAGGGGCGCGCTCGAATGTTAAGGCTTCTTATTGCGAAGTAGGTGTCAGAGCAGCCACCTTCTCGCTGCTTTACGAACTGGCAACCGGCGACGTATTGCCGGTTTACGACGGCTCACTCATGGAGTGGTCGCATCACTCGGACCTGACGGTAATTTCGAGCTGCCAGGCCCAATCGGAAGATTCGTAGATACACACTATCGACCCCGTACAGATACCAAGAGCCCGAACAGTTGATATAGTCTTATCTGACTATGCATCCAGCATTTTTGATTAGAGCAGGAATTGATTGGGTCAGGCACCGTCCTGACCTGAAAGAGTCCAACCCGTATTCGCGTTGCGAAGAGACGTTGAAAGCCGTGCAGATGCTGTGGCAGCAGCAAGTCGGACGCACTGAGCCTTTGCTTCTCGAGCAAGCGATTGTCACCGCTTATTGGGCGGAATTTTTCCATGCGGAAGACACGTCGCCGGATGAAAGAGAATGGCGCGACGGGCTCAACAAACGTTCCGGCCAGTATGACTCTTTCGATGATTGGCAAGAATGGTTCAAAAAGAGCTATGCCAAGGTCTATCGCGACAACGCTATCTGGTTGAGCGTATTGATGACCTCTTGGGCATATACACATCAATTCGATGTTATATACGGCGAAGAAAGTTGGGAATTCATCCCGTCGCTTTCGTATCTGCCGACGACGGAAATGTGGCGTCTTGAGCCACATATGGTCACGCTGCAAGAAGTGATTCGCGAATTTTGGCACGAAGAGCTGCGTGCCTACGAAGAAGCCGGATTTACCATTGAGGAAAAGACTTCCACTCATTTGGGCAGAGTCGAGTGCCTGGGCTTCGATACGAAGCTTTATACACTGAATTGGCCGCCGCGGGCGAATCGCCAACCGGCGCTTTTGGAAGTCGGGGACCTGGTCGCAGACATTATCGTGCCCACGGGCGATGACTGGTACAGGCACCCAGACAACATCATATTTGCCCATGATTGCCTGGATGTGACGGCCTTATTCAACCGATCGCAATACATGTTCGGCAGCCGCAGACGGCTCATGGAGCTGTCTATCGACGGCGACTTCGAGCAAGCAAGAGCGCAAGCGACAGCGGAGGGCTGGATGGTGCCAGCGTCCGACGATGAAGGTGAAAACGCACAATGGACTGCACCAGGCGGAACAGAGCCTAGTAACTGGGCTACGCCAGCTGGCGGTTAGTTCAAATTTCGCTCAATCGCGCTTGATTCTAGACCAGGGACGCGGATAGCCTTCTGGGGTCTCGGAGTGTTTTTTCAAAACCAGGACCACGCGCTCGGTTTCATCATTGCCCGGTTCGATATTGACCATCTCTTCGACGCCTGCACCCATCTGGCTCAGCCGTTTTTCCGCCTCACCCATTTCTTGGTCGAGCTGACTTTTTGTTTTTTGCAGCAGGGCATAGCCTCCCACCTTCACAAGCGGAATAAGCAACTCGCTAACAAGAGCGGTAGAACCCAACGCACGGGCAGTCGCCAGGTCGAATTTGCCGCGAAATTCGGGCAAGACGCCCAATTCCTCTGCCCGCCCATTTATGACCGCCATTTGATTGTCCAACTTGAGCAAATCGCCGGCAGACTCGAGAAATCTGCACTTTTTGGCGGTTGCTTCCACAAGAGAAACTTTTAGCTCGTTAAGCGCAATTGCCAAAATCACGCCGGGAAAACCGCCACCGGCGCCGACATCAACCAGGCGGACCGGCCGGTGCTCGGGCATAAAACGCCTGATAATCGGCAAAAGCGTCAGAGAATCGAGCACGTGCCGCTCGATCAATGTAGAAGCTTCGGCTTTGGCGACCAGATTGGTGTGCGCGTTGTATGAAATCAGCGATTTGAGAAACAGTCGCAGTTTCTCAAATTTATCGGAATCCAGGGCGGAGAGGACGTCCCTGTTTATCTCCAGGGCTTCTTGCAGACTGTCTTTAATCACGATGACTTCCCGAAAGACCGATAACTTCGAGTGTTAATTGTATGCGCAAATTCCTCATAAGATCGCCACCGCTCACGTCGAGGGCAAAGTCGCAAGATGCCAAGAAACCCTCTAATAGCATAAGAAAATACATTAAGTGTTTAATACAACATCTGAAAGGCATAATGAGTTTGTCGGCCCAATACGGATTGACCCCTCGCCCGGAGAAATAACCGGCGAGATTACTACGGGCCCCGCGGGTCCGGTGGGTTTCAGGACCAGGTCGACAGGCATCCAGAGGAAAGCTAATGAGGGCGCGGAACCAAAGCAAATGACAGACAAAGAGTCTCCTCTTTCTGACATTTACACTCTTTTAGGCGTCTCCCAGATGTCGCCCATGGAGGGCGTCCGCACGCAGTTTTACAAGTTGACCCGCAGGATTCATCGTGAGCTTGCTGTCTCAATGGATCTAGACCATCGCAAGAAGCTCCTGCACGATTTGAAGTTCATCTGCATTGCTTACGACATTCTTTCCGACCCAGTTACCAGGACCGACTACGATTTAAGAACAATGGGCCTCAGAGGCGTGGCGATGCCGCAGACGCCGGATGAGAAAAAACCAGGCGAGCTTGGGCAGCGGCTGCACCTCAAAATTGGCGAGCTTTTGAATGTGGCCGGATTGCTGGAAGCGTCCGAGCTGGAAATCGCCTGCGACATGCACAAAGCGATGCCGGAAATGCAATTCGGCAGCTTCCTGGTCAAGCAAGGATTTATTGAAGAGTATCAACTGGAAGCCGTTCTTTTTGCGCAAAAACTTTTGCGAAAAGGGCTAATCACCGTCGTTCAATATCAAGCGGCAATGGAGGAGCTCGAATCGAGTGGAGTCGGCGTTTCCGAAACAGTTGTAGAACGCGGATATGTGACGCAATCCGATCTCGATCACCTCGAAGAAGTTGAGGCGGAAGCGGAAGCGGAATTAAATCGTCCATCAACTGCACCGGTCTACACACAACCGCCACTACAGCCAAAACCGGACGAACAAATTACCAGCCACTCAAATCTACTCGCCCAAATGTTGCCACCAGGCGCAGCTGATAATATCGCCCGCGCTTCAGGAAATGGCGAAAAATCGGCAGGTATGTTGAGCAAACTGCTGTCCGGTGCGCAGGATGGTGACGTAACCACACCACCATCCACCATGGGCGGATTGCTGAAAGGAGCGGCGGCTTCTTCTGGCGCTGCTGCTGCGGCCGAGGCTCGCTCGGCAGCTGAGGCATATTCTGCCGGCGAATCGGGTTCATTGCCTGCACTCCCTGTAGTGCCTCCCGCACCAGCTTCACCCGTTTCTGAACTTAAGGACCACAAAGAGCCTAAAGAACACAAAGAACCAAAGGATCGTAAGAAAAGGAATATTGAATTGCACGAAGTGGCGGCAGCGTTGGACCCTGCTCTCAGCCGGGGCAGCGAGGACATCGCTTCGAACACCTACGAAGGCGCCGCATATAAAGACGAACTGCTCAAGCCAGAAGACATCAAGGACACAGGCGAGCTCAGTGTGCAAGCGTTGGCACCCGTGTCTGCAGAAAAGGATAGTTTTATCCAAAGCGGTGATGGTCTGCTGACCGCCGACGACAGCAATGACAGAATTGAAGACGACGAAATCTTAGCACCGGCAGAGGCTGATACAGCGTCAAGCGACATTCTTGGACTGATCGACGCAGAGTCCAGCGGCGTTGAATTCCAGGGATTTGTCGACCGCGAAGAAGAGCTGGAAAATGAAGGCGAAGATGATGACGAAGAGGAAGAGGACGAAGGCAATATCACTCTCATAGATGCCGATGGCGCACAACTCGTAGAAGCATCTATGCCCTCCGCAGAAGCAGAGCGCGAGGCACAAGTGGGCGTTGGAAGCAAAGCTAAATCCAGCGACTCCACTCACGAACGAATTCCCGCATACACCTGGCCCGACAGTCCACTTATGAATGTTGATACTTCGCCAGCAGCTCAGGCACCGGTTTCCGAAATCGGTCAGGATAGTGCGGACAATACTCCGGCTTCTTCGATAAAAGAACAGTCCACTACCCGCGACAGGATACCGGCATTCAGACCGCCTTTGCATAATACTTTCCAGCTGGATGAAGATGCCGCTCAACAAATTGAAGAGCCAACAGCGGAGGATGGTAGCGAATCAGGAGATCGCCAACTTGTAATATCAAATGCGGTGCCGAGTTGGAAAGATCAACTTGACTGGAGTTCGCCGGAGGAGGAAGAAGCAGCGAAGAGACAACAGCAACAGCAACAGCAACGGCAACAGCAACCGCTGACTGCAAGTCAGGAAAGCGAAGTTGTCGACATCAGCAGGCATTTGGATCTCGAAGCAATCGAACCGCAAAACAAGGACGAAAGTGACGACGAATTGAAGTCATTCCTTGGAGCAGAATACAGAGAAGATCTAAACGAACTCAACGAGAGTGGACGTCCCCTCTGGGATGTAGAAGATGATGAATTCATTGTGCCTTCCGCGCAAAAGAAAGCTGCTCAGGCAGCTCAAGACCAGGAAGAGCGTCTGGCAAAAGAAAAGCGAATTTCGGGCGGCTGGCAACGACTGAAAAATCCATTTGAATTGCAATTGGATTCCAGCGGCACATCCGGACAAGTGACCGGAGAAGAAGCAGTTGTTGAAGTGCCGGAGCAGGAAGCGCTCGATAGTTCAAGAAGCACAACGGCGGAATTTGTCCGACCGACTTTTCCCATGTCCGAGCAATCAATCGAAGCTGGAGACCCTGCGACAAGTTCGAGCGATTCAGCCGATTCATTCGTTGAAGCAAGTGATTCACTCGAACCGGAAGAGGAAGCCTATCAAAATCCGCTTCAAGCAAGCAGCAATCCACGCATCGTCATTGGGCTGGAAGACTCTGACGAATCCAGCCAAGACCTGGTCGGAGAATCAGCCGGAGAAACTGTTGCCGTCCATGAGATGTCGAGGACAGGAGCTTCGACCTCGGACGAACAGACGGCAGATGAGCCGCTGATGGATGAATACGGTGCTGAAGATTCTTCCATAGAACAACCAGACACAGAAAAATCGAATGAGGATGAAGCGCCGCTTGACGAAGTAGCGGTTGAAGAGACAATTATTGAAGAGACCATAGTTGAAGAATCCGTAATTGACGAACCAATTTTGGAGGCAGTTGCAGAAGACAAAGAGATTCTGCAAGCAGCCCTCGAAGTAGAAACCCTGGTTGTAGAACCCATTGCAGCCGAACTGGCAGCAGATTACCTTGCTGATGAAGAAATCTCTGAAGATGAAACCACTGAAGAAGAAGTTATCGAACCGCCTGCTTCTAGTGAAGAAACATCAGGAGAAGATGTCGCTGAAGACGAAATCGACAATGTTGAAGTAACCGAAGAAACTTTGGCTGAGGAAGAAGCAGTAGTCACACAAGACGAAGCAGCCGCGCCGACGAGCGAAGAAGTTGCAGAAGCAGCTGACGACGAGACGGCGATCAGAGAAGAAGCTACGCCGACAAGCGAAGAAGAAGTGGTGCCACCGACGCCAGCTGACGAAGAAGAGCAAACGACTGCTGCAGATAAGCAGGACGATGCAACAGACACTGCAGCCGACAATGTTTCCGGCAAAGACAAAGAAGCGGATGACGACACCGCCGGTGATGACAAAACGGCAGCTGGCTCTGGAGCGGATGAAGAAACACCGCTTGCCAGAAGGCGCAGAATGTTAGGCAGACGCCACCACAAAGGCAAATCGTAAGGCAGAACATGCCTGTCTTAGCTTGAGATTACAGAACCTTCGCGCTGTTGATGTGAGCGGTACAAACGCAGCACAATCGACAATTGCTCCGCGATCAATCTAACGACTTTTTGGTCGCCCGGTTTGTAAGCTTGATTTGGATATGGAATCACAATCAACAAACCCAGTCGCAGTCCGGTCATGTCGATCGGTTGCGTGAGCGCATTTTCAATCAGCCCACCGGCTTTGATCCCTTCTTCGCGCATCGGCGGCAATCCCAATTGCAATGCCAGCTTCGACACGTATGATTTGACCACAGTCTCCTGCGTGTCATCGTTGAGATCCAATTGAAGGCTCGAAAATGCTCCCTGATTTACTACAACAGCGCAAGATTGATAATTCAAAATCGATGACAGCAGCGCAAACAACTTCTCGGTGATCAAATCGATGTCGAGAAGATCTTCTCCAATCCGGCGAACTTCATCGATGATCGTCGCTTCGAACAGCAGCCGCTCTAAAAGCTGGTTGAGCCTGCCATTAATTTCCTCGGGAGCCGGTGCACGCGCGGAGTCCGGCAAGATACGCAATCGAGGCTGCACCTTCGATTCGGCAAGAATTTCTCTGATCGCCAAAATCAAATTTTGAAATCCAGGCTCTTTTGGAATGTATCTGTCGGCACCCGACTTCAAGCCCCAGAAGCGGTCGATGGAGCCATCCAGTTTCGTCAAAAGAATAACCGGTGTGCCCGACAACTCCGAGTCGTTTTTAACCAGCCGGCAGAGCTGATAGCCATTGATGCCGGTCATGACGACATCGGAAATAATCAAGTCGGGCAATTCGTTATAGGCACGCACGAGTCCCTCGGCGCCATTACGCGCCTCTAGTATCGTGTAGCCTTCCGCCTCAAGGTTTCTTCTTATCGTAAGAAGTTGCGTCGGGCTGTCTTCAATTAGCAGCAGTCGATAGCTCATGGGCTTACCGCATTCCGTCCTGAAGCCGTGCGCCTATTGTACCCCTAACTTCACTATCAATCATCTTGACACCCGAGAGTGTTACTTGACGTCCTGGCTGGTTTTGCGATCTTCAG
>PNLN01000183.1 GCA_013823055.1 Cyanobacteria bacterium DS2.3.42
CGATCATTTTTGAAAAATGGCTTATCGGTGGAACCTTAACGGACGAAACACCCACAGCCGAATAAGACTTGTAGAAGGTGCGGTCTTCAACCGTCTCTGGTTCTGCAATCGAAGTAAAAATGTTGCTTAATATAGACTCGCTGCGTTCTGTCAGAGGTGAAAGAACATCCGTCACGATCGCCTCGGACATATATTGCGCGACTCTATCGTCCACTGCAACAGGTTTGTCCCCGGATACCTGGCGTTGCGAAATGACAGCTCCACGGCGGTTCTTGTTGCTGAACAAGAAAGTAAAATCGAATGGTGTAACGTCGCCGGAAAAGTCTACAAAGGTATGATCTTTACCGCGGATCTTGTACGAGCGTTTACTACTGTTCAGAAGATAGTCGAGTTCGCGCAGAGCAGCATAACCGTTGGCGTAAATGCGCTTGATGTGGGCGTTTTCCACAACAGGCTCATAGACCTCCGGCATCACAAACATGCCGATGAAACGTCTCGTCGATGGGTCGACACCGCAAATCTTGCGCAACATGTAGGCGACGTCCAAGAACATGCCACTGCCTGTGCCACCACAAATAGAGCAGATGACGTAGACGAACTGTAAGTTCTGATCAACTTCAAAGCCAGGGAAAGACTCCCACGAAGCCGGATCTGACACATCGTGCGCAGCCTGCTGCAACCAACGGTAGGTCGTATGCAGATTGTCTCCCTTATAGAGACCGATCTTTCCGAACATCCGCACTTGTCCAGAACCGCGCGCAGCTTTCGGAAAGTCAACTTTCAATTCAGGGTCTGGATACCAGTCCAGAATGTGCTTGTTTTCAGGCGCATGCAAATTGCTGATCACCTGCGGAGTGTCGCTTTGATCGATGACCCGCATTTCAGTGTTGCCGAGGTTAATGAATTCGCCAGTCGTCTGACTGATAACAGGTGGGTTGTTGACCCCGGCGCTGTCCGTGTCGATGGATAACATGCGAATCCAAGGTAATTCCTCGACGCCGTAGGTGTCGAAAATGCGTCTCTTCAGATGTGTCAGTGCCCGTTTGCCGGTGCCACCAAGACCTACAACCAGCGATGGGATTGTTCTAATTGCCATGACTTTCGAGTCCTCTAAAACTACTCTGTGCTGACGACCACCGGACAACCAAACCCAAATACTCGGACTAACTAACTAAGAACTAATCGGCAACGTCCTGAGCGCGTAGTCTCAGGTTTCTAGCCACAAAAAATTGAGACTCAGTGCCTCGTGCCGACAAAATTTACTACCAGCAATAAAAGTGCGACGCCGCCGGCTGCCATGCTGGAGATGTTCGCCACTCTGGTCGCTTTCTCCGGCAACCAGCGATTGAACTTGACGAGAATTGTATATATGCCGAACCGTAGGGCAACAACGATGAGAATCGTGACTATCGCGAGAATTCCATACCACCACGTAGTGTCCATGCTCTGTAACGTCCTTCCCCTTGGCTGCCTCGGGTTGATTGATTGGTTTGCTTTTGATTTCTAATTAATAGGCATTAGCCCGCTCGGGAAAATTCCTAAACGCAAAAATGTAACTCTTAAGAATCTCACAAGAATTGGCATGCCTATTGGGTTTACGGCAACGGCTAACGGTCGCGTTTCAAGGTGGACATCCAGAGGAAAATGCCCAGTCCACAGACAATCAAGCAGACGATTATGAGAGGCACGGCGACCGGTGCGACCTCTTCCCAGGCGCTTGGATCGACGACGATTTCAAACGGTATCTGGCTGGGCGCCATGGTTTCCGAGTCGCCTGTGACCTTGACTATCCACTTTCCTACGTATCGGCCAGGCTTTTGTTTGGCGGGGATAGCGACCGTCATTTTGATTTCTTGTTTTTCCGCTTTTGATGCGTCGTAAGTGAATTTCACCGGCTTGCCGTCATTGATATTGGCGAGGTCGATTTTCTCATTTTGAAACTCGGCAGAGGCGGGCTTGCCGGCTTCTGGTTTAAGCTGCGGCGCTTCCGGTACAACCTCAACATTGACTGCCGTCTGTCTCTTTGCACCTTCGGACTGCCCGAGCGCAGCAGAGAGCTCTACAGCCGTCGATTCCGGGAAGAAAAATCCAGGCTTTTTGACCTTCACCTTGATGCTCTCAGGAGAAATCACCAGGCGGCTGGGGACAGAAACTACAAAAGGCACGTACTGAGGCACACGTGCGGTAGATGACATTTTGAGGAAACCGAGGAAGTGACCGGCAGGGCAGTTACTGTGCGCTTGAACTGTCACAGGAACCAGATTGGTTGGAGTTTCGCCGTCATACTTTCGGCCCGGAATAATCGGCGCCAGAACTACGTCCTGTTGCGTCAGTGCGATGGTTATTGCGCCAGAAGGAAGCGTCGAGACAAGTTTCGTGCCAACTGTACTCGGATTGGCAACCGCAAGCTTGCCCAGTTCACGAGTTCTTACCGCAGATTCCAATACTGTTGAACACTCTTCGACTTTATCGACTTCTTCGGCGTAGCAAGAATGCAGCTCGACAGGAAAGGAGCACTCCGACATACCGTTTCCATCAACGTTTCCAAAGTGTACAAATCCGGACTTCAATCCTTTAGCTCCACCTGGCGCCGCCCCTTGCGTTGTGCCAAGGACGGCGCGCTCGACACCATCATCAGTTTTGCCAATTACGATGTCGCCCTTCAGGCTCGCTACTGTTTTCTTGAGCGCGACAAAAATTCTGTCGCTGACGGTGCCGCCCGATTGCGAATTCACATCGATGAACTCGCCTCCGATAAGCGAAGCCAATTCTTTTGCAGTCGTGGTTCCTGCCTTGCTATCCGGCAGTCTCTGCAGACCGACTACGCGTGTCTGCCAGGTATCGACACCAACCTTTTCCTTTGCCAGCCTTTTCTCAACAAGAATTTGTTTCGCCACATCGCGCACTTTATATGGTGCGCCTGCCGGCGGCTCATCCCAACCATCGGTGAACATGACGATGAAAGTCATCGTGCAGGCATCGCTGTCTTTGGCCATTGCACGAGCCTTTTCCAAGGCTGCGTGCAGCGCTCCACCCATGTATGTGTCGCCGTGCTTGTCGGCAGCCAGTGTTTCGGGCGAAATTATTTTGGCAACCAGATCAGCACGCGGAGCGGCATCCGTTAACTTCGTAGGCCAATCGGACTTCTCGGTGACGGCGGTTCCAAATGTGATGAATGAAACCCTGCTCGAGCCGCCAATCAAGCGGTTATCTTCGACCATCTGCTTGAGCGCTGTACGCAGAGCCTCAAACAACGTGATGTCCTTTCCGTCAGGTCCCTTGACCATCGTCGACTTCAGAACCATGCTGCCGGAAACATCAACAAGAAAAACGAAATTGACAGGTCTCTCTCGCTCTTCAGCCGCGCCGGCTGGCTGCGCAAATAGTGCTGACGAAACGACAAGCGCGGTCAGCGAAAACAAAAAGACGCTCACGCAAATGCACGCAATGTAGAAGCGACGCCATGCGTCGCCCGGTCTATGCCAGACACCGTCACGGTGAGAAGACAATGTGTTTTGAAAACACACAAAAAACTTGACTATGGCTGGACGCAAATTCATCGTTTAGAAACTAGATGCTCAATTCTTCTGCAATGCGCTTGGCCGCATCTTTCCTATCCTTAGCCCGTGTAATCGGACGGCCGACGACAACGTAATCGGTGCCCATCTCGACGGCTTCCTTCGGTGTGACGATCCGCTTTTGATCGTCCTCAGAAGCCCATGTCGGGCGGATACCCGGTGTGACTATGATGAACTTATTTCCGACTTGCGATCTTATAATCGGCACCTCTTTCGCCGATGCCACCACTCCATCTGCACCGGACCTATATGCAAGAGCCGCATAGCGACCGACAACCTGGTCGACTTTGTCGGAAATGCCCAGGTCATTAGTGAGAATTTCCTGAGAGATACTGGTCAAAACAGTAACGGCAAGCAGAATAGGGCGCTTTACTTTCGCCGCATCAGCTGCTTCATGAGCGGCTTTCTGAGCGGCTTTGATCATCTCGCTGCCACCTTGCGCATGCACGTTGAACATCTCGACACCGCGCCCGGCAATCTCTCTGGATGCTGCAGCTGCGGTATTTGGTATGTCATGAAACTTGCCGTCGAAGAAAACAGGAGCCTCCAGACGCTTAAGCTCATCGAGAAGCTTGGTGCCGCAGTGAGTGAAAAGCTCGAGACCGACCTTGAACATGCCGACTTCGTCTCTCAATTCCTCGACCAGCGCCAGGGCTTCGTCCATCGACGGCACATCCAGCGCCACGATCAGCCTCTCTTTTCCTTTTACTTCAGTCATTTTCGCCGCTTTTGTTTCTTGCAAAGGATCACTTCCTATAGAACTCCTAAAAGACTAAATCATGGCAGCAAAAAAGACCTGGCAATTGGATTGCCAAGTCTCAAAGTTTTGCTTTCGATCACCATTAACCGGCGGTTGTGGGTTTGCCTTGCTTAGCGTAGCGCTTGACAAACCTGTCTACCCGACCTTCGGTGTCAACAATCTTTTGTTGTCCGGTGTAGAAGGGGTGGCAGGAGCTGCAAATTTCAACACGGATGTTCGGTTTGGTGGAGCCGGTCAGGACTTCTGCGCCGCAGACGCATGTAGCCTTGACGTCTTGATACTTGGGGTGAATGCCTTGTTTCATGTCTATATTTCAACCAGATTTTCGGGTCCCGAAAGAGAATCATGGACTCTTTCAGTAAAACCCTGACGTTTTTACGGGTTCAAAACTAAGCTCTGGACTTGAAGAAAGCCGCAGCGCCTAGCGAAGATTAATGATAGCAGAAGGATATAACATCCGCCCCAACCGACCTGTTTTGTTAATAGAACCGCGTTTAATGTAGGGGCGATGCCATGCGCCCTGTTCTTGTAGGGGCGATGCCATGCATCGCCCGGCTATAGACGTTTTAGAAGTTAATCGGTTGTTGGACTTCGAGACCTTCGGCGGCAGCGACAAGGCGCTTGCCTTCGATGTTTAGAAAGACTTTCTTACCACCGGCCACCGAGGAGACGGTGCGTTTCAGTTGCTCCATTCGGGCTTGCATTGACGCTTCACCGCCGCCTGAGTTGAATCGCCTCGACAAATCAATCTCGAAATCATCATCCAGTGGCTTTACACTCAAAAGAATCGTGCCTTTTGGTATCTCAGAACCCAAACCCTGGGCTTCCTCTTCGCCAGTCGGACCGCGCAGCAATTCCGTAAGCGCAGATTCCAGTTTGTTGCGACCTGTTAGATTTCTGTTTACTTTCACAAGCTCGATATTGTCTGTGCCTGGTTTTACAAACCAGACTTCAGCGGAATTACTCAAAATTTCGGCTTGCATAGAGCGCTCGGCATTTTTATGTTGAGGAACCGCAGACCCCGTCAAAATCTGCCTCTCAGCGCATCCAGTCAGAAAAATTGCAGAACAAGCAAGCGCGCTCGCCGCGATTTGAACCACCGTAATCGCTCTCAGTTTTACTGCCATCAATCCCCCTGCCGTAGCCTATTTGGTCGAAACTTTATTCTGTTTTTTGCGAAACACCGGCGATTCCGGGACTTCCATTGATAGGAGAAACTCCTGCCCCTGCCGCCACCGGCGGATTCTTGGGCGCAATAATCAAACGCCCTTCGCTGGTCAGTCCGCCCTGTCCTACATTTAGCGAACTGAGGCGGAACGCATGATCTTTTCTGTCCATCCTCTTCAAGTCAATAAGTGGATTGAGTAGTTCTTCTGCAAAATTAGCAAACTTTTCCGGCTCGATAATATCGCTGCCTTCGACTTTCAGGTCGGCAATCTCAACGCGATCGTCACCTTTGAGCTTCAGTTTTCCAGTGATCTTCAAAGGCACGCCAGTAGAATCATCGGCGCCCTCCGCCTTCAGAAGAGCTTGGATACAAACATTATCTTCAATAAATTCGACCTTCGGATTGACCACCTGCAATTGCTGCGCTCCCAGTCCCGGCAGGTCTAGATTCAGTCCACGCAGGGAATTGCCAACTTTTTCGCTCTTTAGCGCGGCAGAAATTTCCTCGGGAGTGAGTGAGGCCTTTACCGAGACAAGCACCGGTGTCTTCAACTGAATGTGCCGCTTATCGTGCAAATCCAGCCAAATTGGCTGGCTTGTCGAAGCATTCACATGTCCGACGTTGACCCCTTTGATGTTTGAACCTGCAAGTGAGCAATCAACTGCTTTGACTTTTCCAGAAAGCAAGTCGGTAAAACTGTAGAGTTTCACTTTGACTTTTACGTCACCGCCAAGTTTTTTCTTCAACACTGTTTTGGCAGCTTGCCCAGCCACAAATGAAGCCAGGAAGTTAATCCCTGTCACTGTTTGCAGGGTCCGTGAAACCGTGCCCGCGACCTTAAATGGAGGTGGACTTGCAGCTGCCGCAGTTGAATTAGGTTTGGATGCAGCAGATTTAACAGCTACAGATTTCACAGCAGCAGAATTAGCTGCATCAGATTTAGCTGCATCAGATTTGGTGGCACTCGAAACATCAGCGGACAAAGATGCCTGCATGCAGACAAATGTGGTCATGCAGGTCGCAAGAAGAGATTGTCGAAGTTTCAAATTGCTTTTGCTCATTGATACGCGTATTTCAAATGAGGCTACAGATTGAGGATACCAAAGAGTCTATAGAATGTACGATCAAACCATCTGAAAGACAGTTAATGACCGTGCCAGGCTGGGCGTTTCTCTTTCACGAATGAAACACTTTCTACCGCAATGGAGTCGGTCGTTACTGTGCCCGGCGCTGCCACCGGATATAACACCAATTGCTTTACGAGGCTGTTAGGAGGTATTTCGCAAAGCTTCAAGTCAAAGCTGCAGGTGTGCAAAGACGCATCAAATGCAACTGGAATGCTGAAACTATGCCGCTTCCCGTCAGCCAAAATCAACTCGACTCTCAGGGAGCGCCAGGGCATCGTCTCAGGGACACGCAAAGACACGGTCAGATAGCTGAATTCACTGACATCCATGGACTGAGCGGGAGTGAAATACATTGCGGAGAAGTCTGATGGTTTATCCGTTTTCTCGCCCTTAATGCTGGATGGCAGAGCAACCGCCAGTGGTGCTCTTCGCCATGATGAGTCAGTAAGTGGCGGGAGGTCCAATTTACCGGTGACGTCAAAATTCTTGCCAAAGTCGGCGCTTAGGTCAGAATTCACTGGCCGCCAGGGTTCTGGCTTTGCATCTAGTTGACAGGCAAGCGCTTGGTTTTCAGCAGCACTTCGGCGTCTCAGTTTCACATCAATACTTGGGTATTGAAAAACAGAAAAATCGTCTTGCTTGTCCTTGCCGCCATCGCACGTGAATACCAACGTCACTGTTTTTCCCTTGAATTGAGAGAGATCGCACTCCAAAGGCAACCATTGTCCGGCTTTCGACGCATGAACCGAGAGCAACAGTTGCTTCGAACTAGTTAAAAGCGGATCGCCAACAACTACAAAAATCTTACCGGTGACACCGTCTGTGATGGCAGGCATTACTCGTTTGCCTGGTGAGCCGATCGTAAGTGCGGTTTTCAATCTGGCAGAATGCATGTCCGCAGGCAGTGAAAGTGTCCAGCTGACGACGTTTGGAGCATGCACGTACAAGTTCGCGTGTTCATAATGCGACCATGGAACTGAATGATCTGCAGTTTTATCTTCGATAAAACGAGCGGGGTGCAGTTGATCCGAATTAAACACTCGCACGCGCGGAAGTGAAAAATCACCTTGCAAAGTCCAGGTTTGATCCGGCGCAAACGCCGACAACTGGTACCTTTCCGGAGCCTTGGCCAAATTGGTCACATTCTTGGCTTTGCCATCGCCCCACTGAAAAAGTTGCGCCTCAATGTAAGACGGCGCCTCTCGAAAATTGCGCAGAGCCGACTCCGATGCAGGTGTTCGAGTGATCAGGTACACATGTTTGTCTTCCCACGATCGGTTGGACATGCAATAAAAAATTGGAATAATCGCAAGACATAGAATGCAAGACAACTTCCAAAATAATGCTGTACGCGCCTTTGATACTGTTTCTTCTGAACTTTCACTTTGAAGTGCGGACATCAAAAGTCCAATCAATCCAATCCAAAAGTAAATTGCAAACGAACCGTACCACGGAGTCACATACGTACGGACACAGCTCAGCATCAGTGCAGAGCTCAGCCCATAAGCGCACAAGACCAGCGCAGTCTTAGCCGGCAACGACCAGCGCCGCAAACGCCAGTTTGCACCCAGAGCCAGCGCAAACATGACCAGACCGGCAATGCCGATGTACTCAGCCATCGGCAGGCGTCCGACATTTAATCCGACTTGATTGGCAAATGGGCGGCCAAGCAAATTGATCATAAAGATCCAGCTGATGCCATGTTGAGCACTGCTCAGATAAGCTGGCTTTGCCATTGCGAAATACGCATAAGGTGCAATCGACACCACGGCACCGGCAAGCCATGCCAGATACACGGGCCACCGTTTCACAGAATATCCGTAAAACACAAGCCCTAGAAGCAACGCAAACCAGCAAGGCGGGACGTTGCCCATCGATGCTGCGGCGCCAACTCCACCTGCCAGCATCAAAGTCACTCCGCGCCAATCATTTTGAAAACGCGAAATGCCCCACAATGCAACGGTAAAACCCAATGTGGTCAGGCTGACCGGAAAGCACGCCTGTCCAAAGAAATGCACTGATGCCTGGGTCATGGAAAAAACGAGTGCCAGTACAACGCCGAAAATCAACGGCTGCCATTCTTTCTTGTGTCCTCTTGCGACGAGGTCCCAGAGCAAAAGCGCTTTAATTAGATTGAGCCCAACACCAATCAGCAATTCAGCGCGAGCATTCCAGTCAAACAAATATGCCGACAATAGGTGGAAGGCGATGGGCAGCGCCACGATATGTTGACCAACCTTGAAATTGTTCAAGATGTTAGAAGTGTCAATCTGCCCACTGAAAGCGAGATTGATAAAGGGCACGACATCAAGGTAGTCGTTGGAAATGTTATTTCCACCGACCGTCAAAATGATGTGGCAAACGCGAGCGACGGCGACCAATCCAAAGACAATCGAAGCCAAACCCAAAATTTGAGCCAGGCGCAAGCGCCTGAGCCATGATCGCTCAGAATTCAACTCAACCTTTGCTGGTTCGGACTGCCTGGTCTGAAGCACAATTATTCGTCACTTGAATCATGCCAAATGTACAGGGCGCAAGCCACCTTTTGCATGAGCCAGACTTGATATCGGGACATATCGGGACATTTCAGGACCTATAGCCCATGCGGGTGATACCCGAACCCGCCAGCCGTATATAATTTAGAAGCGAGTTAAAATTCGCTAAGGTTACCAGTGGATGCATAGAGGGGATGCGC
>PNLN01000006.1 GCA_013823055.1 Cyanobacteria bacterium DS2.3.42
AAGAAGATAAGCAAGAGACTGCCTGGAGCATGAAAACTGCTCTGTCCATTGCGATAGGAATTACTTAAGAGAGCCGCGAATCGTTTGCGTTCCCTGTACTGCAGTTGTCAATTGCATGTCAGCGCTCGCGGCTTCGACAGGGTCTTATCAGTAATAAAATAACCCGTTAGCCGTTTTTGTTTTAGCCCTTTGCCACTATATTTGGTGCCTGCCATACAAGACAGCAGCTATTTTTCAAACGGTAAGTATTCGGCGAGCGCTGGTAGCGATGACAAGGCAAAATTCACCGAGTTTTTGCTTTCTCAAGGATTGCCATTTGTCCGCAACAGGACCATCATTGATGGATGTTCAAGAAACAGCAAGAACGTGTCTGCCCGGTGTGTTGAAAGCGCCTCGATTTTCTGCGATTTTTGACCTTTAAGGCGTCAGGTTAAAGGTCAAAAATCGCAGAGAATCGCATGCCACCGCCTGCGAAGCCACAATTATCGGCACGGTCCGATAAGCGCAGCGATGCTTTATTGTGCAGTTTCGAAAAAGCTCAAAAGGGGGGGAAACTTTCAAAATTGCATCAAGCGACACGGACTTTTGGGGCGTCCTTTAAAACGGTGATTTCAGCAAGTTTCCAATGTGCCGTTGCAGACCACCGATTGTAGGGATGCAGCCCTTCGATGTTTGCGACAGGATCGTCTGTCAATCTTTGGATAACATCCTTAAAGTATGCCCAGGGATCAACGCAATGAGGGCAGCAAGTACAAAGCACCGACGGAACAATTGCGTGATCTGTGGCGCCATTGCTTTTGACATTACATTCGGCGCCTATTATATAAAGTAGCAACGACAGTTCGGTCCTTGCTTTTTGGTCTGGCTATTGTTGCAATCACGTGTCCTTCTAAGACGCAAGAGGATTAAACCTCAGTCGCTCACTTTGATTTCCTGTTGCTCTTCAAGCCACGACCTACCAAACAGGAGATGCAGGAATCTGCTCACCAGCAGATTGGTCTGGTAATCCACAAGCGAAGTAGACTCAGCTTGCGCACCGCATTGCGATTGAGCAGACGAATAGTCTGTGTTAACATTTTTCCGACATTCATATTCAGCCTGGCAATACTCGGCGTAATTTGTTTTTTTGTCTATTCAACATTCAACAAACCGCAGCCGTCAAATGCGCTAATCAATGACTCTGTCACCGAGACAATTATCGATGCCGCCAAAAAAGGCTACAAACCTTGTGACAATGCGAAGTGTATGAACTACTCCAAGAAGGGGTGGCACCATATGCGCACACAGAATCACCCCGACTCAGATATTTGGCTCTGTTATGGATCGATGTCT
The DNA here is from genome assembly GCA_013823055.1 of Cyanobacteria bacterium DS2.3.42. Lineage (GTDB taxonomy): Bacteria > Cyanobacteriota > Vampirovibrionia > Obscuribacterales > Obscuribacteraceae > QKMZ01. Next base: position 1,333 of record PNLN01000006.1, read on the forward strand.
TACAATCAAAACCACCTTGGTCATTTGATTGATTCCTCAAGCGGTAAGCCGCTGGATGTTGGACCCTGCCCGAAATGTGATGGCACGGGTTGGCTCGAGAAAAAGTGAAGCTATCTTCAAGCAGACATGTTCACAACTTCGTCTGTTTATCCATGTCTTGCAGCACTGATCCCCAGGAATCGTCGACCAGTGATTTCGCGCTCTTTTTGTCTTTCTTTGCGAGATCGAAGCGCCCCATTTTTTCGTAGGCGTCGGCGCGCATGGTAAACAATCGATCCTGAAGTTTCGGCGACCTCATAGAAATTGCTTCAGTGTAATCGTCGACCGCTTTCTTGTACTGCTTTAGCGCGAAGTACTGATTACCGCGAAGCATGAGGCCGTGAGGAGTGCGGTCGAGCGCAAGAGACTGAGTCATATCTGCAATTGCTAGCTCGTACTTCTTCATCGATGAATGCATCTTCGCTTTCAACTTGATGATTTCGGCTTTCTCGATCAGATGAGTAGCAGCCTTTTCAGCACTCGTATAATCCTTGAGAGCATCATCAAATTTTCCGCGTTCATAGCTGAGCCGGGCTCGCCGTTTGTATGCTGGAAAATGCCTGGGGTCCAGCTGAATCTCCCTGGTGAAATCCTGTTACCTGCAATTATCTGTCAGTAATCTCGCAGTGCTAGCATGTACAAAGTTAAAGTTGATTACAAAGCGAAATTCATGAAAAATTTGAACGAAGAACACTGGTTTTGGAAAATAATCCAAGAAGCAATTCCTGCGAACGAAAGTTGCATCACAGATATCCACCAGCAAAAACTTGAAAAGCAATTGCAAGAACTTACTGATGAGGAGTTACTACAATTCCACCGAACTTTCGAAAGAATGACTTGTATCGCATACACCGAAGCGCTGTGGAACGCTGGCACCATAATCTCTGGCGGAATGGGAGATGACGACTTTAGCAATTTCCGGAGTGCTTTGGTTGCATCAGGAAAAGAGGTATTTGAGGATGCAGTTGAAAATCCGGAATCGCTAGTGGCTTTTCAATATTCAGAGCGTTTGGTAGATAATTCAATGTTCAATGGTCCTGTACATACAACCTACGCTAGACGACAAGGAGAAGCTCGTGCTCTCAAAGAGCTACGATACGAGAAACTGCCCGAACTAAATAGCGAGTTATTGGTTGAGGATCAAGAGGTACTTAAACGGCTCTTTCCTGGTTTGTTTGATAAATTTTGGAAACGCTCTACATAATTCTGTCATCAAATGATTGGCATAGGCTAAAAGCGCGCCCAGTGCTGAAAAAGACAGAGAAGACAAACTCGTGTCCGTTCGGCAGCTTTTAATTGCCCAAAGTTTCCGGAACTTTTTGACCTTTGCGATATGCAGATCCCTAACCCGACGCAAATTTGTTATAACTAATTTTTGATAAACACCAACTCGCTTTTTCTTCGCTGGAGTGAGACGCAATGGTAGGCAATGCAGAGAGATTCTCTCAGTATTTAGAACTTGAAGACCCCGTCCGGAACTTGTATTTGCAATGTAATGAAGTTTTTTCCGAGCGTGAATCCTTGTCTGATCTGAGTGACGAAGCTTGTTTGATTTATCTTGCCTTGGTCTTTGATTTAGAGATGCGAAATGGAGGAATCAGTCAGTTTTTTTTCAATTCGTCTGGAAAGCACTCAAACGAGACCCTTCTCGCTTTAAGGAAGTTAGACGCAAAGATCAGCGCGTCTATTCTAGAGGAGGGGCTTGGACTATTGGGACTTCAGCCTGACGATGTCAAAAGCAGAACAAAGCGATACGAAACAATAGAAAGCAAAGGGCTAGATGCGAATTTTGAGCGACTAGATCTGAAGTTTTATAACAATGTCTATGCGCTACAGGAAGCATCTCGAGAGCCTGAGAATCTGTGGTTCTTATGCCACGATGTAATTGAGAGGAATCCAGAACAAAGCATCAGAGCAACTCCACTGTAGGACTTCATTAGCTCTTCCGATCACAATCGAAATTTCCCCAAAATGACCTTCCGCATTTTTAGTGGACAGCGGTCTAGGGCAATGTCGCTCTAGGCCGCTTTTTCACCCTTAAGGCTACGCCTACAAAACCGGCGTAGACATCGAGTCGATCATGTCTTACGACCAGACGGATTTCCTTGCCGGTGCGCAGGAAGGCTCGACTGTTACTTCCAATTCAGTGCAAAAGCTCAATCGCAGCAACGTTCACAACGACATGAACAAGTATGCGAATAACCTGCTCGATTACATCAAGAACAATGATCCAGCAGCTGGAATGGACGACATTCTGGGCGGCAGAAAGATCATTGCTGTTTCGAGCACTCCGCTTCGTCAAACGTCGCACCCCAATCAGACGGGCACGCCGACTGTCTGGACGAGCATTCCGAACACTCACAGGACTGAAGTTCGCATCCAGTTTCCTGGCTCGCCGACCAACGTCGATGTGATGAGATACTCCGATGAGATCTATCACAAGCGCCTGACTCTGATGTTTGGCGTTTCTGGCAATCCTGAGCTGAAGCTTGACGGCACGACAATTGCCACCGGTGCCTACACGTCGGGAACGATCACCTATACCATCACTCACAACGCTATTGCGGGTTCAGCAGAGACAAGGTCCGCGGACTATCTTCTCGCCTTCAACGGCATGGTCGCTTTCACTTTCGCTTTCGGTCCTTGCACCAAGGAGGCGGCGAATTATCACAAGCATGTGCAGAATGAGTTGGTTCGCGCTGCTGGCCCCTCAGTCAACCATGGCTCCGAGCCTATCATGGCTGAGACCAGCTACATGCAGTTTTTCACCTACATGGCTCTGCTCAGCAGCGTCACCGACACGTTGGGACGACTGAGGCAGTGTGCGCCCATCCATATCCACCACGGTGGTTACTGCGGGTTCAACGCATCGAGCCAGTACTTCTACATGTCCATGACCATGGGCGGCAGCTTGAAGTTCTCGGACCTTGATGCCGGCGTTTCGAACGAAGCCGCCTGCATGGATGCATATTCCGTGCTCGTCAACGGCACCGAAGGTTTGACGGTGAGACAGCAGCTGAAGAGTGACTACGTGTCCTCCAACAGTGTCGTCGAAGCAGCGATGCTTGACGGCTCAGCAGTTTACGAAGTAGACAGTGCCTCCTGGGCAACCGTGAGCCCCAATTTCTTCAACTGGGACTCCACACAGCTCAACATGCTGAAGACCAACTGGATCGACAACGGCGCACGCGCTTTTGTCGGTGCCAACGGCTTCATTCCTATTGGCACGCGTCACGGCAACGGCTTCTTTGCCGCATTGCCCGGCGCCAACCATTTCGCTGCCATCAGCCTCATGTTCAAGGGCGCACAGCAAACAAGCAGCGGGACCCCCGCGGACGGCAGCGGCGATGGACAGAGCGGTGGCGGAGAACCTGGCGACGAAGGCTTTTCTGACGAATTGGATCAGGTTTCAGAGGAGCCTATTGACCTTTATAGCGGTGCCTATATCTACGACAAGACGGACCTTTCCGTAGGCTCTGCATCTTTCCCGTATGGATTGAGCTTTGCTCGCTCTTACAACTCAAGGAACAGCTACTCGAGGAGTTCTCTCGGCTACGGATGGACGCACAATTTCGAGATCTCGGCGCAGACGCATGAGAATGCCTTCCTGACACTTGGCTATGCGCCCGCGATGTTTGCGGCGCCGAATATCGCCAGCCTGTTCGTCATCAGTGACATTCTAGCCACTCCTTCTACAGACTCGCTGGTGAAAATGATCACCGCCGCCATGGTCGAGCGTTGGACAGCAGATGCTGTAGCTACGAACAGCATGCTCGTCTCGTTCGCTCGCGACACCGACTGCCTGGTGAAACTCGTCGACGGCACCTTTGCTCCTATCGATGGGCGCGGGAGCACCGTGTCGTACGATAATTCTGGCAATCTCATTTACACGACGAAGTTCGGCGAGAAGGCTACGTTCAATTCAAATGGTGATATCGTCAGCTGGCAGATGCCCTATGGCGTCACTGTCTCCTTCACTTACAAGAACAATTTGCTCCATACCATCTCCAATGGCATGGGGCGCTCGCTTGAATTCAAATATGATGCATCAGGCAATCTCACTAACGTGTCGGATGGCACCGGCCGCAATGTCAACTTCGAAGTCGACAGCAGTGGCAATCTAGTCAAATACCGCGACACACTCGGCGCAGAGACGCGGTATGCATACGACGCAGTGAGCAGAATGACAGAGATTTTCCGTCCGGAAAATCCCAACGATCCAATCGTAACCAACGAATACGATTCGCTAGGTCGCGTCAAGACTCAGACTGATGCCTACAACAACGAATGGGAATACTTCTTTGCTGGATGGCGCAGTGAGGAAAAAGACCCGCTCAGCAATTCGATCGTCAACATCAACGACAAGAATGGCAAGGCAGTAAAAATCATCGACCAGCTCGGCAAAGTGACGCTGCGCGAATTCGACAATTTGCAGCGCCAGACGAAGACCACGCTGCCCGAGGGCAACGGTGTCTCTACTGAGTTTGACGAAAAGGGCAACCTCACGAAAGCGACCCGATTCGCCAAGAGTGGCTCAGGTTTGTCGGACATCGTCAACACCTTCACCTACGACCCGCTCTGGAACAAAGTTGCAACCGCTACCGATGGACTCGGTCGCACCATTACTTATACGCATGATTCCTTAACCGGCGACTTGCTCAACGTCCAAAGCCCCACAATCGACGGGCAGAAGCCAAAGGTGTCTTTCTCCTACAACGACCGCGGGCAGCTGGTCACACGCACCGACGAGACCAAGATCGTCACCAAGTGGAATTACGACAGCGAGACCGAATCGCTGCTTTCGGTGATCCACGATTTCGGTGCAACGCCGCATCTCAACCTGTCGACCTCTTTTGCCTACGACTCTGTCGGCAACACAATTGCCGTCACAGATGCGCGCGGAAATACCCACAAGCAGAAATTCGATCTGCAAAGGCGGCTTGTTGAAAGTCAGGCACCTGAGCCTTTCGAATTCATCACTCAGTACGCATACAACCTCAACGGCAAACGCACTCTGGTGCAAAGCCAGGCTCCAGGCATGCCGGTTTGGCAGCAGTCGAAGTTTAGCTACGACATCGATGGCAAGCTGCACGAGGCAATCGACGCACTCGGCAATGCCACCACCTATGGTTATGACGAGCGCCGCCGTATCGAAACAGTCGAAGACCCCGAGAGCCGTGTTACGACCTACGCCTACGATGCGCGTTCGCTGCTTTCCACAGTGAAGGACTGGTCGAACACAGTTGCCGAAACGAGGACGTACCGCGACAACGGTTCACTTCTCACTATCGCGGACGCGAACAGCAACACGACGACCTATTCGTATGACGGCTTCGACAGGCTCTATCGGACGACCTACCCCGGTGGCTCGTTTGAAGAAAACACCACATATGATGCCAATGGAAATTTGCTGTTGGCAAAAACTCGCGCCGGCGAAACCATCACTCACACCTTCGACATTCTCGACAGGCTGAAGACGCGCACGCCGCAGGGCATGCCAACAATCACTTACGAATACGATCTTGCAGGCCGCCGTGTCGGCGTCAGCACTCCGGTCGTCAGTGGAGATCCCGGCAGCGGTCAATTCCGCAACGCCTTCGACTCCGCCGGTCGCTTCATCCGCGAGGAGTACCCGGACGGCAAGCACGTCTCGTACGAGTTGGACGTCAGCGGCAATGTAACTAAGCTCTTCTATCCTGATGGCTTCTTCGTTGAACGTGCTTACGACGAACTTAACCGGCTCATTGAAATCAAGCTCAACGGCTCCCCTACGCCTGAAGTCAGCATCTCCTACGACACGCTTTCACGGCGTGCGCATGTTGATTTTGCAAACGGGACATCGTGCGAGTATGCGTATTCGCACGACAACGGTCTGACTGCTCTTCAGCACAGCTTTGTCGGATCATCCGTGAATTTCGCCTACTCGTTCAACAATGCCAGTCAGTTGACCGGTCAAAGCGTCAGCGACGACCGCTTCGTCTGGCATCCGGCTGCCGCGGGAACAGTGAACTACGGAACCGCAAACAGCCTCAACCAGTATCCGAGTGTTGGCGGCACATCGTACAGCTACAACAGCAACGGCTGCCTCACAGGCGACGGTGTCTGGACCTACGGCTACGACGTTCTCAACCGGCTGACCAGCGCCGCGAAAACCGGCGTCAGTGCGAGTTATCTGTACGACCCATCGGATCGCCAGTTGCAAAAGAACGTCGACGGCACAAAGACTCGCTTCATCTACGATGGACTTCAGCGTATTGCGGAGTGCGACGGCACAAGTGGTGCCCTGAACACGCGCTTCGTCTACGCAACGGGGCTGGACGAGCCTGTCGTGGAAGTCTCGGCTAACGGCACGAAGTCCTTCCTCCACCGCGACAAGCTCGGCTCGATCATTGCGAAGACAGACAGCAGTGGCGCTGTCACGAACCGCTACGAGTACGGCCCGTACGGCGAATCAGCCGCATTGTCCGGCAGTTCATTCGGGTTCACTGGCCAGCGATGTGATGCTGAAACGGGTCTCTACTTCTACAAGACCCGCTACTTTTCTCCTTCAATGGGCAGATTCTTGCAGCCAGACGCAATCGGTTATGCGGATAGCTTGAACTTGTACGGATATGTCGATAATCAGCCAATCAACTTCGTCGACACCTTTGGGTTCGCAAGCGACGGCAGTGAAGATGGCGGACCCATCACCATTGGCGAGAACGCCCTGTCTCAGTACGGGAGCGATGAACTCATTGCGTATAATCATCAAGACTATGTAAGCGATGCTGGACCAGTCGATATCGACACGTCCATAAAAGCTTACGACGACGCAACGAAATATAAAGTGGCGGAGGCGGTCGTGGTGTGGGGTCCAGGTGGCGTTTTAAAGAACGTGCCTGCTGTAGTGGCCGCGGCTACCTATGGTATGCAGGCAATTGGTAAGGGCGGACAGAACATCATGGGTGGTCCCTTTATTCAGAAAGCGATCCCATCCCTCACCGGTACTGCCAAACACAGATTTCCGGATTCTAATTTGCCGACTTTAGTAACGGAAATCAAAAACACAGCGAATCTTTATGGCAAGCCAATTTACAATCAAATTCGCGATACTGTTTTGTACGCACAGAAATACAACAAAGTACCACTCTTGGTTACAAGAACAGATACAGCAATTCCAAAGAGGATTCAAAACCTTCAGAGTCAAGGACTGGTAATCCACAAGATGCTCCCAAAGTAAGAAGCATTTTGACACTCTGATGTCATCATTTGGTGTCCTCAAGTTTTACTTGAGGACACCATTTTTTAGACTTCAAACAAAAATAGAAACTACGCTCCAACGTCGACAGAATGCGTAATAATAGGTAAGTTGAGAATATTGAATGTTTACCGTTAACTAAATCATGAATTCAAGACTGAAAATATTAGAGGAAGATAAAAGCTGCTGCCTGGCACTGCATAGGGTTGGGGTTCAAATCAACTCAGTCTACGATCTATCGAATTACAAATGCGATTACCCTAGTGCTATTCCTGTCTTGTTGGAGTTGCTCAATGAAGTTGAAACGCCAAATATAAAGGAAGGCGTAGTCAGGGGCTTGGGAGTCAAGCATGCAAAGGGGATTGCTGAACCAGCCTTGATAAAAGAGTTCCTGAGTTTGCCCATTACTGATGCCTCATCTATGGTGAAGTGGGTCATTGGCAATAGTTTGTACATACTCGGAACAATTGATGCTCACTTTGAAGCAATTGCGGACATAGTCAAAGATCCATCGCATGGAATAGCTAGACAAATGCTAGTCATGCTGCTCGGAAAGAGTAAGATACACAAAGAACTCGCTGAGAAAGTTGCATTCGAACTGCTCGAGGATCCAGATGTGCAGGGGCACGCCATTAGCGCCTTAGGCAATTTGCGATCAACTAAATCAATGGAAGCGATCGAGCGATTTCTAG
>PNLN01000224.1 GCA_013823055.1 Cyanobacteria bacterium DS2.3.42
GCAACGCCGCCTGATTGGACGGTTTATATGTATCGAAAGGGTCAAAAAAAGGCTGCGAAGTTGAGCTATGCAATGTTTCGGACAAAGAATCGTTTTGCGGTAAAACTTTCACAGATTAGAGAGAAACCCAGAACAATCAAGGTGGCGGGACACAAAGCCATCTCGTACACCTTCGAGGTCAACAAAAAATTGGATGAGTCGACAAGCTTTGGAAGCTTGTACCGCTCACGGCAAGCGCAGCCAATTGTGCTCAGGAAAGAAGTGGTGTTCGCACCAGACACGGATTTCATTCCGAAGCAGGCGAAAGAAATCTGGAGATCGTACTTCGAGAGCCCCGTGGTTGAAGAGATTCCGCTTCAAACCATCCTCTACTTGATGGGTGGTGAAAAGCGAGTACATATGGAAACGATCACGTTAAAGCCCGAAACCATGACACCTGCCGATTTTAGTGTGCCGCCTGGACTGAGCTATACGGCGCAGTTTGTTGAGATGATTTACGGGAAAGAAATGGAAGGTGTTGCAGATCTATTACTGGATCCATAAGGTGCCACAAGATCGCGTAGCATCATCAGATTGCGTGGACGAAGAAAAGCTGAAATTCTTTTTCATTGGGGAATCCTTGTAGCACTAATGTTCAAAACTCCTCTGTATGCAGCTTTGTCTCTTGTTCTAGTTTGCAGTGCCCCCGCATTTGCTGAAGCAAAAACTGCGCCTTCTTCTCAGAAATACAAAGTGTGGCAGGTCACCCAAACCAGCAATTGGGGCAAGTCAGTGGTCAAAGCTTGTGCAGAGGGTATTCGCATTGAAGCCAATACAGGTTCTGTGCTTGTCTCGAAGGCGCCCAACTGGGAGGTCGTGGTTTTTCGTCCGGGGCAGAAGAAAGCTAGTAAGAATTCGTTTGCTAAATTCATTACGAAGTATCCGCACAACACTCGCGCAGAAACTTTTCGTGGAACTAAACGCAATATCAAGATTGTCGGCGCTCCTGCAGTGCAATACATAATGCCTCTCAATCGACGACTGGACGCCACCGATGGATTCGGCATGACTTTTCAATCAAAACTAGAAGTGCCTTACGTGTCGAACATGGTGATGACGGTGGCTTCTGACTCAATCGCGCTGCCGCAAAAAGCGAAAGAAATCTGGAGAACCTATTTCGAATTCTCATTGATTGAAAAGATTCCGCTTGAGTATTACCTCGAATTGGGAGATGGCAAAAAACGTTACGCGTTCCAAACAGTTTCGCAGAAAGACAGCACTGTGCCTGCCTCTGAGTTCGACTATCCCAAAGGGTTGGAATACTCCGGCGAATTCATGCAACTGATTTATGGTCAAAAAATGGAAGATGTTGCCGATTTATTGATGAGTCCGTGAATAGTTATCATCCGGACGCGAGACGGGTATGGTAGTGAGATGAGCAAATCAGGATATGACCTTCGCCAATGTTTTATTTCAGCTGTTAAGGCGTTTGCAAAAAACATCATCGTAGTCCTGCTTACAGTATCGATACTTCCCTTGCCTGGTTTAGTGATGTGGACTGACGCTCCACTGCTCATTTTGTGTATCGAGCTGACCTTACTCGATTGCTATTACCTTATGGCTGCCGTGTTGCTTATTTATGGCATGTTCGGTTCTGTCAGTGAAAAGATTTCCATCGCGGCGCTGCTCTCTCCCTTTTTAAAACCGATAGAGGTAATGACTCGCTGTTACCAATTCTTTTACTCCGAATCCCCAGGATTTTGGAAATCTCTTGCAGTCATGGTTTTGGGGATAGTCTTCGGCTTAGGAGCGCAGTGGATTGCGGGACCGTGGAAAATTTCATCACAATACAATTTGATCGGTGCCGGAATTTATACAGCTTGTCTCTTGATCTGGAGCCAAGATCTGGTGGGTTGGATGCTGGCACCCTATTATCTTGCCAATCATGATTTGCCCGCACACCAAGCCTACAAGAGCAGTCTGTTCTTCGACAGGGAGCACAAGTACTGGAATCTTAGGCTGACGGCGGTTGCATCTCTTCTGACTCCGGTTTTGCTTTTCGGAATCATGCGATATGTGTTTCTAAAACCCTCGGACTTTGAGAATTATCAACTCAATTTGTTCTCTACGTATGTTCTGAGCATCATTCCGTGGATGCTTGCAGCGTTTAGCTTGTTTTTATGGAACGAAATTTACAAGCAAAGAATAGGGCAGCAGAGTGCAGAAACGATTGTAGAGCCAAATGCACAACCGGTTGTACAAGCGAATACAGAGGCAAGTGCAGAAGGCGTTGACGAGCCCAAGTAACAGCACATACTTGCTTCTATGGTTCGGGAGGCATCTCCGCAATCAACTTCTTGATTCGACCCATAACACTTTTCGAAGCAGTGACGCGCTCTTGCATTAGTTGCTCCGGCAACTGGCCCTTAGACCTTAGAACGTTGGTATACCAGAGGTCGACTACGTAACCGACCGCGGTTAATCCAGTAGCTAAACTCGCGCCGCAACACCCGGTGATAGAGGAAGCTTGATTTTGAACACCTGCTCTTCGGGGTCTCTCGCCGTATTTATAATATGCAAGCAAGCTGTGGACGCCTGATGCGGTGGCTAAACCCCCAATCGGCTGAGACATTATTACGTTTTGCACGGCTACCTGCTCAAGGGTGTGCAATAGGGCCATTTCGCTCAAAAGCTCTTTGGGGAAAATCTGGTTGACCACACCGTATGCATCCAAAATTGCTGAGGATGTTGCTTGGCATGAGGCATCGTCTCTCGTGGATTCTGCTGCGGTCTGCAGTTCGACGACACTAGCTTTGAGCTCATCCACGCTTGGTGGCTTATTCACAACACCAAATTCCCGTTCCATCTCTTTCTTTGCTCTTTGTTTGGCGTAGCGGCAGGCAACGGCAGCTATCATCGGGTTGACCATTACCTGACCTGCCGACACCGTACTGAAGATCGCCGAGGACCCGCCGAACTTCGGCGTAAGCACTGATTTGTAGCCATATCTGTATTGCAGTGCCGAAACGACGCTGCTTCCAATGTTTAGTGCATAGAAAACATTCTCTTGAGTGCGAAATCCGTGTTTGGTGGCTTCAAAGTTCTTGTGTTCATTGACAATGACGTTACGCATGATGTTCAGTAACTTTGTCTCTGCCTTGTATTGCGCCATTCGCGGCTGATTAGGTGTCAGTTTTGTATTCGAAGCGAGAAGCGCTTCTCTCTCGGCCATAAGCTTATCGATTTGCTTCAACTCTTCCACCAGATATCGGGTAGCTGTTTTACTATCCCGATGCTTCACTTTATCTTTCAGCGCATGCCAACTATTTGCCGCCAGCTCAATACCGGAACTGGAGGCCCCTATGATCGAAGTCACCTCGCCAATAGTTTGTAAGTTTTTCAGCGCTTTGATGTTTACTCTTTCCGGGCGATGCAGAGCTTTATATGTTTGATCGATTCCAATGATGGATGCAGCCATCGACCCAGCCGCGGCGGTTTCTTGCCCCAGGAAATACCTGGTGCGCTTGAATTTCTGATCGCTCAGAGCGCCCATACGATAATTCAAAGAGTATTGCTCGAAGTCCAGTCCCAGCAATAAAAGTTGCAGTGTCAGCTTCTCGTACTTCTTCTCGAAGCTGGGTTGATCCGTGCCACCATAATTGGTATCAAGTGTAAATCCTGGAGGAACCAAAGCTAGAATCCCGATGGCAGCGCAAACTAGACCTCTCAATGCACGTGTCCGAAATCGTCTTTTTATAGCTTTTTGTTCGTCAATTACTTTCATAGGTCGGCATTAGAAACAGACTCTTAGCATGTTCAATTTACTTGCAGTATTACTTCCGACACAACACCGAGCTACGGAGAGAGCGAGCATTGCAAGCGATCTTTTGTTGACTTCTAGTACTTTTGACCCCACTTTGGAAGTCTACTAAAGGCTGCAAACTATTACAAGTAGTGACTTCTGCTTCAGATTGACGAGCCAATTTTGGCCTGGCTTAATCTGCGCGCGCCAAATCTAATGTTGCCAATTGACTACATGCGGAATGCAGAGCCAGATTAGACCACAGGCGCATTTTTAGTGACTGCAGCAGCTCAAGAAATTTTTCCGGACGGGATGTTAGAAAGGAAGCCAGGGTATATACAAGTCGGCATCCTATAGAAACTTCAATCAACGGGGGTGGGCTGGTATGGAACCTGCAAGAGCGCTTACAGAAGATGAGATGAATGAGTACAGTGCGATGTATAGATACTGGCAGGGTATCCCTACGTTTCTTCGCGCACCTCATCGCCCAAAAATGGAAGATACCGACATTGGCTTGATCGGTTTTGCTTACAGTGGTGGCAACCCGATTGAGCGGATGCAGCATCATGGTCCTCGCGCAGTTCGGAATCGTTCCTGCGCGTATCAACGAGCTCACAGATTTTTGCAAATCAATCCATTTGAGTCATTGCGAATAAGCGATCTGGGTGATGTTCCGCTGCCGAACATTCTCAATCCTGATCGCTCTGCGGAGGATGCTGAGAAGTTCTATAAAAAGGTGCATGAAAAAGGCATTCTTCCAATTACAATCGGTGGCGACCACAGCATAACGACGCCAATTCTCCGCGCGATCGCCGGCAAGAATTCGAAACAGAAGGGACCGATAGGCATGATCCACTTCGATGCTCATGCTGATAGCTGGGGCCCGTCTGCAGGAACAGCTAACCATGCTGGTGCGCCCTTCTTCATTGGAGCAGAGGAAGGACTCATCGATCCGAAAAGAACAATTCAAATTGGATTCCATGGCTCGGTGGCAATGTTAGAGCAAGAGGACTGGTCTAACTCGATGTACACTGTCACGACGATGGCGGACATTGAAGAGAAGGGCATCGACTGGCTCGCCAAAGAAATACATCGTGTCATCGGTGATGGACCAACTTATCTCAGTTTTGACCTTGACGTTATAGACATTGCTTACGCACCAGGTGTAGCTGATCCGGAAGTAAATGGCATGACTACGCGTGAAGTGTTTTCATTGCTGAACAAATTGCGCGGTTTGGACATTGTTGGAGCGGACATCGCATGCTTCTGTCCGCCTCTGGATAATGAGGCTCAGATAACAGCGCTGCTTTGCAGCGAACTGATGCTGCAATTTGTGTCCCATATAGCAGACTATCGCAAGACAAAGAAACCGGCAGCAGTTGCTGCAGGCTCTAGATAGCGCTTTAAGCAATTGATACACCAATTCGGCTGCACGTATTCTGCGTGCAGCCGTTTTCTTTTGAGCAGAGGTGAAGAGAAAACAACCAAAGGTTTTCTGCGTCGCTCGCCTTTATACGCTGGGGTAGATAGGTTTTTGCGGTCTTTATTGATGCTTACTATTTACGGGCAATTACTTCATCGCCGACCTTAATCTTGCCCGGTTTTGAGTGCAAATAGTAAGCTCCAAAATTCACTTTCTTTTCAACGCGCCTATAGGTGCTCATAGTCTTCAACGGCTCAATACCCTTTTGGGCCGTTTCCGGATCGATCGTCGTAATCACGCAACGTTCGCATTGTTGCACCTTGTACAAAGTGATTTCTCCGATCTGAAGCTCTGCAAAGTCATCTTCAGAATAAGCATCGAATCCGGAAATAACAATATTAGGACGAAATCTCTTGATAGTTACAGGATCAGCAAGGCGATTATTCAGATCATCCAGTGATTCCTGGGAAATCACAAGCAGAGAACAACCATCTACAAAAGTGAGCTTGACCGGACTTCCGTCTGGCAGAGGGGCCATACATTGGCGGTCGTTATTTTCTGCTACACGTACCAGACGGCACGGAGTTCCCAAATAAGCACCAAGCCAGTTTGCAACGTCATCACCTTCATCAACCCCGGCGCACTGGTTACCCCAAACATCGACGGTGGTTGCACTAGAGCCGTTGCCATGCGCGACTGTGAAAGTCGCTCGATCCGGAGCTTTGAGCGTTAGATTTCCACCGTTGTCGACGTTGGCTTCAATCAGCGCCATTTGCGAAAGTTCACGCTGCGTCAGTGCTTTCCCCTCAACACTGGCAACAACCCAATTGCGGTCGTTGCTAATTCCGCGTTCTGCAATCTCAACCGATGTGGCTGCAATGCCGCGGCATGACTTGACCGGATAATAGTAAATGCCAGTAATTCGGCCACTCTCACTTGTCATTCTCAATCTCCATAATCAGCTTTGTCTGATTATGATATTCCACTCTATGTACGCAAAAGTGCATAAGAGGTCCAATACACTTCAAAGTTGTCGATGATTGCTTGAATTCAAGAAACGAATTACCGGTACTCTAGTTGCCGGATGGCTTGATTTCGGTATACATGCCTTCGAATTTGGCGCTGTTAACGATGTAGAACTCGTTGTTAGGACCTCTGACCAGGTAGTCGCCGACCTTGCCGGAACTATTGCCTTCAAGCGATTTTACGCTGTAGTCGACTTTTAATTTCATCGCTCTAGCGAGCGCTGTTTTTTCATAGATGCCTGATCCCGGTGTTACTTCGCCATATGTTTTAGCGAAGATGTCCGGCTTAACAGTCCACGTGCTGCCGTCCGGTCCTGTCAATTTCCAGTCTCCGGCTACGCCTTCAAGAGTGTCTCCGTTGGTGGATTTCCACTGGATGTTTTCCTTGAGATGTTCCGCTTTGACAGTGCCGCCTTTCTTGAACACGTTGTAGACTCCGTCACCGGCGCCGTCGTGTTGATGCTGTACTTGGTAGTCAGCGTGCAATGCGCCTGGAACAGCGGCAAAACCGTAGACTATTGATGTCGCCAGTCCCTTACCGGCGACGCGACTCCAATTGATGTTTTCGTTGGCGATTCTTGCTGCTGTGATTTCGGAAATTGCACCGCGAGATGCGCCTGCAATGGCGCTGGTTCCGACCTTTTGTCCAAATGTCGTCATCAGTTTTGGAGCAGCAGCACCTAGGGCTAAGCCGCCCAGGTAGGCTGTTCCCATCACTGCTGCATCAACTGCCAGATGTTCCGGGTTTATCATTTCAGAACCCGTTGCCTTTACGCCAGTCCAGAGACTGTAGCCTTGTGTTTTTTGATCGTAGTAGTTCGAACGGGTCAATGCAGTATCAAGCGTTCTGCCGCCGATGCTCATAGCGCCGCCCTTGAGCGCGAGGTTCATGTCGGTGCCCATGGTTTTGTCCAGCATGAATTTGAATGCCAGACCTTTAGTAGCGCCCAAAGTCAGATCAACTGCTTGTGCGCCAAGACCGTCTTTTGGTTTTGCTTCATCGGCTGCGAAGAAGCCTGCGGATGCTGCATAGCCAATTTTTCCACCGAAGAACAACGCACCGATTTTAAGTCCACTGCCGCCGAGCATGGAGATGTCGCTTTGCCACTTGAGCGCGCTTTTGTCCTTTTCTACTGCTTGTCTGACTTCATCGCGCATTTTTTCAACAGCATCGACGTCGCCTTTCTGCATATTGACGATGGCTTTCTGCTCCAGCTCTTCCATTGCTTTGAAAGATTTTTCGTCGGAGCGGTACATCCAGTCGAATGCTTTGCCGAGATAACTGCGATTGTCGTCTGTGTAGCGATGCTGATTAATTTCAGCCTGCAGAGCCACAAGCGCTTGTGCTGTGTCAGTGCTCAACTGTGGTCCTGCTTGTGCAGTAGTAATTACGTCCGCCATGATTCGGCCCCCCAACTCCTAGTTCGAGTGCATGCAGAAAACTGCCGCGACGATTGCCGCTTGTAGATTGATTTAGTAGAACGGATGGAAAGTTGACATCGACTGAGTATTGGGCCAGCGCGACATTAAGCCGCAAGTTTCCTTGCCACAGTCCCGATTATTTTTAAGCCGATGTGAGGTTGTATACGGCAAATACGAAATTTGGACAGAAAACTGAAAGGATTGTTTGTGCGCAGTCCCTTAGATGGACGTAGAATGGTGAAAACGCCCACTGGTGGGATGTTAAGAGGGTGGGGACAGGCGAATCGGTGCGACTTTAGGAATGCGGATCACTTCTTACTTATTGATCTATGCATTCATCTTTTGCTCGCCTGCTTTTGCCACCGACAAAGATTCAGATATAGATACCAATCGCCCGAGTTTTACATTCTCTCCAATTGTTGTTCCTAAAGGTAGCTTGCAAGTTGAGAATGGCACTTTGTATCAATGGATAGATCGAGGTCAAGGGCGGTTCGATATTCCGGAAACGCAATTACGTTTGGGATTGCTTGAGAAAACAGAATTTCAGATTTCTGCGCCAAATTTTATTCTGAACCGTTCAGAAGGTCAGACCAGCAGTGGCGTCACAGATCTTGGCGAGGTCGGCATCAAGCAACAATTGCCTCGATTTAGAATTCTTCAAGCATCAGTCGTTGCTTCGATGAATCTACCTACCGGCGGCGGTCGAAGATTTCTTTCCGGTCCAGGTGTGCAACCTGTTTTCCGTTTGCCAATGTCGATTCCTTTGGGCAAGCACTATCAATTTTGTGCAATGCCATCCTTTTTGCTTTTGGACTCAGGGCGAGCACCTTCATACCAGCAAACGGCCATGCTGTGCCGTTCAATCGGGCGAAAGACTAACGTTTTTGTGGAGTACGGCGGCTTTTTTACGCGAGAATTGCCGCCAATCAATTTCGCTCACTTCGGTGCAGAGTATAAAATTACACCACGCAATCAGGTGGATTTGCATTTTGGCTTCGGACTCAATAGAGACGCGCCAACAGCCTTTCTTGGCGGTGGTTATTCATTTAGAATCGACAAACTCTGGCCGTCTAAGTAGTTTTTCTTTGCGGTGGAATGTAGACACGCATTTGATCGTAAGCACCAGCTCTAAATTTGCTTGCGATAGGTTCGTTTTCAATTCGGCCTGCACGCGTGTGCAATAGTTTGCCGTTCAAAACCAGCGCGACATGATTTGTATCACCCTCTGTTCCGCCTCCCGCTCCTACGATGTATGTTCCATCAGGATAGGATTTACCGGGAACGAATGTTTCCCTCTGATATCCTTTGCGCTGTATTAAATTGCCGAATTCTATAGCTCTCACAGTTACTTCGTCCGGTCTGATCAGACCGGCTTTGACAGCGAGATTGCTCTGGAAAATAGCGCAGCGCAATGCTTCGGGAACCACCATTCCGGCATAAGGACCTGACCTTACGTCGAAGATTTTCGGGTCCTGGCTACGGTAATACCTCATCGCTTCCGACTCGAGCTTTTGCACTTTTGAGTCATTGCTGCTGCCGAATAGACCAGCCATTTCGAGATGTTCGGGTTGTGTCGATGAGCGGTCGGCTATCCTCAGATTTGGCTGTACGGGCGTAAAGTTTACGTCGGCCATCAGTAACTG
>PNLN01000160.1 GCA_013823055.1 Cyanobacteria bacterium DS2.3.42
AGTAGAATCGGCTATGGAAGCCGGCAATCTTCCAATCACGATCGGCGGAGACCACAGTCTTGCTATCGGTAGTATTGCCGGCGCTGCCAGTCACTATAAGAAACACGACCAGACTTTTGGACTGATTTGGTTCGATGCTCACGGCGATATAAATACACCTGATACCAGTGCCAGTGGCAATGTCCACGGCATGCCTCTGGCTGTTTCTCTCGGTCGCGGTGATGAGAAGCTTGTCAATTTGAAGGGCTTTAGCCCGAAGATACCGGCGAAGAGATCAGTGCTTATCGGTATTCGCGATGTCGATCCACCAGAGCGCGACATGATCAATCAGACTGGTATTACGCCATTCACGATGAAGGAAATCGATCACCTGGGACTTGGTCGCGTAACCGATCTCGCCTTGGGATCTGTGGGTGCCGACGTGTCAGGCATACACGTATCCTTTGATATTGACGTCATCGATCCCGATGTCGCTCCTGGTGTGAGCACTGCTTCGCGTGGCGGTCTTAGTTATCGCGAAAGCCATCTAGCCTTGGAACTTTTAGCAGAATCTGATCTCGTGCGCTCTATAGATATAGTTGAATTGAATCCTGCATTCGATGTACGCAATAAAACGGCTGAATTGGCTGTAGAACTGATTCTTTCAGCGCTGGGTAAACGAATTCTGTAAGCAGAAATGAACTGTCCGCCCGCTGAAAAATTTCTCCCAAAGCTGAAAAATTTTCCGCGGGCCGTGGTGCAAAAACAAAAAAAGTTCGCGAAAATCAGGATATTTGAAACATAGAGACCCGCTGCAGTGCTGCAACGGGTCTTTTCAAAACGATGGATCGGGCGACTAGCTAGTCATCCATGGATTTGTCGGTGACTTTCATGACCGAGCCGTCGGTAGCGTTGATGTGGAAATTCTTCGCTTCCTTGTCGCCTCTGACGCTGATAGACCAGTAGAGGGTATGCGGTTTTTTGTGCATTCTTTCCAGATCGCTGTCTGTGACTTTGCCCGACAATTGCTTAAGTGCAATGGCTTCGGCATCAGCTCTGGAAAGCTTGGCTGATTGTCCTCTTTTGCCTGTGTCGTCATCAGCATATGCGGATGTGCCAAACGATGAGCCCATCAAAGCGAGAGCGGCAACTAGCACCAATATCTTTTTCATTTTCAAAAACCTCGTCCAGCGAATCTGCAAGGGCAAGATCTTACGACAGCTGAGAGAAACATGTGAGCGCTTGGAAACGCTTTCGTAATTGCTTTTCACTTGGCAAGCGGGTGGTTTTGGAATTTAGATGGGTATCAGTTGAAATTCCAAATTGCAGATAGGGAAATTGAACGTGAGGATTTTGGGGCAGGATCTGGGTTTTGATTCGAGTGCCCGCCACGGAATTCGGGCACTTGGAAATTTTTACTACCGAGTTAAGTTGGGGCTTGTCACTCTGGTTTTTTGGTACTATACTTACGTATGTATCCGGGACCGTTAGGTTCCCAGGTATGTCCGAAGGAACTGGCTGAGCCTTTTCCGAATTTGCACAATCTGGGGCGGCGATAGAAGGAGAGATTATGGATTTGGATTGCTTGCCGCCACGGCAGCGCGACGTTATTAAGTCTATTGTTGAACTTACTGAGGAAAACGGCTATCCGCCCACTCTTGCAGAGTTGGCTAAGGCACTCGGTTTGCGTAATCGTATGACTGTTCACCAGCATGTTGCGGCCCTTAAGAAGAAGGGTTTCGTGCATTGGGAGCCAGGGCTGAATCGCTCATTGAGAGTGGTTTCCCAGATTACGACCACGACCCCGTCGGGTGGAAGAACCACTGAGACGACTATTGAATATGAAGAGAGTTATTCAGACTCGCAAGGTATTCCTCTGGCTGGAACTATTGCCGCCGGTCAACCTATTGATGCAATCGATCCGGGCGAGTATCTGGCAATGGACAATCAATATGCAGGCACTGATTGCTTCGCCTTGAAAGTAAAAGGTAATTCCATGATCGAAGACGGCATCTGCGATGGCGACTTCGTTATCATCAAGCCTAATCCATCTCCTAGAAACGGCGAGATCGTCGTTGCACTTTTGGATGATGGCACTGCTACATTGAAGCGTCTTTTCAAAGAAAAGAACGGCTATCGTCTGCAACCTGCAAACAGCGAACTTCAGCCGATCTTTGTAGATGCAAAAGACGGACTTTCAGTTCAAGGTGTTGTTGTTGCCTTGTTCCGGAAGATGTAGCTCAGAAAAATCAAACAGAAAATTTACGGCAGCGAACTTTAGTGGCTGAACAGCTGTTTCATGCACTTGGGCATAGGCGCTGAAGTATCGATCTCCAGGGTCTTTTCGTTCTCGTAGCGAACTTGACCGGGTTTGTCTTTGCCGAGTTTCTTCACGTATTTGACGTGCGTGTACACGACTCGAACTTTCGTGCCGGTTGTTCCACCTTTTGAAAGACGTGCTGCTATTTGAGCGGCTTCCTTCAGCGTAGTTAGCGGTGGTTCCTGCTTCGAGGCTGGAACGCGAATTAGAACATGCGCTCCGCCGGAGCCGAGAATGTGCAACCAAATATCATTCGGTTGCGCGAGTTTGCTCAAAAGCTGATCGTTTTCATGCCGATTGCGACCGACGTAAATTGTCCATCCATCCGATGAAGTCACGCTCAACATGCGTGGTTTGCCCTTCTTTTTCTCGACGGCTGGTCCTCGGTTTTGCTGCTGTTGCTGTTGCATGGCAGCTGCCGGTTTTCGTCCGATGATCAATTCGCGAAGGGCACGCAGCTCATCATTTGTTTGCGCCTTTTCTAATTGCTTCATCTGAGTTTCAACCAGACCTTGCTTTCTGGCAGCCTCATCTAGAGCCAGTTTTGCTGCTTTCTGGCGACTGCGAGATTTTGAGAATTGGCGATAAAACCACTGCGCATTTTGTGACGCGGAAAGATTTGGATTTAGTTTTATTTTGATTTTTTCAGAACTACCGGAGTACAAATCGTCTACTTCGAGTTCTGTTTGACCTGGCTCAATCACACCAAGATGGGCTAAAACGAGGTCACCAGAGCGTTTCATTTCACCCAGGAATTCATCGTTTCTCACATGCTGAGATGCAACTGAAATTCGCGAAGCAAGTTTGTCGTCTTCCGACCGAAGTTCATTTCTCAATCTTTCGCGTAATTGTTGAAACTGCTCGCGCGCTTCGACTGCGCTGTAGTATTCATCAACCAGATCGTTAACGGCTGGAAAATGCTTCCAGTTACCTTGGGTGGCGGTCGTAGCTACAGTGGGAGTTGCTGCGTCGGCTTCTTGACCTGCCGACTCAGCAGAACGCGTTTCTTCACGCGGCGCGATTTGCTTCGGAGCTTCTGCGTTTTTTAATTCCGGTATCAAAGATAAAACAGTGTAGCGCGAGAGGTCAGTGCGCATTGCCGGTTTGAATGTCAGCCTCGGTTCGCCCAGCAGTTTCACCACCGACCAGACTTTCTCTTCGCTTTGAACATCTTTCAATGCATCGGCAACCGGACTTCTTGCTTCCGAAGCGAGAATCAGTTCTTCTGAGAGGTTTCGTCCTAATCCTGTAAATGTATGGATGAGCCATTGTTCGACAGTCACGAATGCAGACCCGGGAGCCGTCGCCAATTGCGTTTTGGTCGTCGTTCCTCCGCTTGCGGCTTCTACTGCTTCCGAATCCGGACTTGCCGCCGGTGCCTGAAAGTTTTCTCTGAGCAATTTCCATTGCTCGCCAAATTCCTCACGCGTTATCTTGAAAATATTCGGTCGTTCTTGACCAGGAGGACGCTTGTAAGTAAGACCTGGTGCCACTTCCCGTTGGCGGCTCATCTCTTTGGTGACGATGTGGGAGGCGGTAATAATTTTTTCTTTTGTCTTGTCCCAGAAAATCAAATTGCTGTGACGCCCCATAATTTCGGCGGTCAAAACTTTGTGTGTGGCAGTTCCAACTTCATCAGTTGAGGAAAAAACGAAATCGACTATGCGTTCGCCGGGCAATTGTTCAATATGAACCAAAACGGCGGAAGCCAATGTTTTTCTCAAAAGCAGGGCGAAATTTGAGTTGTTTTGCGGTGCTCGATCGTTCTTAGCGCCCTGGGGTGCTTGTTTTACGAGACAAATACGACCATAAGTGGCATGCGCTGAAAGAAGAAGGTGCACCATGCCCGATTTCGAGCGAAGTGAGATCAGTAATTCGTCGCGCGCCAATTGGAAAACCCTGTCAACACGCCGGTTGAGCAAGAGTGGCTTGGCCTCGTCTAGCACTGCCCTAATTGTCAGGGCATCGAACGGTTGCATGGCTCTTCTCGTTTAGGTTTAATAGGGACAATTTAGCAAAAAAGTGAAGCGGTATTATGAATCACATAGACTTCACTCTTTTCATGAACTTCGGGCGATACGACTGACTAAGAGGGTGCTTACATGCCAGCCAGCAAAAGCAAACAGTCTTCCTCGAAAGAAACAGCGCCAGCGCCGAGCCGCAAGCGGGGGGATAAGGTGACTCCGGGCAACCTCTTTGTTTTGACCGGACCTTCGGGTGTTGGCAAAAACACCATCATTGACCGTGTTTTGGGTGAAGCAGGCGGGCTTGTAGAATCCGTTTCGGTCACTACTCGAAAGCAGCGTGACGGTGAGCGCGACGGCGTGGACTACTTCTTCACCGATCGCGAAAGCTTCGAGAAGATGCGCGGGCACAATCATTTCATTGAGAGCGCCGAGTTTGCCGGCAACTATTACGGCACGCCTAGAAATTGGGTGGAACAGCGTCTTAAGGAAGGATTGGATGTAGTTCTTGTCATTGAGGTGCAGGGAGCCAAGCAGGTAAAAAATCATTTTCCTGAAGCTATTTTGGTTTTTCTCGCACCTCCTTCAATTCACGAGCTTGAAAAGCGATTGCGCGGAAGAGCCACAGAGCCCGAAGATGTAATTGCCATGCGGTTGGACAAGGCAGGGCAAGAGCTGAAGGAACGCAGTCTCTTCCACTATGAAGTTGTTAACGAGGATATAGACCAAGCTGTCAACAATGTGCTCTCGATCGTGTATGCTGAAAGGTGTCGCATCAAACCTTAACTGGCGCCCATCGTTTGGCATCCAGAGATGGTCAGTGCCAGACAAAATAGGGACCAAATGAGTACAACCAGAATCCTTGATCAGTTGATGGATAAGCATGGCAACCGCTACGAGCTGGTGCTGAAAGTCGCTCAGCGCGCCAAAGTCATTAAGACTGAAACGCGTGACCAGCACAAAGCCACCAACGCCGTAATTCAGGCGCTGCAAACGGTCGCTGCCGAAGATGACGGCACCATCTTGATCTCCCCAGGCGGCTACCAAGTCTATTGATGCACCGCAGCGCTGAAGCGCTGTAGGGGCGACGCCAAGCGTCGCCCAGCCCAATAGACCGGGCGACGCATGGCGCCGCCCCTAAAAAAACCGCAGTTGTAAATTGCTAAACCGCACCGGCTCAAGTCGGTGCTTTTGAGCATTTCGCCATTAATATTCATTCAGCTTGTCTTGAGGGGGGATTTTCCCGTTGCCAAGGAAACCGGTCGGTCTTATCCTTTGCTCAAGAGGGGAATCAGATCTTCTCTTTTAGCGTTGGCAAGCGAGTTTCAAGAAGAAAGACCACAAAGATCGATGGATATCTGGGCAATCATCTTACTTTTCGCGTTCATGGTCGGCATCATGGGCTGGGGCATGAACCTGTTCGTCAACGGGATCCTATGGTACTGCGACTGGCGCGAGGGTACCGAGATCAACTGGGGAATGGAGACCTTCTTTACGCTGGCCATGCCGTTCACCTGGCTCTACACAATTTTTCTGATTGTCGTTCTCTACATTCGTTAAGAAGCGCTCTTTGCCTTCTTTGCCGCCAACCAACTCGCAAAGTTCTGCAAGAATGACTGCTGCATCCTGGGCGCCGGTAATCTGCGTCAGGCGCGCTCTGAAGGGCGCTGCGCCGGAAATTCCTTTGGTGTAGTTGATCATGTGACGTCTCGATTCGTTCGAACCAACGCGCGGTCCTTTGTATCTGGTCAGCCAGACACAATGCAGATACGCGAGGATCAGCCGCTCAACGTCATCGGGAGCCGGTGTAAGAATTCCTTCTTCGATGTAGCGCGTGATTCGAGGGATAAGCCAGGGATTGCCCAGTGTTCCGCGCGCAACAGCGACGCCGTCGCACCCGGTGATTTCCAAAAGCCTGATTGCATCTTCCGGCTCAAATACATCGCCGTTGCCGAAGACAGGTATGCTCAGCGCGGCTTTTACTTTGGCGATAAAACTCCAATCGGCTTTGCCGGAATACAATTGCTGCCTGGTCCTGCCATGAACAGTGACTGCAGAGGCGCCTGAGTCCTCAACCATCTCGCCAAACTCAACTGCGTTTCTCGAGCTGTCATCCCAGCCCAGGCGGAATTTCACCGTCACAGGAATATTGATCGCACTTTTCACCGACGAGATAATCGCGCGCGCCAGATCCGGCTCTTTCATCAAAGCGCATCCGTCTTTACCTTTTGTAATCTTGGGGACGGGACATCCCATATTGATATCGACGAAGTCGGCACCTTTCTTCTCAGCCATTTGCGCGGCTGTCGCCATTACGTCAGGCTCGTGCCCGAAAAGCTGGATGCCGATCGGGTGCTCGGTATCGGAAAGATCCATAATTCGACATTCCGGTCTGGCCATCAAGGCGCGGCTTGATACCATCTCGGTAGACAGAAGGCAGTTAGGATCGACTTGCCTGACGATGTCGCGAAAAACCAGGTCCGTTACCCCCGCCATCGGTGGTACGTACACGCGGCTTTTCAAAGAAATAGAGCCGATTTGAATAGGCATACAAAGAGTTTACAGGACACGACCGGTTTGATGTCAAATGGTAAGACAGATTTCGATCTCGCCGAGCTGAAGTCAGTCCTCGAAGAAGCTTATGCCATCGGCAAAATCAGCCGGATAGAGTCGATCACCTGCGATGAAGAAGAATTACTTTCGGACTCCGGAGCTTTGCCGGAGAACTCAGAATCAGGTACAGGTGGCGATTTTAGAACGAGCTTTCGAGTAAAGACAGATACCAACGATTACTTTCTCAAGCGTGTCGGGGAATGGATCGAAGAGGTTCGGCTCACCGAAATCGAAGCGTTCATCAGATGGATAGAGGTGCGAAAGTACATGCTCTCTCCAGCGTTGAAAGTCACCACCACTGGTCAAAAACATACTGCGTTTGCTGGAAACCGTTTCCAGCTCTACGATTTTCTGGAACAAGAGAAGCGGCAAATATGGATGCGCTCTCAGCTTTCGCCGGCGGATTGCATGTTGGCTGGAGATTTGTTGGCCCGCACCCACCTGGCGTCCGCAGACTATTTACGTGAGAACGCCGACAAGAGAGACCGTTTTTTAATTCCACTGGACTGGTCGACAATCTTCGAGGTGTTGTTTCAACGTATTAAAGGTGCCGATCTGGTCTCATACCCTGCTTTATTGAGTGTTCTGAAAAATGAGGATGACATTAGAGGCAGACTGGGCCAAGCTATAGCTGCTGTGAGAGCTACTGAAATGGCAGCAACTCCTCTGCTTATTCATGGCGACTATCATCCGGGCAATGTATTGTTTTTCAAAAACGAAGCTGGCGCAAGTGCGGTCAGCCTAGTGGATTTTGACTATCTCCGCTGCGGGCATCCATTTTTTGATTTGGGCTACGGCCTGATTATGTTTGCGCGAAGCCAGCAATCTATGGAATCGAAAAGTACACAGCGAATATCTGATCAGGGTTTTGATTTGCAACTGGGAAAAGCATTCCTGCGCGGATATATTCAGGCGCTGCACAAGGATCCGGCTGAAAAGGACGAATTCAAGATTCGCAAGGCGGAAGTCATGGCTGCATGTCACTCGTCTAGACTCCCCTCCTACGTGACGATAGCTTGTTTCCTGATTCTTGATTGGGCTGTGGAAAAACTGGTTGACGGTCCAGCTCGCTTTTCAGACGTTTATGCAGGCGTTGTTGAAATGCTAGATAACCTTGGGCGCGGCGACGTTGACCAGGTGGTGACAAACCTCTGGATTGAGACGGTATGTGAAACGCCGTTTTGATGTATATTTGGCGTGTTTCCAAAGGATAAGTGCACCTGCTTAGCAAGATGAAACTTACTCGATACTCAATCAGTTTTCTCAATTGCCTCATTGGTTATCTAGCCGCCGCACTTCTTTGCATTGCTGCGTCCATAATGCCTGCGTGGGCGGCTGAATCCATAATCAGTGGACGGATTACTGATCCTTCAAGCAACCCGGTTGTTGGTGCCAAGATCGTCGTATTTGACGACGAGGCGACATGGTCGGTTTCCGATATCAGTGATAAGAACGGAAAATTTTCAATTGCGCACGAGCCGTGCACTTCGTGCTTTGTAGAGATCACGCCGCGGAAAAAGGGTGAGCTGGCGGCCGCTTTGATTGAGGAAGTGAATGGAAAGGCAAACAGGAGATTTCTCATTCAATTGCATCACGGTTTTTCAGTGCGCGGCTCGGTCGTAGGCGAGGACGGTAAACCGCTCAAAGACATCGTTGTAAAAATCTCTTCCGCCGATATCAATGAAGATTCCTCGGCAAAAATACATGGCGGCGGAGCCGCTGTCACAGCCAAAGACGGCAATTATCAACTGTGCCTGACTCCCGGCAAAAAGAAGTTAACCATCATCAATGAAAAGTACCCGGCGCTTGTGAAACATCTGGTGCAAAAGTTTCAGGTCACATCTGATGGTGCTCTGGAGAACATTGTCTTGCCGTGGAAGCACAGCGTTAAAAATTAGAACGCAGACGTTCACAGATATCCTCAACGATTCGCATATACGCATATAAAGGACCAGGACGATGCATACAGCTTTTTTCGATTGTCCCTTCGGAGCCGCCGGAGACATGCTTCTTGGAGCCATGATTGATGCAGGTCTGAACGTTGAGCAATGGAAGGAAGAACTGGCAAAGATCGCTCTGCCGGAAGGAAGTTTTTCTGTTCGCCCGGAAAAACTCTTGCGCTGCGGAGTCCAGTCCACCAAACTTCATGTCTTTCTGAAGACCGAAGATGCGCATGAACACGACCATAAGCATCGACTGCCGCACGAACACCACGATCACTCTCATGACCACGATCATTCCCATGACCATGGACACGCACACGAGCATGCACACCATCACGAACACTCTGATGACCACCCGCATCGCGGCTTGTCCGAAATCCTTCGCATCATCGAAAAGTCAGCCATAAAGCCAGGCGCCAAAAAG
>PNLN01000242.1 GCA_013823055.1 Cyanobacteria bacterium DS2.3.42
TTTGCCTGCCACATTCGGCATTTCCGGCGTGAGAATTTCAGGACCGCGCAGAGTTTGATAGACATTGGTGGAATGTTTTTCAATTTCGATGTGGGTCAACTTTTGATCTTTGACGAGTCCTTCTCTGACCACAATCGCGTCTTCAAAGTTGTAACCGCGCCAGGGCATGAAGGCTACGAGCAGGTTGCGACCGAGTGCCAATTCGCCGGCGTCGATACCGGGACCATCGGCGATGATTTGACCGGCTTCGATTTGTTGTCCGACAACAACTGACGGACGTTGGTCGAGAATTGTGTTTTGGTTGGTGCGGTCGTAACGAATAAGCGGATAGTAGCGCTTTTCGCCGGAAGCTTGAGTGATGACGATTTCTTTGCCGTTGACGCTCGACACGACGCCGGCGCGTTTGGCGGCGACGGAGTGACCGGACGAACGGGCGACAATGCGCTCCATGCCTGTTCCCACGCGGGGACGCTCAGGCTTGATGAGCGGCAAAGTTTGGCGCATCATGCCACCACCCATGAGGGCGCGGCCTGTATCATCATGCTCCAGGAATGGAATCAGGGCAGAACCTACCGACAAGAAACCTTGCGGGGTGATACCGATCATGTCGATTTCTTCAGGCGACACTTCGAAGAACTTATCACCGCGTCTGGCTTGAACCAGCGGTCCGGTCAGATAGCCGTTCTCCACTTTCGCATCGGGCGGTGCCAATGTATATACTTTGTCGTCGCCTGGTGCCAGGTAAACAACTTCGTCTGTCAAGAAACCATTGATGACGCGACGGTAAGGTACGGTCATGAAGCCGTCTTCGTCGATGCGGCAGTAGGTCGCCATATAAGAGACCATACCGCAGTTCTTACCTTCAGGAGATTCAACCAGGCAGACGCGACCGATTTGCGAAGGGTGAACATCGCGCATTTCGGTTGGTGCTGCGTTCGGGTCGATACCGCCAGGACCAAAGGATGTGATTCTGCGTCTGTGCGAGAGCTCAGACAAAGGATTTTGTTGGTCGAGGTACTGAACGAGCGGGTTGCCCGAGAAGTACTTCATGATGGCATTGGCGAACGGACGGCAATCTAGGATGTCGTTAGGCGATCCGATTTCTTCGTCTTCGTTCATTTCCAGTCTGGTCTTGAGCGAGCGAACCATTTGCGCAAGCGCCGGGCGAACTGCTCTGGTCATGGTTTCGCCAACACCGCGCAGGTGGCGGTTTTCCAAACTGTCCGGATTATCCAGTTGACCCATGCCGTTGGGCAAGTTCAAAAGATATTCAAAGATGTTGAGCAGGTCATCGGCCGTTACTTGTTGGCACTCGTGATCCAGACCCATCTTCTTGTTGAATCTTCTTCTGCCCAGTTTGCCGAGCGAATATTTTCTCTTGTCGGTAAGTTCCAACAAGGCGGTCATACCGCCGCCGGCGCCACCGCCACCGTCCGGTTTCCACGAACGACCGATGACAGCCAGAGCTTCAGTCTTGGTGATGTTTTTCCACTCAATGCGTCTTGCTTCCAGAAGCGGTCTCAATCTCTTTTCGAGAACGGCTTCGTCAACGCCCATTGCCAAAAGCAATGTTTGAGCTGAAACCCATGAGCGCTTCGGCAATTTGACGCGGCACTTAGCTTTGGATGCGCGGCTGGATACTGTCGGGTCGAGCTCCAACTCAAAGGTGATTGGGGCGCCCTGTTCTGCCAGCATCAACGCTTTATAAGTGATGTGTGTCGGATTGGAGAAATAAATTCCAGGTGCTCTGACGAGCTGACCGAGGACGACGCGCTCGGAGCCGTTGATGACGAAGGTTCCTCTGTCGGTGATGACAGGAACGTCGCCCATGTAGGCGGTAGATTTGCGAATTTCACCGGTTTGAATATCACGCAGCCAAACTTCCATCATCATGCGGCGAGCATGAGTCATGTTGGTCTTTCTGGCTTGCTCGGATGTTGTCGGATATCCGGAATCGGCTGCATAGTCTTCGAATCTGTAATGCGGCTTTCCATCGGGACCGACGAAAGACAATTCAAAGCGTGGAGAAAAATCGCTTGAGATTGGCGAAATTTCAGTGAACAGATTGCCGATGATTTCCTCCGTGAAGCGCCGGTAAGAGCGCCTCGGAAATTCTGCTAAATCTGGTGCCTGAAAGTAAAACGTCATTTACTTGCTCCCGGTAGAATCGCTTTTGTCACTCATGAGTGACCGCTTGTTTATCTGCATTGCCCGCGCCAGGTCATCCGAATAGGCTTTCATTGTCGGCTTCAGTGCGCTTGCGATGCGAAATTCAGGTATGGCCTCAGAGATTTGTCCGAGGTTCAAAAGATTGGTCGCCAGTCTGTGGTGAAACTCTGCGTTTTCCACATTGGCCTCAGTCATCTGCTTAAGTAGATTGGCTGCGCCCTGGTAGTCTCTTTGTGATTCAAGAACGCTGACCTGGCTGAGTGCATCATTTGCACTAACTGCAGGTTGTGTGGATTGTTGCTGCTGCGAAGCTTCTTCAGGCGCATGCAATGCGCCACTACGCTGCTGCTGCGCTTGTTGAGCTTGCTGCTGTTGAGCTAGCTGAGCTTGTTGCGCTTGCATTGCTGCTTGCTGGCGCATTTGCTGTTGTCTTTGCTCTTGCTCTTGTGCTTGCAGTGCAGCTTGAGCTTGTTGAGACTCATCATGAGTTCTGAAGTTCATGGCGTTCGGGTTGAACCCGTGAGCTTGCGAGCCGCCTTCGAACATGCCCTTTTGGGAAGGGTTTTGTTGCATTTGCATCGGCTGTTGTATTTGTTGCTGTTGCATTTGCTCAGGCTGAGCTACGCGGAAACTACCTGGAGGCTGAGCGGCAAATTGTTGCTGAGCTTGCTGTTGCTGTTGCGCTTGCTGCATCAGCATTTGCTGTTGTTGCATTTGCTGCTGCATTTGTTGTTGCTGCGGAGCCATTTGCGATGTGATTTGATTAGCCACCTGGCTGCTCGCTTGAGCGGCTTGTGCGTTGCTCATCCCAGCGTTCTTCTGTGCTTCTTTAGCGCGGATCGCAGCTTCGGTATTTGACGGATCGAGGATAACAACTTTCAAGAAAGCTGCTTGGGCGGCGGCGAAATTGCCGACGCCTTCCAGGCATTCCGCCATCAAGTAGATGTACTTCGGATTTTTGTCCTCCATCATCACTGCTTGATTGATCTCACCCAGGGCTTCTCTGCGCAGTCCTTGACTGAACAAAGTTTCAGCAGCCATTCTGTGTTTTTCTGCTTTAGCGTGCTGATAAGCCCTGTTGAGGCTCGCTCTTCCGGATTCCAACCCGGGGTTTCTTGGATCGAGTGCTTCCAGGCGGCGGTATTCCGCTTCTGCCCCATTGAAGTCACCCGTGAGTTGCATGGCGCCAGCCAGACCCAAATGATTTTCAGCAAGCAGCGGATTTTGCGCTACTTGTTTGCGCCAAAGCTCGACCAGCGCCTGACCGGCAGCTACGTCTTTGCTGTCGCATATGACGGCTTTGCGCAATGAAGCAGCAGCCGCCGTGAAGTCGTTTTTCGACATTTGCAGGAAGCCCAGCTGTCTATGAGCTGGACCGTAGTCAGAATCCTTAACTATGGCTTGGCGGTAATACGCCATCGCATTGGTCACTTGACTGTAGCGCAGAGCCAGGTCGCCCATCTTTTGATAAACGCGGGCGGACGGATCGAGAGCCATTGCTTGTTGAAGTTCGATCGAAGCGCCGACCAGGTCATTGGCGGCAAGCAATTTGTCGCTCAGTTCGATTCTTGCGTCGGACGAGCTGGGATCGATGCCTTGCTTTCTGAGCGATTCACTCAAGAGTTTGGCGGCCATCGAATTATCTTGAGCGGCGGCGAGCGCATGTCTAAATAGATGGGCGGCGCCGGCGAAATCGTTTCCTTTGAGGCGCTGTTGACCATAAGCGGTGCGGGCGGCGGAAAGGTTGATCTTGAATTGTTTGTTGGACGGATCATATTGAACAGCTTTTTCGTGAGCGACGATCGCTTCGTTCCAGCGGTTCTGTTTGCCGAAAGCAACCGCGCTGTTGTTGGCGTCGATTGCTGTTTGGATGTATTGCTTTGCGTTGGCGGCTTCTTGAGCCTGGGCTTTCTTTACGGCTTCCAGAGCTTCGAGCTTTTGCTGCTCGGCTTTCTTGGCTGCGTCAGCCTCAGCTTGCTTCTTGAGCTTTTCTTCTTCGCGGTAGTCCAGGCGGCGCTGAAATCTCGAAGCGCTTGGCGGGATGACTACGCTGTTGCTGTCGTTGAATTCTTTCTTCTCGCGCTCGTAGGGTAGCGGCGCTCCAGTCAGCTTAGTGGCGAACGCGTTTTGAGTGCCCAGGGCGACGGTACACGCGAGAGCCAGGATGTAGGGTGAGATGGTTAGAAGTGAGGACTGTTTGAGCATTTTGAGAATCGAGGTGTCTGATTTGGTCGTAGAAGCTGGTTTAGTTCGGTTCGCTTGGGTCTCCCAGGGGTTGTCGGGAGGCGAATGTGAGCACAGCTTAAGATGCGGGGCGAGGCAAGTCTATTGGGGGGACTCCCATGACCTTCGTATAACTCCCACGCCGGTTTGTCCAAAAAGGCAAAACTGCCCGCCATTGCCGCTTGGAGCCAACTTTAGCTATAAATACGTGATAAGAGAATGAATAAAGAACAGATGTAAAGAGGAAGTTGCAAAAATTTGGATTTGAAAAAAACGCCAGGCAAAAGCGCCCGCTCAAATCAAAAACCGTTTTACTCCGAAAATTTGTGGCATTGTTAGAATTAAGGCGGGAAAACTCAAGTGGCTGATAACGAACGCCTTTAGCCGAGCTGAGTACAACTGGACCCTATGTCCCTCGCATATACCGTCGAGAATTTACTCCGGAGATTTTCTTGGACTCTACATTCCGCTCCAATCCCTTCCGTCCCCGCACTATCCTGTGCGAAAGACATGAATTAATTCGCTTCGGCTTGAAGCGCGTGGTTTCGGAAGTGGTCGATATCATCGGCGAAGCAGCCGACGGCATGACTGCTACGGAAATGATCCGCAGGCAACGTCCTGACTTTGTCATCCTAGATGTCGATCTTGATGTTCTAAATGGTGTTGAGGTCTGCCGGCGCGTCACGCAGGAGTTGCCCAACTCTAACGTTCTGGTCCTCACAGACTCTTATCACGCTACCAAGTATCACAACCAGCTCATGAGAGCGGGCGCCCGCGGCTTCTGTCTAAAGAGCTCCGGACCCAGAACTCTCTTTGAAGCTATAGAACAAGTCACACGTGCGTTGCCTTATTGCGACCCTAAGATCACACAGCTGGTCAAGCAAGCTCCTTCGACGAGCATGCCCAACTGCAATCTCACAGACCGTGAAATTGAAGTTCTTATCCGTCTTGATCTTAGAAACAAAGAAATTGCAGAAGAACTTGATATGAAACTCCGCACGGTGGAGAAACACATTGAGTGCATTCTAGCCAAGCTCAAAGTCCCAACCCGAACAGCTGCCGCACTGAAGGCAGTTCAATTGGGTTATGTACTGCTGCCGAAGATGCCCGGCAGAGACCCCGTGACGGGCGTCACGCACGAGCAAACGGTGGCCGAGCTGCAAGCAGAGCTTGCCATCGCCAACGAGCATTTGAGAGCCCTCCTGAAGCAAAACGAGCTACTCAAAGAAGCGCTCAACGAGAAAATTCGTCCATCAGAGACTTAAAGCTTTAATCGAGATATGAAAAGAAGAGCTTTAGCTCCGTTTCGCACTCCAGGTTACTTCCGGAGAACTTACTTCTCTGGCAGGCTTTTTGTATTCGCGTGTTTTCTTGGACAAACTGTTTTTATAGCAGCATCTCTCAGTAGTTGTTCTACACCTCCTGTTCTCATTCAGAAGGCTGCTCCAGAGATAAAAACCCAGATCTTCGACAAGGGAATGCGTCCGCCAGAGGCCAGTCCTCCGGAGCACAATGACTGTGCAAATACTCATTGGCACTACGGCATCACACCGGTGATTTCATATGACACGAAATTGCGAGAGAGAGTGTCTGACGGAGAAGAAGTCGTTATTAAGATCACAAAGATCGATATAAAACTCAATTTGGAAGTAACCATGTGGTTGCCTGAAAAAGCATCTGAAGACGTGATCGCTCACGAGAAGGGCCATGCCGCAATTTGTCTGGACGCATATAAAAACGCAGAAACTTATGCCAAGGCTGCGGCCGATGCTTTCATCGGCAAGGAAATTCGAGCACGCGGCTCAGATTTCGAAACAACCATCAAGCGCGCATTGTCAGACGTAAAGCAGGAAATGGTACGAACCTATAACGAAGAGACGGTAGTGAGAGCCAATTTCACTGCCGGTCTCTACGACAGAATTACTGTGACCGATCACGCTGCTGCGAAGGTCGACCAGAAGGTCTCCGATGCGGAAATAGAATACCAGCGAATATTGCCGCAGCTGAAAGTTAGGCGTGAGGAAGAAGAGCAGGAGCTTTTAAGGCGTCAAGAAGAACTTCAGAAAAAGCGCGAAGAAGCGAAAAAAGCTAAGTCTTCAGCAAATTCTGCAACGAGTTCTGAAACTAGTCCAGCAGCCAGTCCCGATAAATCGCTTCGGTGAAGCAGACCTTCGACTAATCTACCAGGTCGTTCTTTCTTGTTTTGTAGCCTTTCTTACTGCTGCCGTCCACCGGATCGACATATGGAATTGCGTGGCGGAATCTTATGTCCACTTCTGCTCCGTTTTGCAAGTATGTGAGTCGATTCGCTCCTCCTGCCGGTCCGAGCAGATACTGAACCAAAGGCAATCCTCCCGGTAGACCGAAATCGTTGCGAACCATTCCTGTTGCGCCAGTAGCGTTGGGCCAGATTTTGTAGTTTATTCCACCAATCGTTACTTTCGTGGGTGGTCCAGGAGGCGGATTGCCGATCCAATTCCAACTTGCTGCACCGTCGCCGTCACTACCGCAGTCGCCACCGTACATGGTGCCGGATTTGCCGTCTGATGCGATTACAAGTTTGTTGCTGCCTACAGTAACTGCGGTTGGACGAAGTGGATGTGACATTGCAATCGGAACTACAACCTGTGCATTTCTCAGTGGTTCGCCTCCGTGCTTGCCACCATTAATGGTGCCAGGCGCGTAGCCATAGTCGCGCACGTGCACATCGTAACCGTTGCCGTCTGTACTGCCGAGAGCATCCAGAGCAACTGCATATAGCTGATTTTCACTGGCTACCCAATATGGAGATGTATCAAGAGTGGGGTCATTGTTGTATTGAACCTCACCATTAGGTTTGACTGAGAATATGTGGATTGCGGGCAAACCAGCACTATTTACAAGTGGTTCTGTGAGCATCTTCACGGCTTGATCTGCGTTGATGCGAACACCGCTGCGTCGCAGCCAATCGTAATAGCCACCGGACACTACATTAGTTCCGTTGGCGGGTCCACCACCGCCATTCCATGTCGTAGGAACAAGGGTGGTTCCTGGCTCGGGGTAGTCTCCATTGTTGGAAGTCTTTAGGTCAATAGGACCGCTTCCGTTCATTCCCGGAAGCGAAAGTATTGAATTTATACTCGTGATTTCAGGCGGCATGGTATCGGGGAAGCTGACAGTCAGCGTGCCCGGAGCAGGCTTGGGATCATAGACGCTGGCGGTCGCAGCGCAGGTCTGCGCATGGACTGTACGGTAAGTCTTGTCTGTTTGGTCTTGAATCTTTTGATCTGCTTCTGCTTTGATCACAGCCGGCATTTGGTATGGCACACTGCCGAGAGTTTCAGTGAACTTTCTGGGATCGACAAGTTTAAGGCTGTCTCCAATCGCTGCAAAAACAAAGTCTTCTCCACCA
The DNA here is from genome assembly GCA_013823055.1 of Cyanobacteria bacterium DS2.3.42. Lineage (GTDB taxonomy): Bacteria > Cyanobacteriota > Vampirovibrionia > Obscuribacterales > Obscuribacteraceae > QKMZ01. The sequence goes on from PNLN01000242.1 coordinate 7,784, forward strand.
AACGGTATATTAATTCCCGACATGTAGCGTTCGTTCATTGCCTGATCGTCGCTTACATTGGCATATGTAGCTGGTCTTGGCGTAGGGACGTTGGTCTGCATTGGGGAGTTGAGAGAACCCAGCGTCAATTTCATCGAGCCGGATACATACTGAGCATCACCAGACATTCTGACAAGATTCTGATTGTAGGCTGTCTCCGCTGCGGTATAGGGATTGACAGGATTGCCGTCGATATCCTTGGAGTTGCCCGAACCAGTGAGCGCCTGGCGAATTTCGTTGGCGAGGTTTTCTTTGGCCAGCTTCAGGTTGGCAAGATCGCGTTTTGCCAACGCTTTCATGGCTGGATTGTTGAGACTTTCGGCAATGATTAAATCAAGACGAATCGTCCCCATCATGGTATTTATGCCGTTCACCGGCATGAAATAGTTGTCTCCGGCAGCGGTGGCTTTGCCGATGGGGGCTGCATCGGAGAGTGACACGTATCCAAAATTCGGATCGTTGATGACAATGCGAGAGGTCTCTTTCGCGGCAGCCAACGCAGCAGCTTCGACAGCAGTGCGCTGTTCCTGATTGCTGCCGGTGAGCCGGATGTAGCCCAGCGCAAAGAGCAAAATTATTATCAGAACCCCGGCGGTAATCGCCGCAACAAGGGCTAAAGTGTTTCCGGATGCCTGGCGCGACAAACAAGACGGCTGTTTTGGTGCATTCATTTTTATATCCGGCAGTACTGAAATGTAGTAAGAAAGTCTTTTTATGGCAAATACATTGTATTTACTAGGACACAAGCATACATCGCCCTGATGGGTGACTCAACCAAGTCTCCCAAAGGAAAGGCGCACTGTGGAGAAGTGCGCCCTGCCCGTTGACTGTCGATAGTCAAATTTAGTCGATGAGGTCTCCTTTTTTATTGACGTAGACCTTTTTAGGAGTGCCTACAGGGGTTAAGTCGATTGCCTGGCGGAATCTGATGTCGACGCATGCTCCGTTCTGGAGGTATGTCTGGCGCATCAATCCACCCGCAGGACCGGTGACGAAGTTGACGAGAGTGGCCGCTGGGTCAAGCAAACCAAAGTCGTTGCGACCAAAGGCTGGCAAGAGAGCGTTTGGCCATATCTTGTACGAGACACCGCCAATGGTGACTTTGGTGGGCGGTCCAGGAGGTGGGCTTCCGATCCATACCCAGCTGGTCGCACCATCTCCACTCCCGCCGCAGTCTCCGAAGGACATTGTGCCGCTCTTGCCGGTGGACGCTATGTTGAGTACACGACTTCCGACTTCTGTTGAGTTTTGGCTTAGTATCGGAACCACGACCGCAGGATTGACGAGCGGCTCGCCACCGTGCTTGCCACCATTAATGGTACCCGGCTGATATGCGTAGTCTCTGACATGTACATCGTAATCAAAACCATCAGCGCT
>PNLN01000047.1 GCA_013823055.1 Cyanobacteria bacterium DS2.3.42
GACCTCTTGATTAGTCCGATTGCTGAGCTCGTAACGGCAGAGTCTCACAACGGCCCAATACGTGGCGAAGAAATGCGCGATGTCTGCCGCATTAAAAATGCAGCAATAGCAATTAGCGCAGGACAAATCGTCGCTGTGGGAAGCGCTGATGAGATCAAGCAAGCCGTCTTCACCGACGATTCCACTGAAATCATTGATGCCAGCGAGAGTTTGGTTACGCCTGGCCTGGTCGATGCGCACACACATTTGATCTTCGACGGTAATCGTGCCGATGAGTTTGTAATGCGCAGCCAGGGCAAGACATACACCGAGATAGCTGCCGCCGGTGGTGGCATTGTGAAAAGTATGCGAGCCACTCAAAACGCTGATGTAGAGCGTCTTGTGTCCCTCGGGCGTAAGCGTATTGAGCGCATGCTCGAGTCGGGAACCACGGCCCTAGAGGTGAAAACAGGCTACGGTCTGGAAACGGAAAGTGAGCTTCGTATGCTGGAGGCGATCTACCGCCTCAAATCAGAATCCGCGCTCGATATAGTGCCTACTTTTATGGCGGCACATGCGATACCACCAGGCAAAGAGCGTGAAGGATATGTAGACGACATCGTCAATGATATGCTGCCACGCGTGGTGGCAATGGCGACTGCAGAAGCGGAGCGGGAAGGCGTGCCTCTAGCCCAGATGCTGCCTTACATAGATGTCTTTTGCGACAGGGGCTATTTCACACTCGAAGACACGCGCAAGATTTTTGATGCTTCAATAAAACTTGGTTTGAAACCACGTGTTCATTCAGATGAATTTGTCAATTTAGGTGCCACCAGATTAGCAGTTGAGCTGGGAGCTGCAAGTGCCGATCACCTGCTCAATGTGAGCGATGAAGAAATCGGGCTCTTGGCGAAATCGTCCACGGTGGCAGTCTTGCTCCCCGGAACATCTTTCTATTTGAATTTGCCCGATCATGCACCAGCAAGGAAGATGATTGAGGAAGGCGTGGCCATTGCGCTGGCTACCGACTACAATCCGGGCTCGTGCCACATATCCTCTTTGCCCTTCGTCTGGGGACTGGCATGCCTCCATTTGAAGATGCTGCCTGAGGAGGCATTGACGGCATTAACCGTAAATGGTGCCTGGGCGATCGGACTGGGATCATATATCGGACAGTTGCGTCCCGGTTTTCAGGCCGACGTCACTATTTACGACGTAAAAAACTTGGAAGAGGTCCCCTACAACATAGGCTGGAACCCCGTAAAACAGGTGATAAAGAAGGGGCGGGTTGTCTATAGCAGATAGATACACTGGTGGTCCTTGGCCTATCTTGATGCCACCACCGGTAATAGTTTTTTTTCAAAAAAACTTTTCTGATTCGCTTGTCTTATTATCGGCTTTAGTTATAATTCTAAAGGCGCCACCACGGACGGGGCCATTTCAGAAAAAACCTGTTAGTTCGACTGCAACACGCGATGAGAACTGACGGTTTCCTGGCAAGTTTTTATAATCAGAGCGGGGGATACGGACTGATGGCTGAAAGCATGCGCAAACCGGAAGAATCTGCAGGTAATGCAGACCTCGCGGCGCTTGAGGGATTCGACGAATTTTTTGAAGGCGACAAAGAGAGCGCAATTGAAATCAATGCGGATGCCACTATTAGTGGTGAAGTGATGCAGGTCCAAGTTGAAAAACTGCTCGAAAGAATGACTGAATTGCTTTCATTTAGTGTGGACCAGCGGGTCGAGTCGGCCAGAATGGCCACTCAGTTGATCGACAATCAACGCCAGCTTATTGCCACCCAGCAAATTCTGATTCGTTTGATGGAGCGCTCAATCGACTTGACCAGGCATATAAGCTCGATTGAAGAAAAATTACCGGTGCTTTTCGAATTGCCGCGCACTGTCGAGAGTATTCGTCAGCGCTTGATTCAGGTTGAAGGTGTTGAAGTCGAATAGACCGATTCGGTGAATTCATAGCTTGGTAAAGGTGGTCGGCGCATGGCGCGGACCACCTTTAGGTTAATTTCTGTGGGGGTGTTCCCACCCCAAGCGCATTATACGTATTTACATTTATTGAGAAGATCGTAGTATTGCCTGGACGGAGCCCGCATCGTGACTGGCGCCGTTTGAGGAGATCCGATGGAGCCCGGCAGTGTCGAACCGGCAATATTCAACAACTCTGGCGGAAGTGACTTCGGCTTTGCGAGCGATTTTGGCTTGGACCATGATCGTCATGACGATCACGGGCATGGAGACCACTTCGGCGACGATCACGGCGGCGGTGACCACGACCGCGATGGCGACCACGCAAACCACAACGGCAACAGCTTAAAAGGCCTGATAGCACGCCTGCTTGGTTTGGACCGGGATGCCGGCGCTCTGACCGGAGGTGAAGCCGGCTCTGAGGCAGCTTCTCACGGTGGAGGCGATCACGGCGCGCCACCGTCGCAGTCGGTTATGTATAGCAGTGTGCTCGCCGGCATCAGTCTTTCCGAAGCATTCAAAGGTATTCGCGTTACTCCGAATTTCCTTTATTTGTGTTTGTTCGCAGGTTTTACGCTCTGGCTCTTTGTCGTTTACTGGATTCGTCACAACGAGCCGATGGCTAACCAGGTGCTCGGTACCGGTGCCGTAAATACCCGTCACACAGTCGATGACAGGCGTCTTCTCAACAGCGTCAAAGATGCAATGCCGTTTAGAACCTCGTCTACTTTTGGTGACATCTACACACCTAATTCACCGCATGTGCCTCCCGTTCAGCCCATTGACCAGATGTTGATGAACAGAGCCAACAATGCAAAACCATTGCCCTCACAGGGGTCCGCTGGGGTGCCTGGACAAACCTTGCAGCAGAAACTGCTCAGCACTGCGGCTCGCCAGCCTTATGAAATGAGCGCGGCCACTGCAAAATATGCCAATCAGTATGTCAGCCAGTCGGTCAATCAAGCTTCTATGCAGGCGGGGTATCCGAGCGCGCAAGCTTATCCACCCGCTCAACAATTTGCCCAGACGCAGCACAGACAGCAAGGCTATCCTCAAGCCAGTCAGCAATCTTATTCTGCCTCACCTTATGCAACTGCTTATCCCAACTCTAATAACAGGCAGATCGCTACTGCCGGTTCGTTTTACTCGATGCCGCAACAAGGCATGCAAATGCAGCCAGTGTATGCGTTGCAGCCGGCTCCTTTGATGGCATCTCCGCACGGCATGGGTGAAGCGCAGCAGCAATTTGGCACAGCCGGGCAGATAGTCCCATATCATGACGGCAACAGCCCGCGTTTAAAGACTGTCATTAACCGTTGAATTCAATCAGGCAAATCAAAGTTTCGCTTTGTCAGCGCGTCAATTTCTTTCATTTCAGATGCACTGAGTGGTTTTAAATCCGAGGCTCCTAGATTCTCTTCTGCATGATCCGCAGTCTTGATGCCTGGAATGGTGACTGACACTTCTTTTAATGCCAGCACAAATTTGATCGCCGCTTGAGTAAGGCTGCGTTTTTCTTTGCGCAGAAATTCCAATCTCTGAGCGGCTTCTATGCGAGCTCTTATATAGTCCAGCGGCCAACTCTGTCTGACATCACCTTCTTCAAATGTGAGATTGAGAACGTCCGCATACTTGCCGGTTAAAAATCCATTGGCCAGCGGTTCTCTGGCAATGATCGCGCAGCCGATTGCAAAGGCTGACGGCAAGAGGCTCTCGCACGGACGATTATTGAAAATGTTGACGGGAACCTGTATGCAATCTGGTTGGGTAACGGCAAGTGCGGTCAGACCTTCAATCGGGTCGAGGATAGAAATTCCCCAGGCTCGAATTTTCCCTTCGCGCTTGAGTTCTTGAAGGACGTTGAAGGTCTCTTCGCTTTTCAGCAGTCGCACGGGCGGATTATGCAATTGATAAATATCGACGTAATCTGTCTTCAGCCTGTCGAGGCTCTTCTCAAGCGCAAATCGAATGTATTCGGCGGTAAAAGTCTGAAAGCCTGCGCCCTGGTAAAAGTCGCTTCCTGCCTTGGTTGCAATGATGACCCGGTCACGTTTGCTCTTGAGTGCCTTGCCCAAGAGCATCTCGCTATGTCCAAAACCGTAGACATCTGCCGTGTCGAAAAAGTTGCAACCCAGGTCGAGCGCTCTGTTAATTGCCTCCAAAGAGACCTTGTCTTCGGTTGGTCCGTAGCTGTGACCGTGTTCATTGCCGCCAATTCCCCAGCCTCCGAAGCCCACTTCGGAAACTTTTATGCCTGTATTGCCGAAATCTCTGTACTTCATGCAGCCAACCGTTGCCCAAGATCTGCTTTTGCGTCAAATTGAGACGTTGTCTTTACGAAGTTTGTCATCATGATAAATCGGTCACGCGGGATGAAAAGGCTGATGAATAGACGGTTGTCTATGAATCTAATACTAACGAACCTTCATACAACAGCTTCATTATTCATGAATACTGTCACAAGTTCGAAGATCAGTGTATTACAATAGCCGATTGGCTGACGGGAACTCTGGAGACCGAATTTTACTGATGGATGTTTATGACATAACCATAGTCGGCGGCGGTCCGACTGGCTTGTTTGGAACCTTCTACGCGGGTCTCCGTGGACTGAAGACGAAAGTCATTGATGTGCTGCCCGAACTGGGTGGACAGCTAACCGCTCTTTACCCTGAAAAGTATGTTTACGACGTAGCAGGGCATCCGAAGATTCTTGCCAAAGACTTGGCGAAGAACCTCGGCACTCAATCTCAGCTGTTCAAGCCGGCGCTTTGCCTGGGCGAGAAAGTGCTGAATATGGCAAAGATTGAAGGTGATATATGGCAGGTGACTACTGACAAGACTGCCGATCATTACACAAAGACTGTCTTATTGGCTCTAGGAGCCGGTGCTTGCGTGCCCAAGAAATTGGACATTGACTATAACAAAGACCTCGAAGGCGATGGAATCTATTACGCCGTCAAGAACAAAGAAAAATTCCGCGACAAGAATGTACTTATTGTTGGCGGTGGAGATTCAGCGGTAGACTGGGCTAACGAGTTTTCGCAGATTGCCAAAAATGTCACTTTGATCCACCGTCGCGATCAATTTCGTGCCGTGCAAACATCTGTAGAAGAGATGAAGCGCAACAAGATTGATATCAAGACGTTTTATGAGATGAAGGAAATCCAAGTCTCGAACAAGCTTGATGGAGCGGTGATTTTTGACAATCGCACTGGCAAAGAAGAGAAATTGGCCGTTGACGCGATTCTTATCAATATAGGATTCGTTATCAACTTGGACTTCTTGAAAAGCTGGGGCATCAAGATGGAAGGCAATGCCATATCCGTTAATGAAAAGATGGAAACCAATTTGCCAGGTGTTTACTCGGCCGGAGATATTGCTGCGCACACAGCCAAATTGAAGCTGATTGCCACCGGTGCTGCTGAAGCTGCCACGGCAGTTAACTTTGCCGTCACCTTTATCAATCCGTCGGCGAAGGTTTTCCCGGGACACAGTTCCAACCTTAACTTATCCATTTAGAGCTTTGAGATAGACCTTTTAAGCGTTCCGTCCAGCCATGGTTGGTTTTGGGCAGGAGTTTTGCATTTTCAGTTTCTGGAAAGCAGTTCTGGCATGGCTTATGCGTGCTTTGACCGATTTTTGTTGAAGACTCTTTAAAAATGCGAGTTTTTCTTGTGCCTCTGTCTCTTTGGAACTCTCGACTGTGGTAAAACGCTAAATATCGTATGGGGTGCGTGCCGCTACGCTATATGTAGTGCCATACAAATGTAGTATAATGGCAAGTACGCCTTTAAAATGAAATACGCCTTTTAAAACTGGATACGCCGTAATTGTGGTCGGGCGAATTGGAGGGGCAAGATGTTTTCTGAAAACGCCCTTAAGGTTCTTGAAAAACGTTATTTGCTGCGCGATGAACAGGGAATCGTCAAAGAAACTCCAGAGCAACTGTTCAAGCGGGTGGCCTATGCAGTCGCTTCCGCTGAAAAAGAGTGGGGGGCAACCGATAGCGAGATTGAGAAGCTGGCTGAACGCTTTTTCAATTCAATGTTCAGCTGCTCTTTCATGCCTAATTCGCCAACCTTGATGAATGCGGGCAAACCGGGCGGCCAGTTGTCGGCTTGTTTTGTGTTGCCGGTGCCTGATTCACTCGAAGGTATATTCGACACATGTAAAAATGCTGCTCTTATTCATAAGACAGGTGGTGGCACCGGCTTTTCTTTTAGCCGTTTGCGCCCCGCCAACGATCGGGTCGCTTCATCGACGGGCGTGGCATCGGGCCCCGTCAGTTTCATGACCGTATACGATGCAGCCACTGAAGCGATTCGTCAGGGTGGTACCAGACGTGGTGCGAACATGGGGATGCTTAGAGTCGATCACCCGGATATCGAAGACTTCATCTCCTGCAAGCAAGACACTGACAGGCTCAATAATTTCAATATCTCAGTTGCTGCTACCGACAAATTTATGGAAGCGGTGGAAGCTGATCAGATTTTCGATCTTATTCATCCCACAAGCAAGAAGAAAATTCGCTCGTTGAAGGCGCGCGATCTTTTTTCTCGAATTGTGGAAAACGCTCATAATACGGGCGAACCTGGACTGATTTTTATTGACAGGATTAACCATAGCGATCCGGTTGAATCAGCGTTTGATGAAACTGGAAGCGAAATCCCTGGAACAGAGGAAATCGAAGCGACCAATCCATGCGGAGAACAACCGCTGGGTCCGGGTGATGCCTGCAATCTGGCCTCGATTAATCTAGCCAAATTTGTTGATCGCAAAAAGAAAGATTTTGACCTTGCTCGTTTGAAAGACCAGATTGATCTTTCGGTGCGCTTTCTCGACGATGTCATTTCCGCCAACAGCTATCCGCTCAAGTTTATTGAGGAGGCCACGCTAAACAATAGGCGCATTGGACTTGGCATTATGGGCTGGGCTGAGGCGCTGATTATGATGGGCATCGTCTACGGTTCTGAGCAGTCGGAGAACAAAGCCGAAGAGATGATGCGCTTCATTAATGATACCGCCCACGATGCGTCTGCCAAACTTGCCGGAGAGCGCGGTGTTTTTCCAAATTGGCAGTATAGCCGCTGGAAAACAGAGAATCGTCCGATGCGTAATGCCACTGTCACCACGATTGCTCCGACCGGAACAATTTCGATAATTGCCGGCACCACATCCGGTATCGAGCCTCTTTTCGCCGTCTGTTTCATCAGGCGTGTTATGGAAGGCACGGAGCTGATTGAAGTCAATCCGCTGTTTGAGGAAATTGCTAAGGAAAGAGGTTTTTACTCGCCGGAGCTGATGGAGGAAATTGCACATTCCGGTATTGTCTCCGGTAATCAGTCCGTACCGGAGGACATACGCAAGCTATTCGTTTGTTCGCACGATATCTCGTATTCAGAGCATGTGCGCATGCAGGTTGCTTTCCAGAAGTACACGGACAATGCCGTATCAAAAACAATAAACTTCCGCGAGAGTGCCACTGTTGAGGAAGTTAGAGCCGCTTATCTGGCAGCATGGCGAGACGGTTTGAAGGGTATTACTGTTTATCGAGATAATTCGAGACCACGGCAGGTGCTCAATCTTGCCTCCACGCGCAAGAATGGCAGCGGGCAAAGACGTGGCGAATGCTGTGATTCTCCTGAGGTGGAAGAGCCAACGTGTAGTCAGGAAAGTTCAGCAAAAAAAGTAGAATCGAAAGAAATGCAGGGCACTCTCAAAGGTCCTCAGTTTAAGTGCGATTTCTCATCACTTAGAGCGGTCACTCTCTTGGGCTCATCTCAAGAGCGTGAGTTGTTCAATAACTCTAATGATCGCCGTGTCGATATGCTTTCGATATTGGATTGCCCGGAGTGTGGCTATGGAAGCGGATTTATGGCGAGGCAAGAGAGCTGCAGTCTCTGCTTCTCCTGCGGTTATACTATGTGCTGAGTAGGCTCTGCCCTCGCGTATGCGGGTTGAGTGCCGGGGAATCGTCCACAGCAAGTGATGAGGGATCGGATAATGTCTATCCTGGTTGATCATGAAATTAAGCAAGAAGTGGCAGAAGGAAAGCTCATTATTGAGCCGTACTCAGAATCTTTGATTCAACCCAATTCTTACGATGTTCGCCTGGCGGACAAATTCTCCTGGCATGAGGCTGCAGATCAAGTAATTGATCCTTATGACTCAGAGACTGTGCTGAATGGATTGGTACATGTAACCGACGACGATATTTTGATCAAACCTCAGCAATTCATTCTCGGCGCCACTTTAGAAGCCTTTTGCCTGCCCGACGACATAGTCGGACAGTTGACCGGTAAGTCCAGTCTGGCGCGTCTCGGCGTCATGGTCCATGTGACAGCCGGTTTCATTGACGCTGGTTTCAGTCATCCGCCGGCCCAAATTACCCTCGAAATAGTCAATGTCGGCAACAGACCGGTTCGCCTGCATGCCGGTATGTCAATTGCGCAGATGGTGTTCACCCGCACTGCTGTGTGCAATACGCCGTACCATCGCAAACCGAACGCAAAGTATAACGGGCAACCGGCGGCAGCTCACAGCCGTTATTACCTCAATAACACCGCCGGCGCTTAGCTGGACTTTCGCCCAGATTCTTAGAACTGCCACGGCAGGTCGTTCAAATTTGCCTTTCTTGCGTTGATTTTGCGCGGCAAGGCTGTCTTCGAGCAGGAATTTTATCTTGTAGTTTCTCCGCCAGGGACTGGAGCCCAAAGTGCAAATCGATGCATGGGACGGGTTTTTCGGCAATGCTGAACAATTCTTAATTTGGGCAGTGGGAATCCTCCCATGAGCCAGGGGATTACACGCATTGTTACGGCGGTGAGCCGCCTCTAATATGTCTGCATTGAGCCAGGACGAGCCGAGTCGTCCGCCCAGCGCAAGAATTGGAGAGATTTCTGGAGGTTTCGCACATGGGTGGCGGACTTGAGTTTAATCCTTACGAACTGCAACCAGCTACTGGTCAGGACGATGCGGCAACGCAAGCCCGCAATGCGTCTTTGCAAGCTAGTGAAGCTGGACTGCAAGCAACGGATTATCAAAGAGCCCAGTATCAAGCTGGACAGGTAGAGAAGCCTTACGGAAACAACGGTCGCGCAGTATACGGCGGCGACGTTCAACAGACTTACAATCCCGGCACTCAGACTAACCCCGAACGCACCACCACCGGCAACGGTCAGTGGAGAGCTGTTTACGGCGGAGATACAGG
>PNLN01000196.1 GCA_013823055.1 Cyanobacteria bacterium DS2.3.42
GGCGACAACGAAACCGTCATTCGTTTGCTCCATAATTTCAAGGCGATGCCGGGTCTGTTCCGACTTCATATCGGCAATTAAGAAACAATAGGATTGATCCGCGCCACGCCCTACACGACCGCGCAATTGGTGCAGCTGAGCCAATCCGAAGCGATCCGCGTTTTCAATCATCATCACAGTCGAATTAGGAACATCAACTCCGACTTCAATAACTGTAGTTGAAACCAGAATATTAAACTCGCCTTTTCGGAAGCGTTCCATAATCTCGTCTTTTTCTTGCGGCTTCAATTTTCCATGCATCAAGCCGACTTTATATTGCGGTTCGGGAAACATTGTAGTTCGCAGTTTTTCGTATTCGACTGTCGCTGCCTTAGCAGACAAAGTCTCGGATTCCTCAATAAGCGGAAAGACAATGTATGCTTGCCGGCCTTTGGCAATCTCTTCTTTCATCAAAGCCCAAACTTGTTTTTTCTCCGATGGACGAAGCAATTTTGTCTCGACTGGTTTTCTGCCCGGTGGCAATTCGTCAATTTCGGAAACATCGAGATCGCCGTGCATCGTCAGAGCCAGAGTTCGTGGAATTGGAGTCGCCGTCATGGTTAGAAGCTCAGGAGTCATGCTCTTAGCCTTCAACCGTGCCCGCTGTTTCACACCAAATCTGTGTTGTTCGTCAATTACGATCAAGCCTAAGTTTGGAAATTCAACAGCATCCTCAAGCAAAGCATGTGTTCCCACAGCAACGTGAACTTGACCGGAGCGAATGTCTTGCAGGACTTCTCTTCGCTCTTTCGCGCCTTGCTTGCCTACGACAAAACCGGCTCGCAGCCCAAGCGGAGCAAGAAGACGAGAGAATTGCTTGTAATGCTGCTCTGCCAAAATTTCAGTCGGTGCCATCACGACTGCTTGGAATTTATTGTCCACGGCAACAAGGCACGCCATCAAAGCAACAATTGTTTTTCCGGAGCCAACATCACCTTGAACCAGACGATGCATCGGTTTGGCTGATGCCAGGTCCTTAGCGATTTCGCCGAATACACGCGTTTGTGCCTTCGTCAAAATGAATGGCAGCGAATCAACAAGTCCTTTGACCAAACCGTTCTCAATAAGTTCAATCGAAAGAGCGCCTTCCGTTTGTTCGAACTTATAGCGGCGGCGCGCCAACAAAAGTTGAATTTGGAAAAGCTCGTCAAAGACAAGACGGCGACGGGCTTCATCTTTACTTTCGGGCTCTTCAGGGAAATGCATATTGGTTAGCGCAGTGCGCAGATCCATCAATCCCAATTTTTCTCTTATGTCTGGCGGCAACGGATCTTGCAAATGATCGCCGAAAGCATCCAGTGTATTTTTGATGATATTGCGCAAATACCGCAGACTAAGCCCTTCTGTGAGAGCGTAGACTGGGACCAAACGGCCAAGATGGATGCTCTGACTTTGCAGATCTTCAATGCCACCACCTTCATCAAGAACACCAAGAATTTCCACTTCGGCATTCTTCAACGCTAACTTGTTGGAATACTTATCTCTTTCTACCGTGCCGGAAGCTATGACTGTGGCGCCTTTTGGAAACTGATCTTTGTAGCGGTCGAGAAGATATTTGTTGCCTTTGCCGCCGATGAAACGTGTTATTGATAACGTTCCGGTTCCATCGGAGAGCAGGACGCTCACAATCGAGATATTGCTGCGCTTGGATTGATAGGCCGAGACAGTGCGAATTTGCGCGAAAACAGTGGCTTCCATGCCAATTTGCAATTGGCGAATCGGCAAGCGATTTTGAAAGTCTAAATGCTTGCGCGGGTAATGCCGCAAAAGATCGCCGGCTGTTTCAATGCCGAGATTTTTTAGCAGCGCGGCAACTTTCGGTCCGACACCTTTGACCCATTGAACGCTTACCTCGTTGGGATCATTGCTATTACTCGGCTTTTTCTGAGCAGCGCCGTCGGAAGATTTCGATTGAGCGTCTATAGACTTCGCCGCCGGACCATCAATCTTCGACGAGACAGCTGACTTCGGTTCTGGTTTTGACGGCTTACCGGATTTCTCTTTCGCCGAACGTGCGTCGTTGTAGTCGGAAGACCGCGCCGTCACCTTACCGCTAGCTGCAGGTTCGCTGCCGCCTGTCATGGCACCTGCGTCTTCATTTGTATAGTCGAACTCATCCGACGCCGCCTTGCGCTCCTCAGCCATCTCCAGGAGCGGTCCTATTAATTCTTCAGTGCGCCGAATGATTGAAATGCGAGTGGCGACATCGGCATTTGGATAACTGCGAAACAAGGCACGAATCGTAACCCAGACCGGCTCCATCGGATACCTGCGGATTAACCTTTCGGCAGTCATGCGCATGAATTGAGAGAAGGTCGAACGCTTGCCCTGAAAGTCCGCATAACGGGCGCGTCTCTCAACGACAACAGCTCGCCGCAATGCGGTGAGTTCTGATTCCCTCGTAGGTTTGGTGTTACTTGTTGTCGTAGGCAAGTTCAGAGACCTTGGTCTAAAAGCTAGGCTCTCTGCCACTAAGACTAAAAGATTGGGCCGGGAACTGCCAGTTATTTTTTGCGCCTATGTGCATCGCATATAGACTGCGCTTAGTAGCCAAAAAAACAGGGCGACGCATGGCGTCGCCCCTACAAATTACAGATGCAATTATTTACTGAAGTCTGTTGAGAATCAGCTTGGAAATAGCTTTCAAGGTGGCAAATACGCCGAGACCTTCGGAAGCTACGGCTTCAAAGCTCGGGACGCCACGGATATTCAATTCTTTTTCCATACGCTCGATGGGCATAGCATTTGCCAGGTCGCGCTTGTTGTATTGCAGGACCCATGGAATGTTGTCGAGAGTCAGGCTGTATTCTGCCAAGTTCTCAATCATGTTTTGCAGAGACTCGACGTTGTCTTTGGAGCGCATTACGTCGGAATCCGCGACGAAGATGATGCCATCCACGCCGTTCAAAATTAGCTTTCTGGAGGCGTTGTATTCGACCTGTCCAGGGACTGTATAGAGAGAGAATCTCGTTTTGAAACCTTGCACAGAGCCCAAGTCCAAAGGCAAGAAGTCGAAGAAGAGAGTTCTTTCAGTTTCTGTTGCCAATGAAATCAGTTCGCCCCGGGTCGTCGGAGCCAACTGGCTGTGAATATATTTCAGATTGGTCGTCTTGCCACCAAGACCGGTGCCGTAATAGACGATTTTGCAGTTTATTTCACGCGCCGCGTAATTTACTAAAGCCATCCTTGCCTTCCTACCCCAACGCCGATCCGCCACGAACCACTTGGATTTCAAGCGCTCGGTGGGGCGACAACAGCAATTGATACCACGATTGGGACAGCATTAGAAGTGATCTTACGAGAATTGATCTCGATACAGGGGAAGGGGGGGACACAGTTAATTAAGACAGTCAAAAAAACGGCTGCTTGATTTCCCGGTTAGGTTTATTTGCCTGACAACGCCAGCCAAAGCTGTAACCCCAAAAACAGACTACCACGTCGACGGCCGGCCTTGGAGTGGTTTAGTGTAAATGTTCCTTTCGGTCTTAAAGCTTACAAACAGGCATAGTATTCGCCCGTAAAGGCTTTCGTGGTAAAATTCACGGTTCGCTCATCACCTCGGCTGATTCGGATAGATCAGACGGAGGCGGCGGCTTCTGGCTCCCCAGATTTCCATTTAATTGGGCAGGGACGCTCTGAGAAGCTAACGGCTGGTGGTGAAGCGCTGGCAAACCAACCATATTTGGGAATTAGGGAAATGTCTAAACGTTGCGATGTGTGCGAAAAGGGACCCTCAACCGGGCGCAGTTATACCTTTTTGCGTTCTCACTGGAACCCGCACAATAAGAGACGCTGGCTGCCTAACCTGCAACCGGTCAGAGTTAAATTGCAAAATAGCGTCAAGAAGATGAAAGTTTGCACCTCTTGCCTGAAAGCCGGCAAAGTCCAGCGGGCACTTTAGTCTGCGGCTTCAAGCTAGTGACTTAGTGATATATAAAGTTTAGAGGCGCACTCTGTGCGCCCTTCTTTGCATCCGGATTTAAGTCCGGACCGGGTTCAAACTCAAACGCCTGTCTGGCGCATGGTTTTCAAACTCCCTGCCTTTTAACGACCATCTGACTGAGAGTTTTAAGAGTCCCAAATACTGCCTTACCCTCAGTGGCAATTGCCTCGAAAGACGGCACACCGGTGTCATTCAGGTCTTTTTCGAGCGTCTCGACCGGAAGGGCATCGGTCAGGTCCCGTTTGTTGTATTGCAAAACCCAGGGGACACTCTTAAGACTAAGCTTGTGTTCTTTTAAGTTATCCATCATCCCGGCCAAAGCTTGGACGTTTTCTTGCCGCCGTACGGCACTAGAATCGGCGACAAATATGATTCCGTCGGCGCCTTTCAGGATCATGCGCCTGCTTTCGTTATATTCCGTTTGTCCAGGCACCGTGTAAAGAGCAAAGCGCGCTTTATATCCCTCGACTTCTCCTAAATCCAGAGGCATGAAGTCAAAAAACAAAGTTCTCTCGGTTTCTGTAGCGACCGTAACCAGCTCGCCTCTGACAGAAGGGTCGAGATTGGCATGCAAATAGCGCAAATTGGTCGTCTTGCCACCAAGGCCGGTGCCGTAATAGACGACCTTGTAGACGATTTCCTTTTTCGGGTAGTTGATGAGTGCCATTCAGCCCGCATGCGATAGATTCAGCTTTCCAGCGCCTAAAAGAGCGCATTGGCGTACTAGAATAAGCGCGCCAGCGCCTAAAAACAATACGCAAGAAAACCCGTTTGTTATTCGAGAAGCTATTCGGTCGCTGCTATTTGCTACCCCTGGCTAGATCGAGCAAGCGATCTTTGCCGACTAAATAAACGGCGTTGCAGAAATGACAACGTCCCTCGGCTTGCCCATCTTCTTCCGCCATCGAAAGTAGCTCCTTAGGACCCATCCAACGCAGGGCCTCGAGAAAACGTTCGTTAGAGCACTTGCAATAAAACTTGAGCGGCTTGGTGTTGGAAATCGGCACCACTTCAAAACCGCTGAGGATGCGCTCGAGAATTTGCTCGAGGCTCATTCCTCTTCGCATCAAGAATGTGAAGGTGCCAAAGGTAGTTATATTGTTTTCAATCCGACAAATAGTTTCTTCCGTATGGTCCGGCAAGAGCTGCACAATCAGCCCACCGGCTGCCTCAACACCGCGCGCATTCATATGAGTTCCAACCACAACAATCGAGCCGGTCTGGTCCGAGACCACCAGATATCGATTGATATCCTCTCCCACCTCGCCCGATTCCAGCTCAACAGTAGACGTATGAGCGCGCCCGAAGCCGTGATCGATGGTGACATGTAAATAGCCGGTGGAGCCGATTGCACCCCCAACATCAAAATTCCCCAGGGAGTTTAGCGGTAACTCAACCTGGGGATTTTCTACAAAGCCTCGTACTGTGCCTTTCGGTGACGCGTCGACCATCACTTTGCCCAGAGGTCCGTTGCCCTGGAACTTCAATGTGACCTGACCCTCGCGCGCCACAACCGGCGTTAAGAGTACGCCCGCAGTCATTGCCCTACCAAGTGCAGCAGTCGCGGTGAAAGAGAGATTGTGCCTTTGTCTTGCTTCTTCTACTAAGTCTGTGGTGGTGGCGATAACCGCTCTGATGGTGCCATCGTTAGATATCGCCTTGAGTATGCCATCCTGCATAGACATCACCAGATAAGAGCTTTTCTAAAATATTCTAGCAGTAAAACCCATTTTTTTACATCTCTTTACGTAAGCGAAGGCCAACCTCCTTCATGCGATCCGAAAGTTCGCAACTGGGAAAAACCTTTCCGTGGGCGCTTTTAAGCGATTCCGGCCACGACTACGCGAGGTAAGCCGTTAACATCCTCGATGCATTCCACCTTATTCATTCCGGCACCGCGCATGATTTTCACAACTGCTTCGGCCTGCCCATCACCCACTTCCACAGCCGAAAATCCGAATGGCGGGACCAATTTGGGCAAGGCAAACTTTGCAAACTGGCGATAGAAATCCAACCCGTCTTCGCCCCACCCGATTAAAGCTTCAGATGGCTCGAAGTCGCGCACTTCGGGCTCCAGCGTGTCGAAAGTCGCCTTTGGAATGTAGGGTGGATTAGAAATAATGGCGTGAAAACCAGTGAGAGTAAATTCGCGGAAATCGCATTTGCTCAAAGTCAGGCGCGAAGAAACTTCATAGGTACGGGCGTTCAGCCTGGCAACATCAAGCGCGTCTTGAGAAACATCCAGTCCGATTACCTGCAGATTAGGAATTTCGTTGAGCATGGCAACCGAAATGCAGCCACTTCCCACCCCTACTTCCAGGGCCCGAATTTCACTTGAAATGCCCATGGCAAGCAAGCGCTTGGTGGTCAGATCGCAGAGAGTTTCGGTATCCGTTCGCGGAATGAAAACACCCTCGTGCACGACTATGCGCATGCCCATAAACCAGCCATAACCAAGGCAATACTGCAAAGGTTCGCGCTTAACACGCCGTTTCAAGATAGCTTCCAGCTCTTCTCTGGCGCCCATCTCCAACAGTTCATCGAATTTCAATGCGCGCTCGGCGGCGCTCATTCTCGTTACGTGCTCGATTATCAAGTCCGCCTCACGACGCACCTCAACGCGCTCAATGCCGACCTCTTTGAGCGCCTTTACGACCTTTTCGCGAGCCTCAGCGATCGTTTGGCAGTCGGCAAAGGAGAGGTCTAGTTCGGTATTGGACGACAACTAGAGAGACTCCTTCAGCTTCCGTTCGTTGTCGGCCATGATGTTGGCATCGATGACCTTTTCCAGATCGCCTTCCAGCACATACTGCAAATTGAAGTTCTGGTTGATGCGGTGATCGGTGATGCGATTATCTTTGAAATTGTAGGTGCGGATTTTTTCGGAGCGATCGCCGGTGCCCACCTGGGCGCGCTTCTCGTCCATGAGCGTCTTTTGCTGCGCTTCCAATTCCAGTTTGTACAACTTGGCACGCAAAATTTGTTTGGCGCGCTCTTTGTTTTGCAACTGACTTCTTTCTTCAGAGCAGGCGACCATTAGACCCGATGGCTTGTGCACGATGCGCACTGCCGTTTCCACCTTGTTTACGTTCTGACCGCCGGCGCCGCCAGAGCGCATGGTGGTGATTTCGAGATCTTTATC
Organism: Cyanobacteria bacterium DS2.3.42; assembly: GCA_013823055.1. Taxonomy (GTDB): domain Bacteria; phylum Cyanobacteriota; class Vampirovibrionia; order Obscuribacterales; family Obscuribacteraceae; genus QKMZ01. The sequence goes on from PNLN01000196.1 coordinate 7,125, forward strand.
GACCAGCTGCACATCTACTTCGTCGGCTTCCGGCATGACGGCAACCGTGGCAGTAGAGGTGTGGACCCGCCCTGACGCTTCCGTCGCCGGAACACGCTGGACGCGATGAACTCCCGATTCGAACTTCATGCGACTGTATGCTCCATCACCTTTGAAAGCGATGATTACTTCTTTGAAGCCCCCTACTTCACCTTCGTTCTGCGAGGCCACTTCCGGTGTCCAGCCCATCTTGTCTGCGTAGCGCAAGTACATTCGCAAAAGATCGCCGGCAAAAATCGACGCTTCATCACCGCCTGCACCGGCTCGAATTTCCACCATGATGTCTTTGTCATCATTGGCATCCTTCGGCAGTAGCTGGATCTTGAGACGCTGAGACAAGTCCTCTTCTCGTTCTCTCAATCCGGCAAGCTCGGCTTCAGCCATATCCTTGAGTTCTTTATCGCTCTCATTGCGCACCATGTCCTCGGCGCCTTTCATGTCCTTTTCAACGCGCTGGTAGTCATGAAAGAGCGAAACAGTTTTCTCCAGATTTCTCAGAGTTCTGTAATCCGCAGTCGTACCGGGATTGGCAGCAAGCTTCTCTTGAAGCTCGTTGTAAACCTTTTCTATCTCTTCAAGTTTTTCAACAAAATGCGATTCCATAACAATTCCTACTTTGTTAGTGCGTGAGCCTGATTGCGCCCCGGGGCGACAAACCAATCAAAAACGTCTTTGCCTGCACTTCAGCGAGAGTAAAACAATTTATCGGCCGGAAAAACTTGTCGCGTAGCGAGGACAAATTGCACTGTCGATAAACAAAGAGAATCCGAATTTGATGAAAGAAGAGAGGCTCCGGAAAACTCTTCGCTGTCCACGCGTCGCGATACCCGACCGTATTTGGCTTCTAGCGAACGCGCAAAACGGTGATTGGCGACAAACGATGGACTTGCTACAACATTTTTCCTTGCCCTTGTTGAGACTATCTCTTTAGATATTACGACAGGTTTTCAGGCGGTGCTAGATGTCGGCACAAAAACCGTCACGTATGAGCATGACTTAACTCATCCGGTCATTGTTTTTTCGACTAGCCAATAAAAACTCGGAGAAGGAGGGATTCGAACCCTCGTTGCGCTTTTGACGCAAACAGTCTTTCCAGGACTGCACCATAGACCACTCGGACACCTCTCCAGGTGTAGGAAGGCATTATATCCCAAAGCGGAAGCCCGCTGAAGTCGTAGGGGCGATGCCATGCGTCGCCCGGTTTTACAAACCGACACAGGCTTTTCAATCATCCCAATTTCTTCTCAGGCAATGGCTCTATTTAGCAAGCTGTCGAATGAGAAAGCTGTCGACGCATGGCGTCGACCCTACACTTTGGAAAGTGAATCCTTGACCCGCTTCTGACCGGCTTTGATAAGCGGCAGAAATTCTTCTGCTTTTAGACTGGCTCCACCGACTAGCGATCCGTCAATTTCCGGCTTGCCCAATTGCTCCTCTACATTCGAGGGCTTTACGGAGCCGCCGTAGAGCAAAGGCACTTGTTCGGCAAGCTCAGAGTTGCCGCCTTCTTTGTAAAGATCGGCAATTGTGGCGCGGATTTCACCGAGCACACGGTTGGCTTCATCAGCTTCACAAACTTTGCCAGTACCAATAGCCCAAACAGGCTCGTAGGCAACAATAATAATTTCCAGCGCTTCAGGCGGAATCTCAGCAAGAGCCGATCCGACCTGACGTCTGACGACTGAGTCTGTGAGCCCGGATTCGCGCTCGTCAAGCGTTTCGCCCACGCAAACAATCGGGATAAGTTTGTGTGCAAGTGCTGCTTTTAAGCGCGAGTTGACCGTCTGATTGGTCTCTCCAAAGAACTGCCGTCTTTCGGAGTGCCCGATTAGAACGTACTTAACGCCCAATTCGATGAGCATTAGCGGAGAAATTTCACCGGTGAAAGCGCCGTTGTCACGCCAATCCATGTTCTGAGCGCCGACGGAGATATTTGAGCCCTTCACATTTTCGATGACGGATTCAATAGAAGTGAATGGCGGGATAAGAACAACTTCAGGAAGATCCTT
>PNLN01000211.1 GCA_013823055.1 Cyanobacteria bacterium DS2.3.42
TGCTCACGGTCAGGAGATGTTCGCTGCCTGTAAAATGGCTCGGAGACAGAACTTTTGCAACGTAATGGTTATTCTCTTTTGTCAGGCTTTGAACAGTCCACTTGCGCGGATTGCCACCAATGCCGGTGCCCAAGGCTTTTGCGGAGGATTCTTTGGCTGCCCAAAGTCTGGTCAAAATCTGATTGCGCTCTTCGTCCGTAACACCGCTAATGAAGTGTGTTTCGTCGTCGTTGAGCATGAGTCTTTCCATGCCTTCATCACGAGCGGAGTATGGCTCGTAGTCTATGCCGTATCCAAAGTTAGACGCGTTTCCTTTGGCAAATCTGGCAAGCGCAACAGCGTATCCATCTTTGTGCGTAATTGAAATTTGAGTTGTAATTCCCTGGCTCTGCAGGAAGTGTGATTGCACAAATGGCGCTCCATTTTGATTGGGCAAGATGCTCAATTCAAGCGGAGGAAGCGCCGCGTTAAACGTTTTGAAGTAGAGACGGCGCATCGCATCTTTGGCTGCAATTCGTCCCAGAAGCCATTCGCGTTTGCGCTCTCTGCGTGTGATCGAATCGCTGAGATATTGCTGTTCTACACCTGTGAGGAAATAATCCGAAAGCCACGTGGCGACTGTTTCATCATCAGGAATGTCGCTTGAATTGATCACGGCGACTGCAATTTCGAGAGCTATTTCGGCAGGTAATGAAAGATTCTCAACTGCGGCTGCGACAAGGCTTTGGGCGGGGGTTCTCACAAAGTCTTTGAGCGTGTCCGAAAGGGCGATGCGGCGGCTCGATATGGATTCAAACTCGGCAATCAGTTGACCATCTAGCGTAGATATTTCGACGTCGGCCTCTGTGCCTCTTTCGCTAATTGATCGCAATCTGGCAAAAACACGAACCTCGCCTTGAATGGCACCGAGCGGTTTGTAGAAATTCAGTGATTGAACGTGGAAGGGTAAAAGTGCTGTGCAGTTTTCTTGATGTTCGTAAAGATGGAATAGGACCAACTGTGTTGAATTATCCAACAGCAAAGGGTCTGCGATGAAAGACGGCGTCGTGCGCGTGGCATATGGGAGTGTTTGTCCGAACCAATCTGATGCTGTTCTTGCTGAGACAATCCCTGTGATCTCGCGTTTTCCAACCGACTCGATGCGCATGACTGACTGCATACGTGGTCCGTGGAACATATTTCCTTCCACATATAATTGGTTTTCCGCAATGGTGGGTGGTCGACCGTCTGCCGGTGTCGGATTTTTGGAGGCTTTTGCCGGGCGTTCTTTTCCAACTAAAATCTGCGCTGTCATGTCGGCCGTGTCCAGGCGATGCTGACCGCTGTAGTGCTCGCCGCCTCCGGCGAGGCTCAGCCATTCGTCTTGTCGCACGACCTTCAATCCTGCAGTCGTGCCTTTGGGTCCGCGTTTTGCAAATACCAAAAGCCACACGCCTTCTTGCCCGACGCGGATGCGTCTCATTGCTCGAATGTTTTCCACGGCAGTGACAATATTTCCCGCGCTCACAAGTGAAGCTGCCTCGCACATCATTTCGATGGCCACTGTCAGCGGTAAGAGGTGAACACGCTCGTCTTCGCTTTGCGGAGCATTCAGGCTCGGTCCCGCGCCGAAGCGCACGGCGCCGCCGATGGCGTGGTCTTTCAAGTAGCGGTGCGAATCCAAAGTAAGCGGCAACAAAATCTCAATTTCTTCAGGCGAGCAATTGATGATGTATGACGACTCCATAAATGCAGGCAAGCGCGAAAACATATTGCTTGTCAGCTGGTAAGAGCCGGGCATCAATGGTGGAGTACTTTCGAAACCGGCTGGTGAAGTCGGTCCCGGAGTGACATCATGTACGTCGTACTCGATCAAGTTGGGATCGTTGTGCTCTTTTGTTGTGAAAAACTGCGAAAAAATCTGCGCTTGCACAGCCATGATGTTGGTGTGAAAACTCTCCAGAGTTTTGATGTAATTGTCCATGACGGCGTCAATTACAGCAAAAGGATCTTCCTCTTCTTGCGGCTGTGTATAAAGGTTTTCCACCTGTTCGTAATTTTGAACCTGATCAGATTGAGGAAATGGCAGATCCGGATCACTTGCTTCGTTGAATGGCCGGTTTTCGGATTTATTTTCTGTTCTATTGTCCGTGAAATAGTCCGGAGCACGCACTGTTTCGTGTTGTATCGAAGGCAGGTTGGGTCGCTCGGCAAGCGCTATTTCAGGGTATTTCAGCGACAAGTGCATGCTAGTTGATCTTGCCGGTTTGGCGTCCGGATCGAGATCGATGATATTGGCTCTGCGCTCGAAAAGGTAGTCCAGTTGCAGTGGCACATTATGGCAAAACAGGCTTGCCAACGTACGATTGAGTTGAGTGATTCCTGATTCGCTTTGCAAATTCGATGCGATTGCCACGTATTCTTTGCCGGCTAAGACTTCGTCGATGACCGGCGTCATGCCGCCGCGCGGACCGACTTCCACAAATATGCGCGTGCCGTCTGCGTGCATCGCTTCAATGGTTTTCTTGAAGTGAATCGGGCGGGTGAACAACTCAGTTGTGATTTTGCGAATCGCTTCGGTGTCGTCCGGGTACTTGTCTATGAGCGAGCAAGCCCAGGTCGTTATCTTAGGTTTGGAAACCGTCACCGCCTGCACCGCTTCGTCGCCCGCGTCTACTTTGCCTTCGACCAAAGGCGTGTGATAAGGAATGGCGATAGGTAAAGGGAGCACTTCGAAGCCGGCTGCTTCGATGGCCTTCTTTGCAGCCGTGATGGCTTCGACTGTTCCGGAAAGAAGCATTTGCTTCGGCGACAGGTCGGCGCCCAAATAGACAGTGTGGGGAAGTTCTTTCAAGAGTGGCTCGATGACTGTCCAGTCACCTGTCACCTTGATAGATCTGAGTTTTGCCAGTTCTGCAATCGACACGGCATTTGCAACACCGGTGCTTAAGCGGTAGAAGACTGGAGCCGTTTCCAAAACATCAGCAGCGCCGTTAATCAAAAGGGCGGCGAACTCGCCGGTGCTTACTCCGACAATCGACGAAGGTTCTACGCCGAGGTTTTTCAACAACTGATACAGCGACCATTCTGCCAGCAAAACTGTGACCACTGCCGAATCCATGCTGGCGAGCAAAGCCGCCGATGTTTGCGGTCCCGGCCGACCAGGCTTGGGGATGCCGAACAACTTCGTGCTTGGAAGAATGTGAAACAGCTCACTGAATGGTTTGGTCTGCCTATCTGCATGCGAATAAGTGAGCGACATTTGATCGATATAGTCGAATGCCATTCTCACATCGGGGAAATGCATGCAGAGATCTTTGAGCATGTTTGGATAAGCGGCGCCCAGCCCCGGCAGGACGTAGGAAAGCTTACCCGTTGATATTGACTCTTTGCCTGAGATGAAAATGTCGTCTGTGATTTGACCTGTTTTCTCGATATTTTGGCTGATGCGTTCGCCCACCCAAATGATTTTTGCCATCAAGTCATCGATACTTTTGGCCACGATGGCCAGACGAATTGCCTTAGCACTGTCTTTCGCCAGAGTGAAGGCGATATCGCGCAGCGTCAGGTTCGGTCGCAGTTTTCGACCGGAATTGATATCGAGCAATTGAACTGTCCTGTCGATTTTCGACAATAATTCCTGGTTTGTATCTCCTGAAAAAACAACAAGCTCGGTTTCCCATTCTTTAATGAGCGCCGGGCGTTTGCTCTCATCTTTGTCGTCGTGTTCTTCAAGAACCACGTGTGCGTTTACGCCGCCGAATCCGAAAGCGCTGACGGCAGCGCGTCTTGGTTCGACTGTGGTTTGCAGACCGGTGTCATCAGCTTGCTCAACACTGGGGTGAACTTTAGGATGAATCCATGGCCGAGTTGTAGTGCTGATTCGGCAGGGATGTTTTGCCCAATCGGCCGATTTGCTTTCGTTGACGACATTGAGCGTCGGGGGCAAAACTCGATGGTAAAGCGAGAGCGCTGCCTTAATCAAGCCGGCCATGCCGCTTGCCGCTTGCGTATGACCGATCATTGATTTGACGGAACCGAGAGCAATCCAACCTGAACTATTTGTATCAGCTCCATATGTTTCACCAACCGCTTGCAATTCTGCTGCGTCGCCTGCAGGTGTTCCGGTGCCATGCGCTTCGATCAATCCGATTGATAGTGGAGAAACACCAGCATCCTCGAAAGCTCGTTGAATAGCCAGGCTTTCGCCTTCGTGCGACGGTGCAAGCAGGCTGGTTCCATGTCCGTCTGAGGAAGAACCAACACCACGGATGATGGCGTAGATACGGTCGTTGTTTTCCAGAGCTTCTGAATACCGTTTTAAAACTACCGCGCCGATGCCCTCACCGAGAATGGTGCCGTCGGCAGCTTGATCGAAAGGTCTGATGTCCTGTTTTGGAGATAGCGCTGTGAGCGCGCAGAACATCTGATAGAAACAGGCGAATGAATTGATGTGGATGCCGCCGGCAAGTGCGACATCGCAGGCTCCGGAACGCAAGTCGTGCACGGCGGTTTCGACGGCAATTAGAGATGACGCGCAGGCAGCATCGAGCAGCAAGTTACGTCCCTTGAATCCCAGGCGCTGCGCAATCCGCCCGGCCAGCAGGTTTGGCATGACACCCGGCACTGTGTCGGAGTTTGTAGGAGGAAGCGAACCGTGCAAAAGTTCTGACAGATGGCGAATGTCGTCATGCGAAATTTCTGGGTGCAATGTCTGCACCAGAGCCAGCATCTGATCGACTGTCTGTCCTTGCTGAATCATCGTCATGGCGCCTTGTCCCGGCGCCGACGTTCTGCCCAGGATGACTTCGCCTTTGTCTATTGCCGTCGGCAAATTGTCGTAGCCGGCATCTGCCATTGCCTCGACAGCGACTCTTAGCGCTAGAAATTGGTCCGGGTCGGCGCCGTGGACAGCGCGCGGCATGACACCGTACTTGAGCGGGTCGAAGTCAGCCAGCTCGCTTACGAAACCGCCGCGCACACAGTAGATTTTTTTGAAGTCAGAGCCTGATGGATTTTGATATTTGATCGTTTCCCACTCTTGCTCGTTTGGTTCGCGCAAGCAATCTTTGCCGGCCAGAATGTTGCCGAAAAAGGACGCCAATCCGGGCGCCATGGGGAACAAGCAGGACATGCCGACGATTGCAATTGGTTCTTGCCCGTCGATCTTGATTTTAGCCTGGGGCATTCTCAGCTCCGAGTGCCACTGATGTTGGTCGACTGATTAGCCTGATTGGATAATCTGTTGAGTGATTTGCTTCCTATGCCGCCCAGTCCTTCGATTACAAAGGCGAGGGCACCTGATTTAGTATAAACTGCCACGTCGCAAGTTAGTTCGCGAGCGGTTGTACCCGGTGTAATGAAGACGCGGGCGAAGAAGCCGTCTGCCTTCATCAGGTCGCGGTCGCCGAGATGCAGCTTCTTGAAGCCGGTCGGCAACACTGTGATATCAAGGAATTGTCTCGCCCAGACGCCGGCTAATTGCATGGCGCTGTCCAGGAGAATTGGGTCGATTGTCCATTCGTTGCTGCCGGTGCTGCGGCTCAAGCATGCTTGCGGCTTGGATGCCTTGAGTTCGCCGACGATGCCTTCTTCACCCAACGCACTGACGCCTGTGATGCCCTGGAATAGCGGTCCGTGGAACATGTAGTCCGCATAGACGCTCTGGCGAGTGGGCAACGGAGCCGTCGTTTTGATGCCTTGTGCGATGCTTGCCATTGTGGCGGTGGTCGGAACGAATGAAGGAATAGCAACCAGCCCGCTCATGCGGTGAGCTACGGCATTACCATTTGCAGGCAGTCCGCTAAGCTCGAATGAGGTTTTGAAGTGCTGACGCTTGTTGCCAGTCAACACAACCGCTTCAACCACGCTTGATTGATCGGACGTGTCGGACTTGCGGGCGCTGACTGTGATTGTTTTGGAGGCACTGTCGAACACGATGCCGGCTGGAATCTCTAGACGATTGACGCCGGTCATTTTCATCTCCGGGCAAAGCGCTTGAGCGGCTTCCGCCATCATTTCTAAGGCCATCGCCATAGGCATGACCGGCACACTGTCAAAGGTGTGGTCTTTCAAATACAGGTCGACATCGGGACTGAGAACCGACTCGAATTCGAATGCACCGTCTTCCACTTGTCGCGTGTATGCGTCCTGGAGGCGGACAGTCTTGTCTGTGGGCACGCCGGTTGATGCTGGCAGCTGCGCGACAATCACGAGTTCTGCCTGGTCTTTTCTGCCATAGAGAAGGTCGTCGATGAAGGCTTTGCGTCCGGCTGCCGGAGCAATCATTGCCCAGCCGTACTTGGCGAAAAGCGATTCCAATTCAGGCTGCGCCATTCCCGCGTTCCATGGTCCCCACATGAGCGAAGCTACTCTCGCGCTGGAAGTTCTATTCAGCGTGACAGCCAACTTATTGAGTACTTCATTTGCGCTCACGTAGTCGCATTGTCCGGCATTGCCGGTGCGTCCGACTACAGACGAGAAGAGGAACATGAATTTGAGATCGGGGCTGGTGGCCAGTTTACTCAAGGTGCGAGCGCTGTTGACCTTTGTTGTGAATACACGCTCGAAGGATGCCTGCGCTTTTTCCTTGACGAAGGCATCTTCAATGACGCCTGCACCATGGATAATGCCGTCGATTTTGCCGAACTCTGTATTGATGAGCTCAATTGCTGCTTCAAGAGCCGCGTCATCGCGAACATCAACCGCTAAGTATTCTACTTTTGAGCCTGCTGCACGCATTGCTTGCAGGTTGTCGCGTATTTCACGGTCGCGAAGCAGCTTTTGATACTGAGCTTCGACCGCTGCGATGCTGACTTGCTGACCGCTCTGCTTGAGCTGGTCCATAATCGCGGCCTTGATGTCGCGCATGGCAGTCAATCCTGCGGTGTGTTGCGGCTCGGCTGCAGGTTCTTGCGTACGTCCGATGAGCACCAGCTGTGGCTGGAACTGTTCTGCCAGATCGAGTGCAATCTCTGCAGTAATTCCACGCGCACCACCGGTGATGACAATCACTGATGAAGAATCAATAGAGATAGCTGCTTTTCCACTTTCCGATTTTACAGTTTCGATGTCTGCCAGTTTGACGTTAAGCCCGACTCTGGTCGTTCCATTATTCAAATAGCCGACTTCAACGCGTTTTTGCGCCGCGACTGCAGCGTTTGATCCGCCGCCTTCGTTTTCTTCCAGTTCTTCCTGCGCGTCTATCTCTGAAATCACAATTGTGGCGATCTGCGATGGGAGTAAAGTTGGTTCGAAGTCGATTGCCTTGACGCGAACGTTCGGCCATTCTTTAGCCAGGCACTTCATGAATCCTGAGATGCCGGCACCCCAGACTCTGTTCAGCCCGGCAACTGTTTCGCACCCTGCTGCAGATCCGTCCGATCCAAAAGTTCCACCCAATTTGCTGACGCTGGTGATGGTCGCGATGCCTTTGTGAGAAGGATCGTTCAAATCAGCGTATGCAGCTTTAGCGAAATTGAGAAGGGTCAAGAGCGAGGCGGGTGGCGCATTGCCGGTGATAGTTGCATCCGCTTTATTGAGCGGCTGCAAGTCGACAATGCGAGCGACTTTGCCGTGACTCTTTTTGATTGATTGTAGAAGCGCTTGCACGGCTTCAAATGATGTAGCGTCCAATTCACAGGCGCCGTTATTGATCTTCAGAGCTTCTTTGGCATTGGCGATGTGGCGAATTACTACGCACTTTTCACCGCGCGCCGTCAGGGACTTTCCCACTTCCTGCCAGGCGTCTCCTTCATCAGCGATGATCAAGTCAATGCTTCCTTGCGGCACTTTTGTCGGCTGCAAGACCGGAAGACTTAGTTGGGAAACTTCGACAGTGGCACGTTGGATGTTGTGCCCGCTGGCGCTTTCTTTTCGTGAGGAGAAACCGGTTTGTGCTGGGGTGGCAATCGCAGTGGCAGTAGCAACCGCTGGTGCCTTTTCGAGCGTACCGTGTCCGTTGCCGTTTCCGTTCGTGCCCTTTCCATTACTTCCCGCAGTTATTTCTGCCGGTGTGATGTGAACAATATCGTGCGATGCACCATGGCCGTTTCCATTCCCGTTTGATCCATTAGATCCATGCGAACCGTTGGAGCCATTTGTTCCAGGCAATTCGGCAATCAGATCGGCTGCGCCTTTGCCATTTGCTTCAGGCTGGGAGCCATTAGCTTCTTCAACAACTGGGGCGTCGGAGTTGATCCAATCGATAATTCCTTTAAGTGTCTTGGTGCCGGCCAGTTGTTCGAGCCCGCCTTCCAATTCGCGTTGTTTGCTCTCAGGAAGGATCTTGCGGAAGCTATTGAGAATTTCCACGCGTTTGATCGAGTCGATGCCCAGATCGGCTTCGAGATCGAGCTCCGGGTCCAGCATCTCCGGCGGATAGCCGGTGCGTTGGCTGACAATGTCGAGCAGCTCTTCTACGAGCTTTTCGTTGGAAATTGCTTGTGCCGGTGCTGCTACAGTTTCAGCTTCAGTTTGAACACTGCCGTGAGCACCATTGCCGTTGCTTTCAATTGAAACCGCAGTTTCGACAACTGTCGAAATCGCTTCGATTACTTGAGGTGCGACGGTCTCGTGTCCATTGTATTGAGCTTGAACTGTCGGTTGAACATATTCAGCATATTGCGGTTGAGCAAATTGCGGCTGAGCAAATTGCTGTTGCGCATATTGAGCTTGACCGAATTGAGGTTGCTGGAATTGCGGTTGTGTATAAGGCTGCACAAACTGCTGTTGGCTAAATTGCTGCTGGCCAATCTGCGGCTGGGCAAATTGTTGTTGCTGTGGAATCCACTGCCCTTGCGGCGGGACCGCGCCACTCTTGGCTTGCAGATAGGAGCTCATTACCTGCTGTTGTGTTCGCAAGAAGCTGTTGGTCATCTCCAACATCGTCTGTTGGAACTGAATCATCACCTGATCGACATTGCCGCCTGCGACTTGTCTGGGTAGGTGCTGCTGCTGCGGGTAACCTGCTGGAGCGTTGTTTGCGGCGGGCGCTTGCGGTGCTCTAGGAGTGCTCGCAGAGCCTGATGATTGATTGGTAGTAGATGCGGTCATTCTGGTTGCGGATTCCTTCGCTGCCGGATTTGTCCCTTTCTCGAATTGTGACTGACCAAAATTGCTTTGAGCAGCCTGTGGTGGTGTCGGTGCACCGTTGGCAGTCCCCATTTGAGGACC
>PNLN01000101.1 GCA_013823055.1 Cyanobacteria bacterium DS2.3.42
CCCCGAGAGTTTTAGCGTTTTGGCTAAACACCTGCAGGATCACGGGAAAGTCGATGAGGCCGCGAAAGTCTTTGATAAAGCGCATGCCATGTATCCGAAAATGGAAGACTTCGTCGACCGAAAATGCAAAATGTATCGGATAGCGGGTAGGTGGAAAGAAGCCCTGGCGACTGCACAGTACAAGATCGAACACTTTCCCATGAGCGGTACCGGTTATTTAGATAGAGGCCTCTGTTATGAACAGCTTGGTGATTACAAGAAGGCGGTTGCAGATTTTGATCGTGCAATTGGAGACAGAGCATATAGGCGCGAAGTCATCAACAGAGCAAAATGCAATTTGGCATTGAAAAACTACCAGAGGGTGTTGAACGATGCCAATTTCTGCTTGAACAACTATCCAGGGCACATCACTGCAATGGAACTTAGAACTCGTGCCATGATGGGGCTCGGAAAATTGCATGAAGCACTCGCGGATGCTGATGCTCTCATTAAAGACAAAGACGATAATCCTGATCTATATAAAGTGAGGGCGGAGATCCTGCAGAAACTCGGTAGAACCAAAGAGGCTGCCGCTGACATGGCGCGAGCGGCTAAACTTCATGCCGCATATGAGTTACCCATAGGAAAGCAGTGAATTTTCAATGAAATGCGGTGAACGTTTCAATGACGTGCGGTGAAAGTTTCAATGACATGCGGTGAAAGTTTCAAAAAAAGTGTTGAAACGTCCAACAGTTGTGGCTATTCGGCTAGATAAGATTTTGTATTCGATCGGCAACTTTTAGCGATCGGCTCAGTCTTTGCTTGCATAAGCCGATAGGTGCGACGTGACTAACAGTGATCAACCTCTAACATTGCAAGAGCGAAAAGAAGAGTGTAAGCCGCTTGTGTTGATCATTGATGATCAGCCGGAGTATGCAAAGCTGTTTGACCTCTTATCAGAAAGCCTTGGGATTACGGCTCATATAGTCAACAGCTGTGATGAAGGTATCAAGGCGTTGGAGCTGTTTTCCTTTGACGTCATTCTGATGGACTGGATGATGCCAGACACAGATGGTCCTGAGTGCTCTTGTAAGATTCGTACAATTGAGAAAACTACTGGCGGGCACATTCCAATAATTGGCGTAAGTGGCTCAGTAAGAGCCAACCGCAAGGAGTGCCTGGAAGCTGGAATGGACGACTATCTAGAAATTCCGTTCACGCTTGAAGAACTGCACAATATTTTGTGTAAGTGGTTGCAGAAGAAGGAAGAATAGGGAATAAGTAGATTCTGTTTACGCTGGCGACTGTTTCTTCAGCGCGGCTAATTCCGCCTGCGCGGCGTCGGCTTCTGCTGTCATTCCGGCGGCGCGAAGAACGCCATCATATGTCGTGTAGACCATCTTGCGTGTGATTGGCTCGACTGTTTTCGCCCATTCCACAACTTCGGCAAAATACAGCCTGCACTTGTCCATGTCTTTAAAATGAGTTCCGTACATTTTTGCAAGATTCATCAAACTCATTTTGTACTCGAATGAGTTTTGACCATGTTTCGCCAGCATCTGCTGAGTGTCATTGGTCAATGCCTGTTCCAACTCCGGCAGCCGGTTCTGTTTCACAAGCAGGCGTTCTAAATCGTTAAACGGAGAGACCGGTTCGCGAGCAAGCGGGTCGGAGAACTGCCAGCGCAATTTCAGTGCCTCCTTGAGCAATTCCTCGCATTCGGCGAACTCATCCAGCAGTCTGAGGAGCCCAGCCAGGCTGCATTGGCTGTAGTAAGCGTTGGTCGGGTCCTGGCGAGACATTGCATCGGCAAGCGCCTGCCGGTAAAAGTCCTTTGCCCCGGCGTAGTTGCCGCCGCGTGCTGCTGATTCTGCGCTGGCTGTAAGCGTGGACCAGGTTTCGGTCATAGCGATTACCCTCGAACCGTACGTAAATCTTATGCCCGCTAGCAAACATTAAACGGTCCTTGCAAGCTAAACAGTTCACGGTTCAGTCTTCTAAAAATTACGGGCTAACGGTCACTCGCGCGCCTTCCGTCAGAGTATCGGGCGGGTTGACGACCAAAGTTTCGCCGCCGCTCAGTCCGGTCATCACTTCAATGTCGTTGCCGAGATCGTGCCCCAGCCCGACTTTGTTGAAGTGGATTGTCTTATCCTTGGAGACAATCGCGACGCGCTGGCCGGCGCTGTTCGAAACTAGTGCGTTGGCGGGAATAAGAAATGCCTTCAAAGTGGTTGGCACGGCGATATTTACGTCGGCATACATGCCTGGTGCTAATGCCAGATCTTTATTGTCGATGTGTATTTCTGTGCGCAAAGTGCGTGCAGTTGGATCGAGCGCAACAGACGTGCGGGCTACTTTTCCGTGGAAGGTGCGACCGGGAAATTCTTTCAATTCGACATTCACCGGCTGACCGGCGCGAATACCGACTGCTGCGTATTGAGGTACGTCAATAAAGACTTTCACTGTGTCCAGTCGGGCAATTTTGTACAGTGAAGTCTTGGAATTTTCACTGCCGGATGTGACCAGCATGCCGGTATCGACCGTGCGCTCAGTGACCACACCTGCAAATGGACTGACAACATTTTGGAAAGATTTTTCGGTGAGCGATCTATTCGCGCGTGCTTGCGATGCGACGATGTTTGCAGCATTCAAATTTACGGTGGCATCCTCTGCTCTTAGTTTTGCTCGTGCTGCCACCACAGCAGAGCGCGCTGCTCGTAGCCGATCAAAAGCAGCCTGCCGTCCGGCACTTGTGGTCTTGAATTTGTTTTCTTTCTCATCCACCTCTTGCGAGGAAATTGCGCCTTCATCGCCTAATTGTTTCCAACGTTGCAATGTCGAGTAAGCAAATTTTTGATCGCTTTCTGCTTCGACGAGGCTTGCTTGTGCTTGTGAAACTTGTGCAATCGCACTGTCCAAGTCGGCTTGCGCGCGCTCGCGCTCGGCGACACTTTGTGCTTTTCCAGCGACTGTTGTGAGGACCTGAGCTTGTGCTTCCTTTTCGCTTTCGTCTACTTCCGGCGTCTCCAGTTTTGCCAGCAATTGTCCGGCGCTGACACGGTCTCCAATGTCTGCAAATCTTTGTTGGACGTATCCGTTTGTTCTGGCAAAAATTTCTGTTTCGATAAGCGCTTCAACTGTGCCGGGCAAGTTCAACTTGTTGGTATCCGGAGCGCGCCTTGCTGGCGCCGTTGATACTTGAGGCAATTGTTCGACGACTTTTTTGTGGCTCTCGCTCAATTCCTGCCCCTGGAAGATGCGAGGCACAATGCCGATCGGCAATGCCAGCGACATGATGATGCCTGATACTCCCAACAATCGAGTGAAGCCGGATTGGCGTCTCACTTCGCGAAGGATGGGAAATTTCGTTTTCTCTTCTTTAGGCTTGGTAATTGTCTGTTCTGGCATGACTGGACTCCAATGTTCGCCCAAGACTAAACCGCTGCCGGCAACGAGTAGCTGGCAATCAGTAAGCGGCAGAATGTCGCTTTTGCGGATTTGGATGTCTTGGTATTTATAGAATAGACCGGTCGGTCTAATTCGTCAATCCCTCGTGTCTCTGAATTAATCAAAATCAATACTCTCCAGCATTTTCGGGTGTACGAATAGTTCTTTCGGAAATGTCATTCCGGGACAGACAGAGCCGGAATTGCTGTCTTTCTTTCCAGCTGACGCCGCAACGTGTTGAATACAACGGGCACGAAGAAAAGAGTAAATAGAGTCGCCATGGAAAGTCCGCCAATTACGGCGCGTCCCAGAGGCGCGTTTTGCTCTCCGCCTTCGCCCCAACCAAGAGACATGGGTATCATGCCGATGATCATCGCCAGTGCAGTCATAACGACCGGGCGCAGGCGAGTCTTTCCGGCTTCCAGTGCAGCGGAGCGAATGTCGAGCCCTTCGGCCAATTTTTCATTCGCGAACGTGACCATCAAAATGCTGTTCGCCGTCGCCACGCCGATGCTCATGATTGCTCCCATTAGCGACGGCACGTTGAAAGTGGTGGTGGTCAAAAAGAGCATCCAGATGATGCCGGCGAATGCACCAGGCAATGCTGTGATGATTATCAAAGGATCAGTCCAGCTCTGGAAATTTACGACCATGAGCAAGTACACAAGAACGATCGCGCCGAGAAATCCGATTCCTAACTTAAGGAATGCGCTATCCATGTTTTCGACCAGTCCGCGCAAAATGATTTGATTGCCTGGCTTCATGCGTGTTTTGTACTGGTCAAGAATTTTTTGCACATCTTGTGAAACACCGCCGAGATCGCGCGATTGAACATTGGCATAAATGTCAAACACAGGTTGAATGTTGTAGTGATTGACAGTGCCTACGCCTGTTGCGTGGTCGATGCTAGCGATGTTGCCGAGAAATTCCGCTCTCTGGGTTAGCCCCTTTGTTGATAATGGCGTTTTCAAAATTGCATCAGTCGAATCCATCTTGTACTGCGGTGTCTGAACAGCAAGGAAGTACTGAATGCCGGTTGCAGGATCGACCCAATAATTCGGCGTCACTTGCGTGTTGGAACTGAGGGAGACAAGAACATCGTTGGCAATGTCTCTTTGAGTTAGTCCTATGCGCGCAGCTCGAGCGCGATCTACCGTAAGTTTCAATTGGGGAGCATCAACCTCTTGATGCAGATGAACATCCACTGCACCAGGTATTCTGCGCACTTTCTCGATGATTTCTTTGGCGATCTGCAGGTTTTCAGCCTTGTTGTATCCGGCTACACGTATGTTGATCGGCGCAGGAAGGCCAAAGCTGAGAATCTGGTTGACGATATCAGCGGGCTGGTAGTAGAAAATCAGGTCTGGAAACTTCTCCGTAAGTGCGTTGCGCACCAGCTTCATGTACTCGGGTGTGGAGTGCTTGCGATGATGCTTCAGAGAGACGAGCACTTCTCCGTCAGCGGTTCCTATCGTAGCGCTGTCTCCGAAAGCGAGGTTGAAACTTTCGGCTGGCATACCGATATTGTCGATAAGAAGTGAAATCTCTTCTGGCGGAATCACTTTGCGTATTTCGGCTTCGACCGCGCTAAAGATTTGTTCTGTCCTTTCGACGCGGGTTCCACTCTGAGCCCGCACATGCAGGCGGAATTGTCCGGCATCTACAATTGGAAAGAAGTCTCTTCCTACGAAAGGCAAGAGTGCTACGCCTGAGAGAACAATGACTGTCGCAAGCGTCACGACCGCAATCTGGGAATCCAGCGACCAGCGCAAGCCGGAAAGATAGACTCGGCGCATGGCATCGAAGCGCTCGTTGAACCAGTTGTGAAAAGTACCGAAGATGTTTTCTGTTCTGGCTTGACCATGCTCCTGCAACTCACTTGCGAGCATGTATTTGACCATCACGGGTACGACCGTTCTGGACAAGAGGTAGGAGGCTGAAACAGCGAAGACGACAGCTAGTGCGAAGGGAACAAAGAGAAAGCGAGCTGGACCTTCAAGTAGAACAACCGGCAGGAAGACTATGCAAATAGCTGTGGTCGCTACGAATGTAGGAACTGCTATCTGTTCTGCCCCGTCAAGAATTGCGGTTTTCAGGTCTTTACCCATGGCGATGTTTCTGTGAATGTTTTCAATCTCAACTGTGGCATCGTCGACGAGAATTCCGATCGCAAGCGCCAGTCCACCCAGAGTCATGATGTTGAGCGACATGTGCAAGGCGCTTAGAGCGATTATCGAGCTCAAAATGGATAGCGGGATGGAAACGAGCACGATAAGAGTGCTGCGCCAACTGCCCAGAAAGAGAAGGATCATGGCTCCAGTCAAGCAGGCAGCGATAATTCCTTCGTGCACGACATTGTCCACCGCCGCTTTGACGAACAGCGATTGATCGAACAGTTGCTCTACTTTCATTCCAGGTGGAGCTGCCGCCTGAAGTGTGGGGACTAGATCCTTTATCTGTTTGACGATGTCTAAAGTCGATACAGCTCCATTTTTCAAGATAGTTACGAGGACAGAGCGCGCGCCCTCAGAGCGCACGACGTTTTGCTGGACTGCAAAACCGTCTCTGACGTGAGCTACGTCGCGAATGAAGATCACTTTATTGTTGACCATCTTGATTGGAAGGTCGTTCAACGACTCGATGACCTCAGGGGTGTTGTTCAGAAGCACACGATAGTCGGTGTTGCCGATTTTAGCTTTGCCTGAGGGGAGGGCGAGGTTTTGCGCATTGATGGCGTCGTTGACTTCGCGCGGGGAGATGCCTTTAGATTGCAAAGCCGCTGGATCGATGTCGATCATGATTTGTCGAACTTTGCCGCCATAGGGTGCAGGCAGCGTCGTCCCCTGCACCACAGCCAGTGCTTGCCGGATTCGGAAGATTCCGTAGTCGTAGAGCTGCGCTTCATTCAATGTCTTACTGCTGAGCGCCAATTGTATGATTGGTACCGAGGAAGCGGTATACCTCAAGATGATAGGCGGCTGAACTCCTGGCGGCATGCGCCTCAAAATGCCCTGTGAGACAGCTGTCGCTTGCGCCATTGCCGACTCGACGTTGGCACCCGGATGGAAGAACAGGCGAATCACGCCGACTCCATCAGTGGTTTGGGACTCTATTGATTTGATGTCTTTGACGTTGGCTGACAGAGAGTATTCGCTGTAAATCGTCAGTCTGCGCTCCATCTCTTCGGCTGACATGCCGCCGTAGGTCCAGATGATGCTGATTACTGGAATGTCGATGTCCGGAAAGATGTCGACCGGGGTTGTGCGAATTGAGGCGACGCCCAGAATCAAAATCAAGATCGCCATGACGACGAACGTGTACGGGCGGCTCAGCGCCAGCCTTACAATCCACATAATATTTGCCTCTTCAGTTTTTCTTAGGTGCGGCAAGGGTTTTTCGCACACGCCACACTGCGATGTTTCAAGAATAGACCAGTCGTCTACTATCGTCAACTACCCCAAAAAGCTTTCATCGCATTCAATGGTTTGTCATATTAGCTCTGGGTCTTGAGCGTTTGTCTTTTCTGGGAAGGCTGAGGGTCCCCCTTCCGTGTTAGACGGACACTGTTATGGAAGTGCCTATGTTTATACAGCGATGTTGATACAGCGAGTGAACTTTTAGGAGCGACAATGAAAATAACAATAAATTGGAACTGTGCGGCTCCGGCTGCGTCCTGATGATGAGAGTCACTGTGACACCCGGACATATCTGTGGGCGGAAATAGAATGCAAAATAATTCAATTCAAGAAGCAGCCAACGAGCTGCTGTACGAAGCTCGTAAGTCGGGCGACCTACTAATGAAGTTGCGCAATGGTGTCGGTGACTTCGTCAAGGCAAAGCGCGCCTATGTCGATACTGATGAAATGAGGGAGTTGTACCTGTCCGGTTTGGAGCATCTCCTGGCCGAAGGAAAGATTCAGCAGACTCTGGGGTCCAGAGATATGACGGTGTTTCGACTAACAGATGCAGGACTTAATTCAAGATGTAGTAGAGAGAGTGCTCGCGTTGAGTTACTCGAAGCAGTGCGCGCAGATGGATTCATTGCCAAGGTTCATAGCGTCGACGGCGAGTACTTGCAGTGTGGAAACAAGCTTTTTTCCGAAGTCGAAGAAGAGCGCATTATTTATCTTGAAGCCTTTTGCGACTTGGTTGATCACGGGTACATTCAACCGACCAGCGAGGCAAAAGAAATGTCGCTTTATTGCTTTGCCAATAAATCACCGCTCAAGCGCGCGATCTGAAGCCGCTCATCCGTTAGAATATTGCCGTTGACCTCGCAAGGAAGATCAATTGGCAAAAGCGGAAAATTCAAATGACTGCATACTTGTAGACCTGGATGGCACGCTTGCAGATTGCGGCCATCGAATGCATTTCATTGAGAAAACCCCCAAGAATTGGAAAGGTTTTCTTGACCCTTTCCTTGTCGCTGAAGATCCGCTCATCGAGCCAGTCGCCAGAGTCGTGCGCTCGCTGGGTGAAACCTATCCGATCATTTATGTTTCCGGTCGAACAATCGAACTTTATGACACCACGAAGGACTGGTTGACCAAGCATGGATTTTGGACAGAGCCTTTTCTCTTGTTCATGCGTCCGAAGCAAGATTTTCGTAGCGACGTAATAGTGAAGCGCGAGCTACTCAAGAAAATCCGCAAAGAGTGGAACCCGTGGCTGGCGATTGACGACCGCACAGGTGTTGTTCAAATGTGGCGCGATGAGGGATTGACTTGCTTTCAGGTCAGTGATGAAACCGACTGAGATGCGTCGTTGACGTTTTGCGTTGCGTCATTAACCGTCTGTGGTGTTTCTGCACCAATTGGAATGCGAAACCAGAAAGTGCTTCCTTCGCCTTCTTTGCTGGTGGCGCCTATGGTGCCGCGGTGTGCTTCGATAAGCGCCTTGCAAATCGTCAATCCTAAGCCGCTGCCTTTCTTTTCTGCCTCGTCTGCGCTGTTTACCTGATGATAGCGTTCGAAAATCCTGTGCTGCTCGTCAGCAGGCATTCCTCGTCCCTGGTCTTTCACTTCGAAAAGAATATCTTTGCCGATGCACGATGTGGATACAACAATTTTGGAGTCGTCAGGCGAAAACTTGATTGCATTGGCTAGTAAGTTCGTCAGCACGCGAATGATGCGCTCTTCATCGCAATGCACTTCCACGTTTGCCGCGTTTATCTCAATGCTCATCTTGCGGGCGTCGGCGCTGTGTTGAATGAGCTCGACCGCTTGCGAAATCATCGACGCGTCTTCAACCTCCTGAATATTCAAGCTGAATCTTCCCGATTCAATCTTGTCTATGTCGAGCAAGTCGTTGATTAGCTGAATGAGTTTTCCTACCGACGAGTCTGCGCGGCTGATCATGTTCTTCGCCTTCTCGCTCGAATTGTCCATTGTTCCGCTGTGCAGAAGATTAAGAGTGAGTTGCAGTGAAGTTAAAGGAGAGCGGAGATCGTGCGTGACCATGGCTAAAACTTCTTGTTTTGATCGCTCTGCTTCTTGCAGTGCAAGGGACACCGCATGCACAACGTCGTCTAGCATGGCTAGCTCATCTGCGCCGTCCAGGCGTCCGGGAATTTCTTTATTGGCACCGAGAGCAACAATGTTTGTCGAGAGCTTATTGAATCGCTTGGAAGTTCTTGAATTGAAATACAACAATAGACCGACTACAAGAAAGATA
>PNLN01000268.1 GCA_013823055.1 Cyanobacteria bacterium DS2.3.42
AGCTCTTGGCGCACCCGGAGCCAAACCTGGTGCCGCCGCCGGTGGTGCTCCCACTGCTGCAGCCGCGCCACCCGCCGTACCAGCCGAACCAATCCTTGATCCGCGGCGTTTTTCAGCGGCTGAAGGGAAAATGGCTGCCGGCGACAGCGATGGAGCGAAAAGGGAATTAGAGGCTTTGATAGAAAAGAACCAAAAAGACGCGCATGCCTGGTTCCTCCTGGGAAGAGTCGCTGAAAAGAAAAGCAACCTGGATGATGCATCTTCAGCCTATCGAATGGCATTCAACCTGAAAGACCCGGAAGCAAAAGATGCAATGAATCAGGTTGATCTTTCGCGCATCCAGCCGCTTAAGACTGAAGCTGAAAAACAAGAAGCAGCCGGCAACTTCGTCGGCGCCGCCTCTAGCTGGAAGGATGCGTGTACTATCGCACCTAAATTGCCATTACCGTTCAAAAAGTTGGCAGACTGTTTGCAAAAGCTGGGAGATAGTAAGGAAGCAGAAAAAGTAGCGAAGAAATTGAAAGACATTGAAAAAGACTGAGGAGTAGTTTCAGAGCTATAGAATGAACCACAAAAGGCAACCCAACATCAATAAAGCATCTGCCGCCGCGAGTTTCGTGGCTCTTTCTCTTTGCCTTTCATTTGTCGTCGCTCAGCCTTCGTATGCAGAGAAATCGATTGCTGATGCCGACCAACTCTTAATGGAAGGAAAGCTCGAGGCGGCCGAAGAAGCATACAAAGCGCTGACAAAATCCGACGAGTCCGGTGACGCGCACGCAGGTCTGGCTGTAGCTTTAGCAAAACAGAATTTTCCCACCAAGATTATTGAAGCGGAAAAACTGCTCAGGCAGGCAAAGGACAAATACTCAGAGAATATCAATCTAATGGCGGCCGCAGGGTTTGTTTCGTACGTTCACTCTCGGCAGGTTGCCTCTCCGGCCAAACGCGATGCTTACTTGGACGCCTCGGAAGCCTTGTGCAAGCGCGCTATCAAAGCCAATCCCGAAACAGTCATTGCCCACTCTACACTGGGTCTTGTAAAACTTGCCCAGGACGATGCAGAAGGCGCCATCGAGCCGCTCAAAACCAGTGCCGAGATGAACCGGAATGTCACCAATCTGACGCTCTGGGCGCACGCTCTATTGCGCGTCGATCCAAAGGACAAGGACGCAGAAGAGATCGTCAACGAAGCTCTTTCCCTGGACAAGAAGCACTATCCGGCCTACCTGGAAAAAGCGCGTGTCCTTCTGGCTCAGGGCAAAAACGAAGAGGCTTTCATGCAACTGCGCAATGTGCCGAGGTCGGAAAGAAGTGCAGAATGGAGCCTTGTCGAAGGTGACATTTATAGAAGGCAGGGCGATGGTCCGGCCGCACTTGCATCATGGAAAGAAGCCATTAGACTCGATCCGCACATACCCGACCCATACCAGCACATGGGTGAATATTATGCGCTCAGAGGCGACGGTGAATTTGCTATTGCAGAAATGCATAACGCCCTGGAAATTCTTCCCAACGATATGCAATTGCGAAATGCGCTGGCAGAACTGGCCTTGCGTCAGGACAAATTAGACGTAGCAGAAACTGAATATCGAACAATTCTTTCGTCGAAACCGGACGATCCAAGCGCTCTTCTAGGATTGGCCAGGGTTTACCATCGCAAAGCTCGCAAAGAAGGTACGTATCCACCCGGTACGCAAGAGCTGATGGACAAGCTGCAAAATATAGTCACTGAGCAGTCGGTATCTGTGAAAGCTTCACTGGTTAAGCCGGGCGCTAAGAAGCTGCAAGAAGACATTCAATTGAATGAGGCTGAAAAGGCGCTGACGCAGAAACGATTCAGAGATGGCCGTGAGATTTTCGCTCAAGTTATTAACACTCATCGAGATGATGCCTACGACCTTCTCACAATAGGTGAATTGGCTTTGAACGATGGAGACCTGCGCTCTGCCGAAACAGCGTACACCTACGCCAAAGAAATCACGGAAGTGACCAATCGCGCAGAGCAAGGTATTAGCAAGATTCAGAGCCAGCGCAATGAAGCCGCGCGCCAAACCAAGTTGGGTGATGCCACATGGAAAATCCCGGAAGTGGCTATTGACCACTACAACCAGGCCCTTATCCACGACCCGCAGTATCCGGCTGCTTACTATGGGCTATTTTCACTTTTCACAAAGACAGAGCGGGATGATTCCGATAAAGCAATCGATTATGCAACTGCCTTTCTTGAAGCTGCCGATGACGCAAATCCATTGAGGAAGGAAGTGGAGTCCAATTTAGCCAAGTTGAAGAAGCAACCCAAAAAATCAAAATCGAGTAAATAGCTGACTTTTGGGAAAGAGAGTGATAGACCCTAAAAAACTTGCCAAATTCGGAAGTATATTAAGGAGCAGCAAGGAGTAGGAGATGAGTGTGAAACAGTTCAAAGGCGGCAGAGGCAATTTTGAGGGAGGCGGCGACGATAATTATCCGCCGGCTGAAAGGCCCTCATCGCGCCGTCCGATGGACGGAAATAAACCGCGCAATATCCAGGAGACTCAAGCCTGGAAGGACTCCACAGGCGGTCTTCAGAAGCTCTGGAAGAATTACCTCAATCTTCTCGGTAGGACGTTCCAGCAGCTCACACGCGCCGAGCAAGAGCGTTATATCGAGCGTTTCTCAATTACCATTGCCGTGGGCGCAGCCTGCGTTATGTCCAGTTTCTTCTATTGGTTTTTACCACCGCTGGTGCGCGTTCTGGTCGTTCCGGTTTTCATAGGTGCCGCCTGGTGGGCTGGTGCCAAGCTGATTGCTCCGCAGGTAATCGACCGATTTGCCCAGTATCTGAAAGTGGAAGAGCAATATTGAGCGAAGGAAAAGACAATAATTTACTGGTCAAAATAGGGGGCAGCCTGATTATTTTGGCCGCTTTCGGCATTATGTTGCCTGCAGTTTTTCAATATGTTGCCGGCTTGGCCCGCATGGTGATACTGATTGTGGTGGCTCTGGCAGCTGCTTACATTTTGAATATGATGATGGCCCGGCGGGCGGTCAACCGGATGCGCCAAAAAGCGGCAGCCGGCCAGACAAGCGCTGCCAATCAGGACGAGTCGCCGCCGGATGGCAATGGCAATAATGGCGGTGGCGATGGTTCGCACGATGATGCCACCGAAAAAAGCTGACCGCAATGCGCTCACCGAAAAACGCCTCAGAACCAGTTTTAGGGCGCTCTTACAATCAATGATCTACAATGCCTTATCGAGGGCTTTAGAAATGAAGACAAATCTTTTACTACCAGCATTCTTGAGCATCGGCGCCGCACTTTCCGTTGTCGCCGGTCCATTTGTTTATCCAGCCGACGCCCAGCGCAGTCAGTCATCAGAGAGTCTTTACCGCGGCGCTCACACAATGCACGGCAAAACGGTGATTATTCCAATTGGAGTCGACTTTGAAGGACGCATAGACCATACGATCGGCTCTTCAATAAGCAAGCCAGGCGAACGTTTTGAAGTGGAAGTATCATCACCGATTCTGGCCAATGGCACAGACGTCTTGATTCCGGCAGGTTCTGCAGTCATTGGTGAGGTTGTCGAATGTATTCCATCAAGCCGTTTACCGCACCAGAGAGGTTTTCCCAAACCGACAGGAAAATTGCGCGTTCAGCTTTCCGGACTGCGCACGCCTGACGGAGTTACCTACCCGATGGTAGCATCGCTTGCCGGTGAAACCATGGCGCAAGGTGGCGGTGGCGGCCGTGGCAGACAGGGCAGGGAACGTCCCAACACGCACCTGGGTCACGGAGTAGCCTATGTCGGCACGCCGACTTCCTTTGAAGCAGTAGCCCCGGGAGCGGCGCAAAGATTTCGCACCAGACCGGGACAACCGCCAAAACTGGTGACGCCGCAGGACATCATGCGCGACGCTATTTATGGAACTGGACAAGCCGGTAATACGACGTCGGGCACTGCGCACATTCGTTCTCTGGTCAAGAAAAATAGCAATCTCTGGATCGTTCAGGGCTCGCCACTTTCCATCAGAATAGATGCTCCTTTCAAAATGGGCATCGCGCCGGCGGCAAGCAGCGCGAGTGTTTTAGATGCACCGGCAGATGATCAAGAGCGCATTGAAAGAAACGGCGGCAGGCGCTTTGCCAAGCGCGGCAGCAAAGTCGCGGACGAAGAAGATCAAGATTCACAGCAACAGGTCGAACAACCGCTGATCCCGGATGTGCCGCAAAAGGGCTCGTTCATACAAGGCAACCAGATCTTTCAAGGTCAACAAGGCGGCGGTCAGCCGGCTCAGGGTGGACAGGGGATTGGCGGCAGCGGTGGTACAATGCCATCCGGCGCAGCGGATGGTCAAAAAGCGCCGGGAAACGACTTCTAAAACCCGGGACTGGTGACATGATTTTGAGCGGTGATAGACACGCCGAGAGCACAGGCTTGCTGCCTTTTGTCGTGGCGATAACAGGAGCATCCGGCTCCGTATATGGACTGCGTCTGGTCCAATTTCTTCTCTCGAAAAATCAGCCTATCGAGCTGCTTGTCTCAAAAGCAGCATTAATGGTGATGAAAGAAGAAAACGATCTGATCTTTGGCGAAAACTTGAAAGAAGAGTTGTTGAAGTATCTCAAGCTGGCTCCAGATGTGCCTTTGACTGTACACTCCCTGACCAATTATGGAGCCACCGTGGCCAGCGGCTCTTACAAAACCAGAGGCATGGCGGTGGTGCCTTGTTCTTTGGGCACCTTAGGCGCACTGTCAGCAGGCCTCACTGAAAACCTTATCCACAGGGCCGCAGCCGTCTGTCTCAAAGAACGGCGGCCTCTCATGATCGTAGTCAGAGAAATGCCGTTCGGTCATATCCAACTCAAGAATATGCTTTCACTTT
This sequence comes from Cyanobacteria bacterium DS2.3.42, assembly GCA_013823055.1. GTDB lineage: Bacteria > Cyanobacteriota > Vampirovibrionia > Obscuribacterales > Obscuribacteraceae > QKMZ01. Next base: position 4,867 of record PNLN01000268.1, read on the forward strand.
CGGAAGCCGGAGCTATTGTCTCATGCGCTTCCCCGGGCTTTTATCACAAACCTGAAAGCGTTCAGGACCAGATTGATTTTGTAGTCGGGCGCGTACTCGATCAATTCGGCTTCGACAATCAATTATTCAAAAGATGGAAGTCGGAAAACCAGGAGACTATCCTGGGCGCAGGTACCGCAGCCGGCTCCGCCGGTTCAAAGAAGAACAAATAATGTCAGAGATGAAAGAAACATTGCCCGATACCGACTTTACTGTTGGACGCGTAGTTGGCGCGCTCGGCTTGAAAGGTGTGCTCAAGGTGCGCCTGGAGACTAACAATCCGGATCTTCTGAACGCCGTTAAATCAGTTTCTCTCGCCACCGCGCATGGTGCAAAATCGCACCACCGAGTAGAAAGCATGAAGTACGAAAAACGGCACATGCTCGTAAAGCTCGAAGACGTTTGCGATCGAACACAAGCCGAAAAACTTCTCGGAGCATTGATAACCACCGAAAGAACACAGATTCGAGACCTTGTCGAAGATGAGTTTTGGATGCGCGATCTGGTCGGTCTTGACGTTTTTTCCAGTGAAGGCGAAAAACTTGGCACCATATGCGATATCGTCGGCGAATCCGGTGAATTCCTGGAAATGAAATGCGCAAACCCCGAGAAGCTTGACACAGTACTGATTCCATTCGTAAAAGCGATTGTGCCGACCGTCGACGTCAAAGGCAGGAGAGTTGAAATTGTCAACCTTCCGGGTCTTTTGGACTAGGCCGCGAAATTCGATTCAGCGTGGCACCACTGGTAGTATCAGCGCCAGGGATCGTTAAAGTGTGTTAAGGCGGGATTAATTGAAGAAAGATCAACTTGATTACCCAGCGCATATACCTTACCTTATAGGTATCTGGAATTTGCATTTGGAACTCTGCGGCACCCTAATTTCGAAAGGCGGCGGACTCTTGTCCTAGCTAACTTTCAGCCGCGCGTGGCGAATTCGAATCTAGGACATTGGGCAAAAACGACAGACTCAGCCAGCTGAGATTTCTGTCGGCGTTGACGGAAACATTTAGCTTTCAAGATTCCAAGCCTTTTTTTGCAAGGCTGAAAACATTTTGAGTCGTTCGTTTTTCAAAAAATAGGCCTAACCCTGCACACCTGTTGACCGAGGTCATTCTCGGCTTCTGACAGGTCCACTCTTCCGGAGTACCTCACACGAATGCCTTCTTCGCTCCAGTCGCCACCGCTTCTAACCCCTCTCTCGCGAGAAGATTTTCAAGAACTGGAGCTGTTTTTACCGACGTTGAAGGTAATTTCGTACCACGGACCAGGACAGTCAGGCGGGGTTTCCAAGAGTCTTGAACCGGTAGTAAAACGGCTGGGCACTAAAGTTCACTGGTTTGCCATCGAAGGGCAATCTCTGCCGTCTCACGACGAGCCCCCTGAAGGTTTCTCCTTCTATTCACCCAAAGTTCCGGCAATGCTGGCAGAGCGCCACAAGAAAGCCGCCAATGAATATCTCTGGCCCCTGCTTCACGGGATGACAGACAAAGCCGTCTTCGACGCCGAGAATTGGAAAGCATTTCGCCAGGTCAATGAAATTGTCGCCTCCGATTCAATGAGCGTTTCCTCTCAAAGTTTTCCCACCCTTTGCTGGTTGCATGACTATCAAGTGCCGTTGGCAGCACCGCTTATGTCTATGCAAGCCGGACTGATCATCTGTCAATTCTGGCATGTGCCATGGCCGGAGCCTGAAGCAATCGTCAACTCACCTGTGGGCAAAGAACTCGTAGATGCGCTTTTGTGCAACAAGCTAATCGGTTTTCACACCACCGAGTACGCCACGAATTTCTTGAATACAGTCAAGGAGCTTTTTCCCAACGCTCAAGTCGATGTGCTGAAGATGGAAGTGCGCCGGCGGCGCACACATACGCGCGTCGTTGTAATGCCATTAGGTCTCGACTTTTCGCTCTGGCAAAAATTGGCTAAACAAAGTAAACCGAAATCCGAAGCGATTGGCGTCAAACACAAACTGGCCAACCAGGTGCTTCTGGGCGTTGACCGCATTGACTACACCAAAGGCGTGCTGGAAAAACTGCATGGGCTCGAGCGTTTTCTTGAAACGCATGATAGTTGGCTGCGCAGATTCCATTACGTGCAGGTCTGTCACGCGGTAAAAACGCCGGGCACGCCTAAGAGCAATTACGAAACCAGAGTTGAATCAGAAATCGCCCGAATCAATTCGAGATTTCAGTCGAACGGCTGGCAGCCGATTTTCACAGTCAATGAGTACCTGGATCAAAACGATCTGGCCGCCTGGTATCAGGCTGCCGATGTACTTTTGGTCAACTCGATCAAAGACGGTCTCAATCTGATTGCCAAAGAATACGTGGCTTGTCGACAAGACGAGCAAGGTTCGCTTATTTTGAGCAAACAGACCGGATCATCGGCAGAATTGTCTCAAGGTGCGCTTTTAGTCGATCCGGAAAGGCCTGACAGCATTGCCCAGGCGATCGCTCAAGCGCTCGGCATGGAAGCAGAAGAAAAACGCCGACGCATGAATTCCATGCGCAGAGTGGTAGGCTGGAATCAGCTGCACGATTGGGCCCTGGGCTTCCTGCGCCAGTCAATCCAGGGACGCCATAACAGTCATTCGGGTATCTCCCTGGATTATACGGGCGCTCTGAAGTGATGTCGATTTGCGCCCTCCTCAAAAACTCAAGCAAAAACTAAAGCCGATAAGCTTGCTCACAAGGGCTTTACCTTTTTTTGCCATCTTGGGTTTCTGCGCGGGCTCTCTCTGGCCTGCTCAGTCGCACGGGCAGGAGACTGATTCGCAATCGGCGCTCATGCCAAAATCAAAAGCGGCGCTCAAGTCAAAATCGCAAGAGCAATTCGAGCCAAATGCCAAAGCGCGTTTCGAGCCAAATGCCAAAGCTACCAGTAACAGTTCTGAAACTCGCAAATTGGCTCAGTTTCACACGACCCGGCGCGAATTCAAGGAAGCAATAGGATTGTGGAGCATGTTGGCCGACCAAAAACCGGACGCCTTTGCCGAAGCAAATCTCGGTTGGTCTTATTTGCAATTGGGCGAAAAGGCAAAAGCTAAAAAACACATCAACAGATCAATTGAGTTGAATCCGCGCACGATTGAAGGTCATCGATACCTTGGCTACTACCTTATGGCAGAAGGCAAAGTGCCTGAGGCGGTCAAGGCATTTCGCACATCGATGAGTTTCGACCCCCACCACAAATGCAATTGCGGCGATCTGGAAAAACTGGTCCTTTCAAAGAGCCCGAAGCGAAAACCGTAGATGGAAGAAAATATGCTAGAAATAAGCACTTCGCATTTGTCTAGCGCGCGCGAGAGCATAAAGGCAAGGTCATGGAATTACGCTCGAAGATAGTTTTTGCATTCGTAGTAAGCACTATGTGCTTGTTTTCGATTTGCTCTCCATTTGCCCAGGCGTCTTTAGACATCGACGTGGAATCAAGCTTGCCCGATGCCGACTCTTTACGCAGCTTGGCCAAGTCGAGCGTGACGCCGGCTTTTGTCGGTTCATTGAAGGACAAAGCCTTAAGGCTGCGCGACTACAAATGCTACTGCCGCCTGTACACACGCAAGAATAACGTCTGGAAAGACTACGGCGGTGCGGAATATCTGTATAAATATCGCGGCTTGTTCAAAGCAGTAATCAAAACGAAGGATTACCGCAACGGCTCCATGGTAGTAAGAGATTCCAGCGGAATAATTAAAGGCTGCGGCGGAGGTGCGCTCAGTTTCATGAAAATCACGCTCAAGGAAGATTCGCGCACATTGCAGCTGCCGACAGGCTATAGCCTCGCCCAGAGCGATTTCGGTTCTCTCTATGAAGTATTAGCAAGCAGCATTAACAAGGGCGCATCGGCAACTATGACACCGGCAGCCACTGTAAAGGCTTTTCCGCAGCAAGTGAGCATCATCGTCTTGCGAGAAGGACCAGCAGCGGACAGCCAGATCCTGGAAGTTTTATACATCAGCAATGACACCAAAACGCCGGTTGGCTGGCATACATTTCAAAACGGTGTTCCGCATGCCCTTGTACTCTTTCAAAATTTGGAAACCAATAAAGGATTATCAGAAGACTTGTTTGCATTTTGAGCAATGTTTGAGTCAATCAATTTGAGGAAGTTCGATTTCATGAAGACAAGAAAGATGATGGCATTATTCTGCATGG
>PNLN01000184.1 GCA_013823055.1 Cyanobacteria bacterium DS2.3.42
TGCATATGAAAAGACAGGCATGAGCGAGCTGCCGTATCTGCTTTTCCAGGAGATGGTTTGAAGAATGAAAATCGACGCATTGTTATTTGATGGTTTTGACGAACTCGACTTCTTTGGCGTGTTTGAAACCTTGCGAATGGCGGGACTTTCGGTGGTGACACGTTCGTTATATGAACAACAGATTGTGACTGCTGCTTATGGAACTAAGCTGGTTCCTGACGCTGCGTTCTCGCTTGAGCAAAAGCCTGATCTTCTGCTGGTTCCGGGTGGTGGTTGGATTTCACATTCTCCAGCCGGCGCCTGGGCCGAAGCACAGAAAGGAACAATCCTTGAAGTTGTGAAAGACTGCCATGCCTCAGGGGTGACATTGGCTTCTGTGTGCACGGGAGCGCTGGTGTTTGGAAAAGCAGGTCTATTGAAAAATCGAAACGCGACTACCAATCATGGAGCAGTGCAAGAATTGATTGATTGTGGTGCTAAATACGTAGCAGCGAGAGTCGTAGATGATGGTGACATTATCACTGCCAGTGGTATCACTGCGAGTCTTGATCTTGGACTTTGGATCGTCGAACGTTTTGTTTCGCAAAAAGCAGCGCAAGATGTCTCGGAAAGGCTGGAATTTGAGCGAAGAGGGATAGTCTTTCGATAGACCGTTCTATTGCCGTTTCGAATGCCGTTTCGATTGCCGTTAAGAATGCTTTCGCTCGCAGGTGCTTCATATCCTGACAGGCTCCTGCTATCATGTCCACATGAAAACACATAAACATATTCTTTCATCCGCGTGCCTCTTGATTGCGTTTGGGCTGACTCCGCCTGCTTTTCTCTTGGCACCTGCGAGCGCTAAACCGACCACTGCCAAATCGGCGTCTGCGGCTACTGAGTCTGTAGCCAAGATGAATGCAGATATTGATAAGCTGATAGCGCAAAAGAAAAAGAAATTTGAGCAGCTTTATCCTGCTTCTCAGACCGACATCGATAGCGGCAAATTTGCCGACGCCGAGAAAAAGCTTTTGGAGTCAGTGAAAATTACCGAAGGTATAGGCGAAAACGAACCTAAGTTGTTGGCGCTGACCCGTCTGGGTGATTGCTATTTCAAATGGAAAAAGTACAAAGAAGCCGAGAAGTATTATCGCGAAAGCTACGACTCGAATGTTCAGCTATATCGCGGTAACTATCCTGTGCTAATGGACGCAGCCAAAGGTCTAAGTCAGGTGTATAGCGCAACCGGCAAGACCAAAGAATCCGCCAAAATTCTAAGCGATGCTAAGTTGACACGGGCAACGAGATACTCTGTTGCTGCCGTTGATGAGGCTGATTTGTTCGCTGCCTACTATGAAACCTTGCGTTCTGCACTCGGTAAAGCGGATAACGCAGGCGTCAGCAAGATGTTTCAATACCCTGTGTCAATCAAGTGGAATGGCGATAATGCCAAGCGAAGCGGCACACGGAGTTTCCGCAGCGAAAAAGAATTGGCCGCAAACTACAATGCAATATTCACTCCAAGAATTCTCGAACTGTTTCGCGACACTCCTGAGAAAGACTTGTGGTGCCGTGATGAAGGCATAATGATGGGCGGCGGGCATCTCTGGATGACCCACGTAAAGTTGGTTAAGGTCGGTGCTAAGTCAGAGTACAAGATTCATGGCATGACCATCAACGCTGATCTTCCAAAGAACATTTCATCAGCAAGCAAATAAAAGCAGCTGTCAAAACAGCTGCCAAAGCAGCAGGGAACCGAATTGTCGAAAGTCTCAATATCAATTATTTTGAGCTTGCAATTCTTCCTTTGTGTTCCCGCAGCGTTTTCTCTTTCGCCTGAACTCACGGCGGAGGAAATCCAGGTCGAAGAGCTAACCAACCAGATATTTCGTAAGGAAGTAGATCTTGAGCGGTACTACTTGCAGTATCGAAAGATTGGAACCGCAACTCCAAAATTCCGCAGGCTTAGATACTTCGCGTTTCAAGTTGCGTCTACTTCTTGCAGTATGGCGTCGAATATTTTGTTTACAGATGTGGGGAAAAAGGGGCTGAAGTCGAACATCACCGACTTTGGACGCGGCGATGGTGATATTGGTCAGTCTCCTGGTGGAGGCACATCGACAGCGCGTCCGTCGTCGACAGATAGTACTAAAGGCGAAGTCCGACACGCTTTGAATTTAGCGCTAATAGCCAGCATCCTGGGACCGGGAAGTTCGTTTCTCGAGCTGTGCTCGAATGGGTATACGACTCTAAAAAATATCAAGACTGGTAATAACCCAGCTGCTGCAGTGAAGGTTGTGGAATCCCGCATTAAAGAAATTGACGAGTTGCTTACTCAGCGCAAGAAAATTCTGGATGAGCATCCTGAGTTGCGCGCGCTTGCGATCAACAGGGCTGAACATACTGTTTTAGAGTGCTTCCGAGATTGGTGCCTATCGGAGTTTGTTGATCTTTATGCAGAAGTGAAGTCGGGTCAGGCAGGAGCAAATGTGTATTACATGCTCGATGTTGCTGCCGGTGGTTGTGCAGTCGCTGGAAACGTGATTGCCCTTAAATCGCTAAACCCTGGCAGAGACAAACTGGCTGGCCCGGCTGCTAACGTTTCTATTGTTGGTGACAGCATCAATGTTATTAATGCCCCTGCTAGTTCTTATGCCGGTAAGCGCATTGGTCAATTTTGGCGAAACAAACTACGAAAAAGATTGAAAGACCATTTGCACTATGGTGAAGCTGAATCAAAAGCCGCAATGGCACAATTGAGAATTGTCACTGATGCCGCTGACGACAGAGCGCTTACCGCAGCGTCCTCAATTCAATCGCGCATTGCGGCTTATCTGATGTGGTCTGAGCGCTATGACGCTATTATGGACAAGCAGATTGCTGAGCTGCGCCACCGCAGTAAAGTCGCTGCACAAGGAAAACGCGTAGGACCATTAATTGGCGCCACCGGACTTGTGCAGGATATTGCCGCTGCAACCGCTTTTTACGGCTATCCAGGCGATGAGCGTAAAGGTGCTAGCCTTTCATACGCTGGTTCAATTACTGCTCTAAGCGGAAATGGACTCGCGCTGCTTTATACAAATGGAAACTTCGTTGGTGAACTGATTCATAGAAAAAAGCTCCGCCAACAAAAATTGCTTCCTGAGCAACTGTTGGATGAACGTATTAGACTGCTGCATTTAGTCGATCAAATGGTGGTATCAAAATGAGTGTTGACTGCAAGAAGGAAGAATTCGGACAACTTTCCACAGGCGAGAAAGTCTGGCTTTTCACTCTCAAAAATGATCGCGGTATGACAGCGTGTATAACCAATTATGGTGCGATTCTCGCGCAGCTTCATGTACCTGATTCGAATGGCAATTCCGCTAATGTGGTGTTGGGATTTTCAGAACTGCCTCCTTACCTGGCGAAACATCCACACCTTGGTGGCACAATTGGAAGATATGCAAATCGCATTGCCGGTGCAAACTTTAATTTGGATGGAAGGAATTATCAGCTTGCGGCAAACAATGGAGAAAATTGTTTGCATGGTGGCATCAGCGGATTTGATAAAAAACTCTGGGCCGTGGAAGCCCCTGATGAATCTGGACGAGCTATTGTTCTGCTGTCTTATCTGAGCCCGCACATGGAGGAAGGGTTTCCTGGGAATTTGAAACTCTATGTCTCGTATGAACTGACACCGGAAAACGCATTGCGCATCGAATACAGTGCCACGACAGATCAGTCGACTCCGATCAATCTGACAAATCATAGCTATTTCAATCTCAAAGGTGCCGGCAATGGAGATATTTTGGATCATGAATTGACCCTATCGTGCGACTCTTACACGCCCGTCAACGAACACCTTATTCCGACAGGTGCGATTGCTACCGTGGAAGGTACCGCGCTTGATTTTAGACAACCACGAACCATTGGAAGTCGAATTGGCGAAATGGAAATCGGCGGATATGACCACAATTTTGTTGTGAGAGAGTCAGACGAACAGCCGGCTCTTGCTGCTGTCGTTAGTGAGCCGACGTCCGGTCGGCGTGTTAGCGTCTATACGACAGAACCCGGCATTCAGATTTACACGGGCAATTCGTTAAACGGATCTGTGACAGGTTTGGGCGGCGCTTACAACAAGTACTACGCTATCTGCCTGGAAACACAGCACTTCCCAGATTCTGTTCATCACAGCAATTTTCCAAACGTCATTCTTCACCCCGGTGATGAATACAGACAGACGACAATTTTCGATTTCGGTAATTAACGATTCAAACCGGGCGACGCATGGCATCGCCCCTACGGAAGACCACGCGTTACGCGAGAACCGTCGCCGCTACTTTTTTGAAAGCGGCAATGATGTCTTCGACGTCTTTGTCCGTTAGCGTCGACGCTATTGCAAGCATCGCGCTGCGCTCAGAAAGTTCGTCGCATTTTGGAAGAGTTCCCTTTTCGTATGAATAGCCTTTTCCAAAATCATTTGCCGGATGAGTCCACGGGAAACCTTCACTTGAGATCGAGCGTTTTTTCACCAGGCTGGGATTGTTGTAATACCAGTGCATTCCCCAGTCCGACATTGGAATACAAGTCATGCTGCCTTCCGGTCCGCGAATTCCTTCTGCCACGAGCGCCTTTGTGAATTCCAGGCATTTTTCTTTGTTGGGATACATGGTGATCATGAAAGGTCCGCTATCGCCATCAGGATCTGGAATGTTTCTGAAAGATAGGCCGGGTGTTCCTTCCAGTGCGCGACGGATCTTCCATTTTGCGTTGCGCATTGCTCCGGTTATCTGGTCCAACTTTCCAAGTTGTGCCAAAAGCATTGCGCCCGACAGCTCGTTCATGCGCGAACCAAATCCCCACATTTGATAGCGCTCGTCGTTAGGCATCAAGCGCCCTTCGTCACTGCGCGTGTAGCCCAGATCGTGAATCGCGACGCAGCGCTTGTAGAGTTCTTCGTCATCGCAGAGAAGCATGCCGCCTTCTCCGCTGGTGATGTTTTTATTCAATTGAAAACTGAAGATAGAGATGTCGCCGAAGCAGCCGGCAGGCTTGCCGAAGTGACTTGAGCCGAGTGCTTGCGCGCAATCTTCCAAAACCTTAAGTCCTTTCTCGTGCGCGATCTTGGCAATCTTTTCAATGTGCCCCGGCGCTCCACTCATGTTGACTACCAGGACTGCCTTGGTCTTCGGACCGATCTTGGCGACGAGGTCATCTGGGTTCATGCAGAAGGTTTCATCGATGTCTACGAGCTTTGGAATAGCGCCTTGCAGGACAATCGCTCCGATGCAGCTCACCCACATGTATCCTGGCAAGAGCACTTCATCACCGGGTCCGACACCGAATGCGGCTAAGGCGATGCGCAAGGCTGATGTTCCGCTGGAAACTCCCAGGCTGTGCTTGCGATTAAAACGCTTGCACCAGGCTGCCTCCAGTTTGGATACCATCTCCTGACTATCCAATCCGTAAAATCGAAATGGGCTTTTGGCTTTGACGACTTTTACTACCAAATCAAGCTCTTCGTCGCCAATCCAGTGAGCGCCCGGAAGCTCCCACGGCAATGGTGCTTTGCGAACAGGCTCACCGCCATTTATGGCAAGAACAGCCTCAGTTTGCTGAACATTTGGCATCGCATCGCTCCTTTTAATCCTGGGGATTTGCTTGACTTGCTTTCGAAATTTGGATTCTGTTGGCGCTGCAAAGCTGTAGCCTAAAAGGCACAGAGAAGCGCTTGCGTGCCCGTCGTGGTTTAACCTGCAGACGGACCCGCGCCTTAGAACGAGCCATAGTATACTGCATGGTCGAGGGTTAAACATGCTGGCGTCCATACTTGAAAGTGATATCGAAGCGGTTGCAAAAGCCGCCGACAAAGTCGATTATTTCGTAATTGGCAGCGGTACTGCCGGGGTCACAAGCGCTGTGGAACTTGCCTCGGCCGGTTTCAACGTCGTAATTATTGAAGCGGGTCCATTCATTACCGCCAATCACGTCGGAACCTCTCCGTTTCGCAGTCAGCCCGAGATTGTGCCCAAAATTCATGCACTTGTGAAATACGATACGTCGTGGATTTCGGAAGAAAACTTCAATTCTCGAGAAGCGACACCGCTTATCAAAAACAACACCGCCTGGTCTTTAGTCGGCGGTCGGACTGTTTTCTGGGGTGGATGCGCTCCGCGTTTTATTCCTAGCGATTTTGCAGACTGGCCTTTTTCATATGAAGAGTTTGCTCCTTACTACGACGAAGCTGAGCGGATCATTCACGTGTCCGGAAGCGCGCCAAACAGACCGCATTTTATAAAGAGCGATTGGCAGTACGCTGCGATGGAGAAGTTGCGCAACTCGGGATTTAACGCGATACATGCTCCAGTTAGCGTGGACACGGAGAGTGTCGCCAATGGTCATATCTCGCATGGATTTGATAGTTCTGTTGCCCGACTTTTGCGCAGTGGAAAACTCGTGCCGTTTGGTGAGAAACAGGGAGTAAGCCTGCTCGCCAATACCGTTGTTGTGAAGATTGAGGCCGATGGCGAGAAAATCTCCAAGCTGCATTTGTTGGAAACACAGACTAAAAAACGCTATGAGTTGACACCGAAAAACGTAATTCTTGCTTGTGGTGGCATTCAGTCAACACGACTTGCACTAGTATCCGGGTTGGACAAAGAGAGTGATTTGGTCGGCAAGTATGTGAGCGACCATCTTTTCGTGCAAGGTCTCATGAAGCTGCGCGAGCCAATTGGAGTGCCGCTCTACATTTTGCTTGCAGCGACAGAACAACTCCCATACCAGGTGCAGATCCAGGGCGCATTCGATGCAGACTGGTACAGCCCTTACCATTCGACAGTTTGGCTCGATCATCATCAAGAAGGCACCAACATTCTCTTCTACTGCTTCGGCATAGGCAGCGTTCAGAAGAACAATCGTGTGGAATTGCTCGAAAGTGGCGAATGTCCGCGTGGTGGAAAAAGCGAATATTGCGTTGTTATCGATCACTCTGATGAAGACCGCGAACTGATCAAGACCATGATGGCTGGAATGCCAGAAGTTGGCAAAGCGCTCGGTGCTGAAGTTGTACGGATGAAGGAGAATCCTCCCGGTAGCGCGCTGCATGAAATCGGCGGATTGCGAATGGGCAAAGATCCCAGTAACAGTGTCACAGATCCCAATGGACGTTTCTGGCGATACCAAAATCTTTATTGCGCCGACTCAAGCACCTGGAGAAATCAGGGCGCTGCCAATCCGTATCTGACCATTACGGCATGCTCACTGCGCCTTGCTCGCAAAATCATTGCTGACAAGCATGCGAGACTTGCGCGCACTGCAAAAATATGAGTACGGCAGGGCTTTCGCAAAAACAATTGCTTATCCTTTTGGGCGCCATTCCCGCACTGGGTGGTTTGTTGGTTGGCTATAACACTGCAGTTGTGGCGGGCGCGTTGGAATTCATCGCCAAAGATTTTTCGCTCAAAACAGTTGGTCAAGAATTGGTAGTTACATCAATTCTCGTCGGCGCGTTGATCGGTGCTTTTCTTAGTGGTCCGCTCACAGACAAGCTTGGACAGCGCCTGGTCATCCAGCTGGCGGGATTAATTTGTCTGGTCGGTGCTATTGGTTGTGCACTTTCGCCCAACGAAACTACTCTGATCATTTTCCGTGGTCTGCTTGGGATCGCTTGCGGTGTAGCGACAATGGTGGCACCGCTGTATGTTGCTGAGACAGCTCCCGCTAAGTGGCGTGGTGCTTTCGTCTCCGCGGTGCAGCTCGCCATCACGGCCGGTATTTTTCTTTCTTATTGCACGGATTATTTGTTGTCGCCGGCAGGCAATTGGAAGGCGATGATGGGTATTGGAGCAATTCCCGGCGCAGGATTGATCGCTGGTATGTTGCTTTTGCCGGAGAGTCCACGCTGGCTCGCGGTCAATGGAAAGCTCGATGAGGCGCGCATCGTCCTTGAGAAACTCGGCAACAAGGAGGCGGAAGATGAGATTGTCTCGATTAGCGAGAACAAAGGAGAAACCGCCGCCTGGTCTGAGCTTTTCAGTGAGAAAGTAAGACCAGCCGCTATCACCGCTTCCGGATTGTTCTTGGTGCAGAATCTTTCTGGAATTGATGGCGTTCTCTATTACGCACCCGCGATTTTTAAGTTGGTTGGATTTGAAGGAACGTCCGCTCAAATACTTGCCACTGCCGGACTTGGTGCGGTCAATGTGATTGCTACGATTGTCGCGACCGGATTTATCGACAAAGCTGGAAGACGTCCTCTTCTGCTTGGCGGACTTTGCGTAATGGTGGTATCGCTGGCAATACTAAGTGCAACTTTGATGTTTGCTGGTTCGGCACCATGGGTTAGTGCGGTTGCCGCAACTTCATTGGCATTATTCGTTGCCGCCTTTGCCGTGAGCTTGGGACCGATACCTTATGTGATCATGTCGGAAATCTTTCCACAGAGAGTTCGAAGCATGGGAATGAGCCTGGCCGCAGCTTCTGCATGGGGCTGCAATATGGTCGTAACAGTAAGTTTTCTCAGCATGATGGAAATGATGGGGCAGGCAAATCTCTTTTGGCTTTACTGCGCAATATGTTTAGCTGGACTGGTTTTTTCATATTTGCGCGTGCCAGAGACGAACAATTGCTCTCTAGAAGACATCGAGAAAAATTTGATGGAGGGCGTTCCAAGTCGGTACTTGGGAAAGAAATAGTAGTTAGTCGTTGAAAAACGCTAAAATAGCATCTCCGTATGTTGGATTAATTTCGATGAGTGATTTTCTCAGTAGCCCCGAAGGCGTTGTTGATTGCCTCTATGCAGCCATCTCCTTTGAACCGAAGCAGAAGCCGAACTACAGTTTGATGTACACCCTCTTTCATCGCAATGCACGGATTACACCTCCGTCATCCGATACAGGCGGCGAGCTTAAGGCTTTGGCAGTGGAAGAATTCATCGAGCATTTTGATACTCGTATTCAAGATATTCTCTCAACTGGTGGACGAGAAGAGCAGGTAAGCGGCAAAACCGATGTGTTTCACAAGATAGCGCATGTACTGAGTATCTATAGGTTCATGCTGGTTGGAAGCAGTGAGCCACTC
>PNLN01000226.1 GCA_013823055.1 Cyanobacteria bacterium DS2.3.42
AATAAAGAAGACGACCATGGTAGTAGTCGTCTTCTTTATTGGTTCGAGGAGCCTCAACTCGTCCCCAAGAACGAGTTGAAGGGGGAAACTTATCTGTATGTTCGTGTCACAGCAGTTCGTTTAGTCGGCTTCTTCGATGTTGTATAGCTTTTTACCACAGGCTTGGCGGTGGCGGGCATAGTGTAATTCACACTGTGGCCTTGCACTGGTTCCGTTGAAGAGCCGATCGGCTTCTGATACGGGGCTACACCGCCCTGGTTGTTGCTTTGTGTTGTCGATTGAGTGTTGTTAGTTGTGGAACCGCTGCTGTTTTGGCCAGTCTGTGCTGTGTTAGTGGGCTGACCGCCGGCACTTGATTCTTGCTGAGTGGTGGCACCTGAAGAACTGGAGCCGCCGGCCAAACTGCCGGCTTGCGATTCACCAGCGTAAGCATAGAGATTCGGCAAGAGGGCTGTCACGACTCCCAGTACCGTATATCGCTTTTTCATAATTGACTCCTGAGCATGTTTGGTTTCGTTTCGCTAAATGGACTAGGCAAGTCGAGCTTTGTTCCCGGTGAAAATACAATTTTATTTGGGAATACAAAATGCTCCGAATAGCTTCGCCCGTTAGTGCGGAGATGCTTGGCTTTTGGGTTTTGCAATGGCTTGTTTTTCATGAGGCTTCTTTCTTATAGTCGGCGTGCACGCCTGTACCCTTGTTTGTAGGTTTGTCGAGATTGCCTTTTGTGAATGGCGCTGGAGGAGCTTGCTCAATTTGTGTCTTGTGTGTGTTTTTTGCCATCATGGTCTCGGTCAATCCTGGTGCCAGAGCTTCGGACACGCTGAATATGCCGGCCGCTTTGCCAACTGCAACTTCTGCCTTGGGCTTGAATACGAGATCGACAATCGCGTCGACTACCTCCTGCGCATCGTTCAATGGCGGCAGAGGCATTGCCTTCTTGCCCGTGTAGTTAGCTGCGTGTTCAAAGAACGGCGTATCCATGGCCATGGGCAGAACCGTGCAGACATGTATATTTTCAATCTTTAGCTCCTGCAATTCCTGGCGCAGTGAAGCGCCGAGTCCGACAACCGCGTGCTTAGATGCAGAATAGGAAGCATAATACGGAGCCGAAATTCTTCCCAGCATCGATGCCACATTGATCAAGGTGCCTTTGCCCCTTTCCATAAAGTGTTTCATGGCAAAATAGCTGCCGCAAACGGTTCCTGCCACGTCCACATCGAGAACCTTCAAGTGGTCAGCCAGCGGCACTTCTGAGAACACGCCGATTGCCGCTGCGCCAGCGTTATTAACCCAAATGTCGACTTTTCCAAAACAGTCAATTGCCTGGCGGTATAGAGCTGCAACTTCATTTGGATCTGCTACATCGGTGGGAATTGCGACTGCGGTTCCGCCCAAATGAGCACATTCTGCGACTAGACCAATGAGCACGTCTTCACGTCTTGCAGCAAGGACCAAGTTTGCTCTCAGTTTTGCAAATGCCAAGGCACATCCCTTGCCAAACCCACTGGAGGCGCCGGTGATAACGACTGTTTTTCCATATAAATTTCTATCCACGGCATATATCCTCAAAAAGTCGCAGCGGTGCTCGCAAAAAATCGAGATACAGGTATGACTTAGAAATGAGATGAAATATCCCGCTTTTATCTAATGTAAGTATGTATTTCTTGTATGGAAAGCCATCGAATTCAGCGGGCTAGTTTTTGCCCGAGGCAATCCAGACATCATTGAACCATTAAACGATTACGCTTAGGATGCAAGATCGCGCTTGGCGCGGTCGATTGAAGGAATAACAATGATCCGCAAATTGGTAAAGTCAACTGCCCTGGTTCCTTTGATCTCCGAAGTGTCAGCGAAGAGCAATGCTTCCTCAAACGAACTGAATTTCTTCGGATTTTTGCCAATCATCACGGTCCATTCCGATGGCGTCTTTTTCTTCTCATCTTTCATAGCTGTCACCTTTCTGATGACAGGTAGACTCTCCCCAAGACTTCAAGTTCCAGGCTGAAATAGACAAGAGTGGCGTAACTATACCGCTTTAAGGTGGCGGTTCCCGCGTGATCATTACAACCACATTAAAAACGGGCTTCCGAGCGGATTTTATCTGTTGGAGCCTTAATTTCCAGCATCTTGATAAGAAAATTGCGGTATCTTGGCGAGCACGCAAAACACAGCATATTCAAGGGTGGCCAACAGAAGGAGCGAGCATGGCAAATCGGGAAAACGGCGATGCAGATGACTTCCAACGACGCCCGGAAAAGAAGAGCGGAGTTACACGTAGATCCTTCCTCCGGCATCTCGGAGCTGCTGGTATCGCTGCCGCTGCCACTCTACCTATAGGAGCACAGGCTGAGGAAATGGACGCAGAAGCCAAAACAATTGATTCACTGACGCCGGTTGCCGGAGCGATTCCAGTGACCCTCGTGATCAATAAGAAGAAGCATTCCTTGAAGCTTGATCCACGCACCACGTTGCTTGATTGTTTGCGAGAGAACCTCAATATTACAGGCACCAAGAAAGGATGCGATCACGGGCAGTGTGGTGCATGCACTGTGCATGTAAATGGACGACGAGTAAATTCATGCCTGACATTGGCAGTAATGCATGACGGCGACGAAATCACCACAATCGAAGGGCTGGGGCAGCCGGACAATATGCATCCGCTGCAAGCCGCCTTTGTGGATTGCGACGCTTATCAATGCGGTTATTGCACATCGGGCCAAATTATGTCTGCTGCTGCGCTGTTAAACGAGCCCTGCGGACACGGTGTTGATGACATTAGAGAAGCAATGAGCGGAAATATTTGTCGTTGTGGTGCATATCCAAACATCATTGCTGCGATTCAACAAGTACGTCAGAAAGCGTAGGAGAAAATTAGATGAAACTATTTGCTTTTACGAAAACCGCTGATGTTTCGGATGCCGTCAAAGGAGCGTCCTCCAGCGATACTGCGCAACAAGGAGCGAAGATTCGCTTTGTTGCAGGCGGCACAACTCTGCTTGATCTGATGAAGCTGAGCGTGGAAACTCCCGACACTTTGATAGACATCAATCGACTTCCACTGGATAAGATTGAAACCACCCGTGATGGCGGGCTGAAGATTGGTGCGATGGTTAGAAATGCCGACCTGGCAAATCATCCCTATGTTAAATCGCACTTTCCTGTCTTATCTGAGGCTCTCCTTTCCGGTGCATCGGCTCAATTGCGCAATATGGCCACGACCGGCGGCAATCTCCTTCAACGAACACGCTGTGTTTATTTCCGTGATACAGCCTTTGCTTGTAACAAGCGCGAACCAGGCAGCGGTTGCCCGGCGATTGAAGGGGAGAATCGTACCCTTGCTGTTTTGGGCACTAGCGATAGCTGTATCGCGACGAACCCTTCCGACATGAATGTGGCGTTGACCGCGCTTGAGGCGACAATCATCATCAAAGGTCCTCTAGGCGAAAGAGAAGTGGCAATCGATGACTTCTATTTGTTGCCTGGCTCAACTCCACATATTGAGAATGTTTTGAAACCTGGTGACCTGATTACTCACGTCGTGGTAAAAGGGCTTCCTTCAGACAGTAAGTCAGTTTATTTGAAATTGCGCGATCGCGCTTCTTACGAGTTTGCCCTGGCCTCGGCTGCGGTTATTGTCCAGGTTGAAGGCGGAAAGATAACACGTGCACGTATCGCACTTGGTGGTGTAGGCACCAAACCATGGCGAGCGCTTGAAGCGGAAAAAACTTTATCAGGCGCTGCGGCTAATGAAGCGAATTTCCGCAAGGCAGCCGAAGATGCATTGCGCAATGCAAAACCGCAAAGCCAGAATAAATTCAAAATTGAACTTTCAAAACGTTGTTTAACGCACGCACTGAAAATGGCGACCAGTTAGTCCAACTCTTCTGAGTCAGATGATTATAGTTCCTTATCCAGACTAAGCATTCCAAATAAACGAGACCAACTATGCCTGCCACCAAAGACAAAAGTAATTCTCCAATCGGACGAGCAACAAAGCGTATCGACGGACCGCTAAAGGTCACCGGCAGTGCGATCTACACGTCTGACCATAACTTTCCGGGGATGCTGTATGCGGTGCCCGTAGGTGCAACGATTGCAAATGGCACTATCGCCAAACTAGATACAAAAGAAGCTGAAAAAATGCCAGGAGTGAAGGCGGTTTTTCATCGTGCCAATATCGGACAGCTTTTCCGCGTAGCACCTAATTCTGACTTCAGTGCATTCTCCGATGAAGATCGTCCTCCCTTTGACGACGACATCATTCGCTATTACGGTCAGTACGTAGCGGTGGCAGTGGCGGAAACTTTTGAGCAGGCAACTGCTGCCGCTGAGGCTGTGAAAGTTACATACAACGAAAAGAAACCGAATGTCGAGACACTGCTATCGGCCGATTCGAAAGTGCATGTCGAAAGTGAGCGCGGAGACGCTCAAAAGGCTTTTGACGATGCCGGCTTGAAATTAGATGTAACCTACACCACACCAGCCGAGACACATAATGTCATTGAATTGCATTCGAGTGTGGCGGTGTTCGACGACCCTAACTTTACTTTGTATGAAACTACGCAAGGCGTCGTCAATCATAGAAATGTTCTTGCACAAGTTCTTGGTGTTGAACCGGAGAATGTGAAGGTTATTTCAAAATTTCTTGGCTCCGGATTTGGTGGCAAGATTACACCCTGGCCTCAAAGTGCAATTGCCGCTGCCGTATCGAGGAAATTGCGCAAGCCGATTAAATTGGTGATTAGTCGCAAAATGACTTTTCACGCTGCCGGTCACCGCCCCCGCACTCAGCAGCGCGTAAGAATCAGCGCTGATGAAAAAGGGAAGCTAACTTCTCTGCAGCACGATTATTTGAATCACACCGCAATTCTGGATGATTTTAAAGAAAACTGCGGTGAGTGCACCAAGTATCTGTACAGTTGTGCAAATTTGCGGGTAACTTCCGCTCTTGCAAAACGCAACATTGGTACGCCAACTTCTATGCGCGGACCTGGTGCTGTTCCTGGCTTATTTGCAACTGAGTCTGCACTGGACGAGTTGGCGATAAAATTGAAGATGGATCCACTGCAACTGCGCATTATTAATGAGCCTGAAAAAGATGAAGGGATCAACATACCTTTCGCATCGCGCCATTTGATCGAATGCTACAAGGCAGGTGCCGATAAATTTGGTTGGGCAAAGCGAGACCCCAGGGTTGGCTCGATGAAACGAGACGGGCTCACATTAGGCTGGGGAATGGCAGGTGCATCCTGGATTGCTGAAAGATGGCCGGCTGAAGTCGCTGTTGAATTGCGCAATGACGGTACCGCGAAAGTCTCTACTGGAACACAAGACATTGGCACTGGTACATACACTGTCCTGGCGCAGGTACTCGCCGACAAAGTCGGGCTCAGTATGGACAAAGTGGAAGTAGTCCTGGGTGATTCTTCGCTGCCACCTGGACCTCTGTCTGGTGGTTCTATGGTCACTGCGTCTCTGATACCAGCGGTCAGCAAAGCAGCCGAGAAAGTAATTGGGACATTGCTCGCAGCCGCAGTGAAAACACCAGGAGAGAAGTATTTTGGTGTTGAGCAAAAGGACATGACTTATACCGAAGGAAAGGTCCACAAAAAGGACGAACCGGCATCGGCGGGAATTTCTTTCCAGAAAGTTCTCAATGCAGGTAATTTTAAATTCCTCACGGGTAAAGGTTCTTCTTCCACCACATTTACCGCTAAGCCTAAAGTTTCTATGCACTCTTACGGTGCTCACTTTGTGGAAGTAACGTGGCAGGAAGAAATTGCTCGGCTGCGCGTCAACAGAGTTGTCACTGTCATTGATGCCGGAAAGATAATCAATCCAAAGGCAGGGCGTAACCAGATTGAGGGTGCTGTGGTAATGGGAATTGGTATGGCGCTATTTGAACACACTCATTATGAACCAAGCAAAGGTGCGCCACTCAACAGCAATTTTGCTGATTATATAGTTGCTGTGAATGCCGATGTACCTGCTCTCGATGTTCATTTCCTCGAGTTTGAAAATACGGAATTGAATGAATACGGCGCCAGAGGAATTGGTGAAATTGGACTGGCCGGTTTTGCAGCAGCAACTGCAAATGCTGTCTATCACGCAACCGGAGTGCGCGTGCGTAATTTGCCAATTAAAATTGAAGATTTACTGGCAACGACGTAATTCCAGGTTAATATAAGACTGACGACACGATTGCAGGAAGTCGAAAATCATGAGCGAAATTCAGGAAATACTGTCGTTTTATGAACAGTGCCTGCGTCAAGAAAAACGATGTGCGTTAGCGACTGTTATTCGAACTTCCGGACCATCGTATAGAAGCGCTGGGGCTCGCTCGATCATTTGCGATGACGGTTCGTTTAGAGGCGGGCTTTCCGCCGGTTGCCTTGAAGGGGACATTGCATGTCGATTGGATGGGGAAAAGAAGTCGTTCATCGTTGATTACGATCTTTCAGCCGAAGATGATATTCGTGGATTTCCTTTTGGATGCGGTGGCTCGATAGAGATTTTGGTTGAGCCATTGCCAAACGCACAAGCCATGCATGCTGTCGAATGGTTTGCATCTCTCGATCGACCCGCTGCTTTGCTGACGGTATTAACTTCCGAAGGTGGTATCGATTCCGGTGCTATATATGGAATGAATGCGAGCTGCGATTCTACCTACCACGGCAAATTGAAGTTTCAAGGAATGGAAGGCTTTGCTCTCGATGTCCTGTCAGAGCGCCGCAGCAAAATTGTGGAAACCGAGCTCAATGGAAAGAGAACAAGACTTTTTGCAGAATACTATGAGCCGCCAATTTCCGTGTATGTTTTTGGGGATGGTGAAGATGCAAGAATTCTGGAAACATCCGGCGAAACATATGGGTTGAATGTCACCCGCGTTTCTCGCAGCGAACTGCGCGCAGGGGCACCATTGGTGAAGACCTATCCACGACTTGCGCATTCATTCTCGGTCGTGATGACTCACGATTTGAATATTGACACCGATGTTATTCAGCAATTGGCGTCACTTCGTCCGCCTTATCTCGGAATCATGGGACCGCGCTCCCGTACTGAGCGGATGTTCAAGTCATTTGAATCTGACTTGCAAAACATAATTTTTGAGCCTAACGTTTTTTCACCAGTGGGATTGGATCTGGGCGCTGAAACACCGCGCGAAATCGCGCTTTCTATTTTGGCGGAAATTCATTCAATTGCTCGAGGTAGAATTCCAAGGCATTTGCGAGATGTTGACGGTGCGATTCATGAGCGCGAGCTATCCTTAGCGAATGCGATGAAGTGTTCTGTCGGAAAACTTTCAGTTGGATAGAAATGTCCTTTCGGTCATTCTTGCCGCCGGTGCATCAACACGCTTTGGAAGCCCTAAGCAGATAGCTAAGATCGGCGCTCAAACCCTGGTTGAGCATGTACAAATGGAGCTGGTAAATAGCTCTGCTGATAAAGTTGCAATTGTGCTCGGTAGCAATCGTGAAGTGGTGCAACAAAAAGTTCTCCCGGGCGTGAGCGTCTTGGTAAACGCGCAATGGGAAGAAGGCATCGCAGCGTCTGTTCGCCTCGCTGCAGAATGTGCCATTAGTCAGAAGGCATCTCACCTACTTCTGCTAGTGTGCGATCAACTGCATGTGTCGGCGTGTCTGATCGATAGAATCTTGTCGCTTTCAAAGTTTGAGCCTGAAAAAATTGTTGCCTGCCGATATGGTGAGACCGTTGGAGTGCCGGCACTGTTTCCGAAGCAGTATTTCAATTCCCTTCTTGCGCTCAAAGGTGACACAGGGGCAAAGTCTGTAATAAAGCAGGCTGATGGTGTGCATCTGGTTGATTTTCCGGAAGGCTTGACCGACATTGACTGTCCTGCCGATATGCCTAAATAGGACAATCCTTATAGTTGCCAATAGGGCAAAGACGCTGAATGTATAAGCAGAGAATGCACGCTATATATAGGTACGCCCCTGTTGCCATGTGTCATATTACAGTTTTGTCATGCGAATCTCTTGATTAGCCGGGATAATCGCATGGAGTGGCGCTGCTGCTGCTTTAACAACCGAGAACTATGCAACACAGCAAGCTCTACAACAGAAGATATTTCGCTCTTCTTGCTTCCATATTAGCGCTTACTATTTTGGCGCCGATTGTTGAGCATGGATTTTGGGCGCGAATGCTTGTGGGGTCTCTGATGTTTGTTGCGCTCTGGACTGGATCTGTTGCAGTAAGCTCAAAGGGAAATGTTTCTATTCCTTCCATACTGCTTGCAACACTTGCATCGTTCTTGTGGGCGGTCGGATTCTTTGCTGAGACTTTGTCTATCAATGCGGTTTATTTGCACTACACCACATATACAGTCTTGTTGTTGTTTTTCGCAAACGTCGGGCGCCTGATGCTGGAGGATATTCTTCAAGGCGACGTCACCTTCAATCGAATTTGTGGTGGCGTCTGCGTGTTTGTGCTGATTGGATTGTGCTTTGCGATGTTGCACATGATAGTCGCTGCTGGTGATCCGCAAGCATATCGAGACAATTACGACGCTACGAATAATTTCGGCGATGCACTCTCACATGAAAATCGCTATCCCGTTTTCGTCTATTTTAGTTTTTGCACATTGTCCACAGTCGGATATGGTGACATTGTGCCGGTAAGCCGTTTAGCGCGTTCGTGCGCAATGATGGAAGCAGTGACCGGACAACTCTATCTCGCGATTTTGGTGGCACGATTGGTCGGATTGCATATTGCCGGCACTGCCTCTAAAAAACAGCCGTTGGGAACTGCAATAAATGCGATGGAAATTGTGGAGTCCGAAGAAAGGCGAAAGCAGTTGGAAGAGACTCTTCGCAAATAAGGGTTTTTTGAAATCAGGCTGTGTCAGCAACTGAACTTTGTTTTGCGCTCAGAAACTTTTGGGTTGTCTCGCTGCAAAAAGCATGCTACCATATGGAAGTATGGTATATCTGTTCTGTTTAGTCTAGCTAGTTATGTTTGTCCCCGGTGCTCGGTC
>PNLN01000185.1 GCA_013823055.1 Cyanobacteria bacterium DS2.3.42
GCCTGGGCTCTGTATAACGCACAGAAGTATCGCGAGTCGTCGGATGCCTTTGAAGCATTAATCGCATCGTCAACGCCAAACGCCCGCCTGTATTATTACGCTGCGTTGGCAAACAGAGCGTGCAATCGAACAGCGCGCGCTAAGCAACTTTGCCAATATATTTCGACCACCTTTGCTTCCGCGCCTGAGGCTGCTTATGCGCAAAAGCTTTACCCGGGTGCGGTGCAACATACTGCGAGTTCGAGCGAGAGCGGAGGCGAGGAAGCAGAACCCATTGCGTTCAAAGGTAAATCGCCGGAAGAGCTGTTGCAAACTCCCGAAGGTAGAAAGTACTTAGCTACGAAAATGGCCAAACAGGCTGTTGCCTCGGCCACATCGCCGATGAAGGAAAAATCTAAGGGTGGAAGGCAAGGCGAGCGTGTCTTCAGCGCTTCGGATATAGCCAAAGATGGCGCCGGCGGAATCGATCAGATGTTCTATCCGAATTGCTGGTTCGAAAGTTCAATGTCGGCTCTTGCATCGCTGCCTCGTGGACAACGGTTGATGTCCGAAATGGTTCGATTTGGTCCAAAGGAAGGCAGTTATATTGTGCGTTTCCCCGGAGACGGCACGGAGTATTTAATTACTGAAGAAGAGCTGGACAGGAAAGGTGTGCATGACAAAGCCTTGTGGGCAACCTTAATTGAGTGCGCGCAGACCCAGAAGTTTCCCAACGATAACGGAGCTCCGATTTCCGAGGGGCTTGCTCATTTGACCGGACAAAAAGCGGAAGTCTTGACGCCGAGTGATGCCTCAGATCAGGAAGTTTCGTTGTTTATCGACGGTGCAGTAAAATCCCAAAATCCGATTGTTTGTGGATCGAATCATTACACGCCTGAAGGACTTCCCAATTTAGTCGTAACTGGTCACGCTTATACTGTTATTGGTTTTGAGCCGGCCAGTGGTCTGGTGAAGATCCGCAACCCACACGGGCGAAATTCGCAACGTTTTACTTTGAAAAATGATCCGAATCATCAAAAGTTTGAACAGTTGGATGATGGTGTTTTTAAAATACACATCTCTCTGTTCAAACAGTACTTTCATAGCGTGGCACGTGCCTTTATCTAGACGATGCGTGTAAGAAAAGTTGCTACTGTATTGTTGATTGTGTTGCAAGCGTGCGCGTCCGCATTGGCTGCCGGGCCGGCGAGCGAAACAGCAATTCGCAATGCCTGGGCGTTGTATACGCAGCAAAAATTTGCGCCATCTGCAGACGCATTTGAAGCGTTGATTCGGACATCTGCACCGGATGCCAGGCTCTACTATTACTCGGCGGCTGCAAATAAAGCAGCCGGCAGAGCCGCTCGCGCCAGGCAGCTTTGCCAGTATATTACTGCTAATTTTTCGACGAGTCCGGAGGCGGGTTATGTGCAGAAGTTGTTTCCGGATGCGGCAGGTAAGAGCGCAGCAAGTGCTCCGGTTGGCTTGCCTGCGCATTTGAAGGGTAAGAGCGTAGATGAACTTATGCAGACTGAGGAAGGGCGCCAGGCCTTGACGAATGCCATGGTTCAGTCTGAAGGCGGTACTGTAACAAAGAAAACTTCGACTACCAAGACGACAACAACTTCCACGACAACGACGTCAACATCCAAGAGCGCTAGACCTGCCGATGCAGTGTTTACTGCCGATATCATTGCTATGGAAGGCGCCGATGGAATAACTCAGTTTGTTGGTTATCCGGATGCTGGATTCGAATGCTCTCTGGCTGCAATGGCATTGCTCAGTCGAGGCCGCGAAATATTGGCCGATATGATACGTTGCCCAAGTCGCCAGGATATCTATCTAGTTCGCTTTCCGAATAGCGCAACGGAGTATCAGATAACTCCTGCGAAAGTGGAAACATACAGAATGAAGGACAAGGCTTTGTGGGCCACACTGATCCATGCTGCCGTGCGCGAAAGCAGCGCGCGTAATCTTGAAGACGGTTTGTCGCTGCTCACCGGAAATCGTGCTGAGAAAATTCTTGCCAACAGCACAACGGAGCAGGCACTAACGGCTTTCATTGGTGACGCCGTAAGAAAGCACCATCCCATCGTGTGTCTTTCTTCCGACGATGAAGTTACACCTCCATTGGTCGAGCCTTTTCATGGCTACACCATTACCGGCTTTGACCCCACGTCCGGAATGGTCACTTTTAGAAATCCGAAGGGCGGAAATTCTCAGCGTTTTCGATTGGAAGAGGACAAACAGCACAAGAAGTTTGAGCAAATGAATGATGGTGTTTTCAAAATGCATATTTCGCTCATTCCACGGTACTTCAAAGAAATGGCACGTTCTGCTATTTGACCGTTTTTCGTTGTTGTCTGTGTGTCGATGATAGACTTATCAGATGTCGGACAGTCAGGAAAATTCCATTCCCTCAGATAACACCTCAATTGGTGCCGCGTCCATGTCTGCAGGCCGGATGGTTGGCAACAAATATCAGATCGTGTCGTTGATTGGAAGCGGCGGCATGGGCTCGGTCTACCGAGTGCAGCAAGTGTTCTTGGGTAAACAGTTTGCGCTGAAAGTTCTTGATCTCAATAAACAAAACGATGTGAGTGTACGGAGATTTCAGCAAGAAGCGCGCACCGCATCTCAACTGCAGCATCCTAATCTGATTGAAGTGCATGATTTTGGCATGTTGGGTGAAGTCCAACCGTATCTGGTCATGGATCTGGTGGAAGGTCAAACTCTTTCAGACTGGCTCAAAAAATCAGGCGCACTTCCGCCTGACTATGTAGTTTCACTGTGCATTCAAATTTGTTTTGGACTTATGTATGCACATGAGAAGGGTGTTGTGCACCGCGATATAAAGCCGGGCAACATCATACTCTTGCATGCCGATAGAGCCGTGACAGAAGGTTCCGTAAAAATTGTCGATTTCGGAATTGCTAAATTGACCCAGTCGGAAGACGGCGAAATCCAGGCTTTGACGAGAACCGGAGAAATATTCGGAAGTCCAATTTACATGAGCCCCGAGCAATGCAAGGGAACTCCGGTTGATCGACGATCGGACATTTATTCGCTCGGCTGTGTCGTCTATGAGTGTTTAACAGGCACGCCTCCTTTCCTCGGCGACTCGGCGATGGCAACCATGTTGAAGCGCTTGTCGGATGAGCCCGTTAGTTTGAAAGAAGCTTCTTTCGGTCGAGAATTTCCAGCCGCGTTGGAAAGCATCGTGCGTAAAATGCTGGCAGTCGAGCCTGAAGATCGGTATTCCGATTTGGGTGCAGTAATCAAAGATTTGATGGCACTTGAGCGCCCGGAGCACCTGGTAAGGCTCAGCCCGGTCGTCAGTGATAAAGAGAAAGAAAGACGCGCAGGCGACAAGAAATTCTTGACAGTGCTTGCTTCGATTTCTGTGTTTTCAATCCTAATCACTTCCGCGTTTGATCGGTTGTTTGTTTTTCCTCCCTATTTTTCAGTCAAGCCCAAAGAGGTTGTTGACCTTGAGAAACGATTGGCGAAGCAGAGAAAAGTGCTTGAAATAAAGGCAAGTGCCGAAGATTTGGAACTGGAAAAGGTCTTTAGATTAGACGATGTAAGCGTGCCTCGGTTGAAAACTGTCAGTGATCCCGCCGGTGGCACAAAGCAAATCCTAATTTTCCCACAGGAATGTGGGTCGATAACTATAAACTCAGGTCCGAGAACTATAGCTCGTGGCGAATTTCCCCTGCCACCTAACTCAAAAATCACTTTGTCGTTTAAACACACAGTAGAACCCGACGGAGTTCTGGATAGGATTACTGATGTGCATTTTGAGCGCATCGACTACGGCGGCAATCCTGCAGTGAGAAATGAAACACTAAAAATTCTCGCAAAAATAAAACACCTTGAATGGGTTGGACTGCGAGGTTGTGATATTTCCTCCCTGGAGCCGCTGTACGACGCTCGGACTCTACGTGGACTGGAGGTCGAAGCTACAAGAATTCAATCCTCGGAAATTCTCAAGGTTAAGGGATTGAGCAATTTGAAACAGTTGTCGGCTGGTCCGTTGAAGAATCCGGTCGCTCTCTTCAACAGTCTCGCTAAATCAAAAAATCTCGTCGCCTTTAACTACAAAGGAGCCAGAACGGATAGAGACTATCCGGGTAAGGGGTTGGAGCCCGATGCGGTTGCTGCATTGAGCAAGATCACTTGCTTGCAAATATTAGTGATTGACGCTTGCCCAAAGTTCAACGACGATTCCGTGATACAGATGCTTCCACTGAAGAATCTGCATACGATAGTCATTAAAGATTGTGGACTGACGTCCAAGTCAATTGCCTCATTTCGCAAATTTCCGAAACTGCGCACCCTTCATATAACGCTTGCACGATTGACTGACTCGGACAGAAAGTCGATTGCGAAGCAGCCTTTCAACGTTACTGTGTTAGAGCCAAAGCTGCAATCGCAATCGCAAGAAATAATTCCATGACGGATAATTCAGACGATACGGTTTTCTCAAATCCACCCAGCGCGAAGGGTGTTGTATTGTCTCCTGGAATGATGGTCAACGAAAACTATCAGATTGTTTCGCTCATGGGCACTGGTGGGATGGGCGCTGTCTATCGAGTTAAACAAGTTTTTCTGGGCAAAGAATTTGCGTTGAAAATTCTCAATTTCCAGAATCAATCAGATATATCTGTGCGCAGGTTTCAGCAGGAAGCCCGCACTGCATCACAGCTTCAGCATCCCAACCTTGTTGAGGTTCATGACTTTGGCATGCTGGGTGAAAGTCAACCATATTTGGTGATGGACCTGGTAGAAGGACAAACCCTTTCCGAAATCTTGAAAAAGGAGGGTGCACTTTCTGTTGATTATGTACTTGGACTTTCTATTCAAATCAGTTTGGGTTTGATTTATGCGCATGAAAAAGGTGTTGTTCATCGAGACATAAAACCTGGCAACATCATGCTTCTGCATCCTGGCAGTGAGGTTGTCGAGGGAACAGTCAAAGTCGTCGATTTTGGAATTGCGAAATTGATGCAATCGGACGATGGTGAGATTCAGGAGTTGACGAAGACCGGAGAAATTTTCGGAAGCCCAACATACATGAGTCCTGAACAGTGCAGGGGAAGCCAAGTTGATAAACGGTCCGACATCTATTCTCTCGGCTCTGTAATTTTTGAATGCCTGACTGGTTCGCCACCGTTCTTGGGTGACAATGCAATGTCGACCATGCTGAAGCGACTGTCGGAAGAGCCCATTAGTTTGAAGGAAGGATCACTCGGTCGCGACTTCCCTCTCGCTTTGGAAAACATTGTGCGCAAGATGTTGGCCCTGGAGCCTGATGATAGGTATCAAGACTTGCGTGCGGTAATGAAAGATCTGGCGGCATTACAGCAACCTGAGATCGCTGCTGCCATCACTTCTACAATTGAAAAGACTCCCGATGCCGTTGAATTGTCTGAGCCGCGCGTATCAATCTCTAAGCGTGCATGGTTAGCTGTAGCCGTCGCTATCGTCTCATGTCTGGTCACGGCGGTGGTTGATAGGTTTGTTGTCTTACCGAATCTGATTGCGGAGGACACGAAAGCACGTATTCATTCTGCAGAGGAAAATCTTGATGAAGTCAAAGATGTGGGGGCGGCTGAATACGATAGAACCAAATTTGAGGATTTGGATAAGTCGATTGGCAAAGATCCGATCGGAAATTATCCTATCGTAAGGACACGAAAGGGCCCTACTGGTGAGAAGCAAGAGTTTCTATTTTTTCCTCTGAACTGCGGCAAAATAGCTACCGGAAAAGAGAGAAAAAAAAATGCCGAAGGGGAAATTGCATTACCCAACGATGCTCAGATTGTGTTGAAACTTAGTCGCGCAGCTAGTTCGGACGAGAATACTCTGAAGAATCTTACACATCTAAAGTTCCGAAGAATAGACTACGGTGGCAGCGTGATGGTGAAACAGCAGCAAATTGCAATTCTAGAGAGAATTGAAAACCTGGAGCAAGTCGGACTGGAGGACTGTGATATCAATTCGCTAAAACCGCTGTACAACTCCAAGACACTAGAAAGGCTCGAGGTGGGAGGCACTTATGTCCCATCATCGGAGATTCTCAAGGTCCGGCGACTCGGTGTTCTGGAGAATTTGACCTTCGGACCAGTGTCCGATCCGGCGGTTGTTTTTGACGCGCTCGCTAAAACAAATAAGATTAACAACCTGAGTTACAAAGGCGCGCGCATCAGAGAGGCGCGTGGCAGAGGATTGGCACCACGTGATGTCGCGGCATTGAGCAAATTGACCAGTTTGGGGATTCTTAACATAGAGACGTGTCCAAAGTTTGACGACATTATTTTTAAGAAGCTGTTGCCGCTTCAAAAGCTGCACCAAATAAAGATAAAAGATTGCGCGATTACTCCAAGATCCATTCCAACCTTCCTGAAATTCAAGAATCTTGAGGTGGTGCAGATGACGACTACAGGTTGGTCCAAGGCTGACATTCAACAACTGAAAAATAAGTGTGTTGTTGTTGAGTCAGCAACAAGATCACAAAGGGAAGAGGAGCGCAGGTCGAATGTTGAAGGATCTGCAGGGTTGCTCAAGTACTAGCGGTTTTGCTTGATGACGGGTATTTTGTTTTTGTTGCAGTTGACAAGTCTCAGGGGGGCTTATTTCCTCTTGTCAGCGCCGTTTTCTGGCGCTATTTCAGCCGAAAACGCCAGTAATATGTTCTAATTTGAGACGGGCCGCGCCCCCCGCGTGTTTCGTCATGGTATCCCTGGTCGCAATGGCATCTCAATCTAGGCATGAAGCTGGAAGATAGGAAGTACAAATGGTGTCACCGCTGCAGCGGCTGCATTGATGATGCGGCTATTTATTGCCGATTTTGCAGAAACGACCTGTTGCTGGGCGAACAGCGCAAAGACCCATTTTTCGGTCCCGAATCCAAATTTGATGCGGCGCGTCGCTGGGTCCCGAGCTTGAATTCGCTGATCGAGATGCTGCCGGACAACAATTTCAAGAAACAGCTCCTGGATGGACTGCACATGCGTGGTCGCATGCCCACAATGGCAGCGTACGAGCGCGACGAAGAATCGGAGCGCCAGTTCAATGAATCGAATGTCGGGCTCGAACGCCCTCCGATGGAGCAGGAGCGCTCTCTACTTCGCGACATCTTTTTGCATCTAAAGGATAGTGGCATCAACATCGAGCAGATGTTGGATACGCCGAAATTACGAGTTCTCAAATTCACGAAAGAAGAACTCGACAAAGCCTACGACATCCGAGTAAAGCGCCAGACCGAAGGTAAGGAGTGCAAGTATTGTCGCGAGAAAAGCGCAGCTGATGCGACTGTCTGTGAGTTTTGTAAATCCAATTTCGTTGATCCTCCCAAAAGAGAAGCGCGCCGCTTTAGAAAAAATTCGATTGGATTTTTTCCGCTCGATAAAAGTTTGCTGAAGGAAACTCTTTTGCATATCGCCATCAATCGTGCCCTCACCGGTGGTGCCTGGCGAACTGAGCTGGCAGATATTTTGTCCAAGCATGATATCTGCAATGCTGATGTTGAAGAAGGGATCAAGAAGCGTCAATTCCTGATTGAAGAAGACATGGCTGTTGAGCTACCGATGTCTGAGTGGCAGCGTAGCTTGATGTTCGAAGGCTTGGACGATGGCATGGATGGCTATCATGCAATTCACAATCTGATTGAGATGGGACAGACCTGCTTGCAAGAAGAATTTCATGAAGAAGCAGAGTTGGTTTTGAATTTTGCAATGGCAGTTGCGGAAACGCACCCGTTGGGGAATGTTCAAGGTCTGGATGCGATGCGAGAACCTCTTAAGACTTCAGGGTGGATGGCTCTCTCTCAGTTGTACGAAACCACCGGTCGCTACGCGGAAGCTGAAGAAGCGCATGCGAAGATGTTCCAAATCGGACCTGCGATGGCGATTCCTGGATTGGAAGAAGTGATGAAAGCGACGATGGAACTGCTTAGCCCGCAGCGCTCCATTCGACAAGCGGATCTTTGTTTCAAGCAAGATAAGTTCGATGAAGCAATTGATTTGTATAAGAAAGCTCTGACTGCTCTGGATAAGCAGGAAAACAAACCATTTGTCGGTTTTTCAAAAATGGCTGGACTTGTGCAAGGCGAGCCCCCTTCCTCAATGACCACACCTACAGGTGAAGACTTCGATGTACCGCCTAAGATTAGTGGAAACGATCAGAAACAGCTCAATGAAGTCAGTGACCTGGTTTTGGTTTCTACCGCGCATCGTGTCGGCGTCATGAAAAAACTCGCTGAAGTTTATATGGCGAAGAAAGACTACTCGACAGCAACACTTATTTTGGATGATTCGTTGGAACTTGCAGAGCAGCTCAACGCGCCGTATCAGGCACTCGTTGCAGATGTTTGCGATACTTTTGGACGCCTCAATTTGATGCAGGAAAATTATGCGGATGCCGAGGCGCACTTGCGACGAGCTCTCGAGTTCTATTCTACGGTCAAAGATCCAATGGACCCGGATGAGTTCGACAATATCGTCAATGCAACGTCCAATTGCCTTGCCGATTGCCTGGAGAAGCAAGGCAAGAAAGACGAATCCGTAAAGTATAGAAAATCGTAGGGACCGCTGATCGATATCTGGTTCGGTGTGGCGACCGCCACGGGGGGGCAACGCCCTGTCCGACCGCTTAGCATGGCCGATTTGACAGGAATTGATATTTCGACTATATTGGAAATATGAAAACGACCCAAGCAGTTGGCGCCCTTTCGGCGCTGGCGCAAGAAACACGACTTCAAATATTCCGCCTGCTAGTTAGAAAAGGCAGCTTAGGAATGGCTGCCGGAGATTTGAGCGAACACTTCTCAATACCTCCAGCGACCATGTCATTCCATTTAAAGGAATTGAGCAGCGCCGGTTTGATTATTTCAAGGCGTGAGAGCCGGTCGATTATTTACTCAGCGAATTACGATCAGATGCAAGAATTAATGGGCTTTTTGCTCGAAAATTGTTGCGCCGACAATGGAGGCAAATGCCAATGAAAA
>PNLN01000106.1 GCA_013823055.1 Cyanobacteria bacterium DS2.3.42
GTTATGTAGCAGCCCTCTTGCAGATAGCGAACTTCAATAAATCCGTTTCCCAAATGATTGGCTCTAATTGTGCACAAGATCTGACCATCTGCATCTTCAATTACAGTGCGGCTGTCCAGGAAGTTCGGACCGGAATATATTGTCTCTGTTTTTCCATCCGGCATAACGCGTTCAACATAGCGATATTCTCTGTTGTGCGGATATACAGCGGCTTTGAACGAATCAGTGGTTAAGTAGACATCGTAATCATATTTAGTCGTCGGTGTGGTTAGACCAAACCATTCTTCAGGCAGATCGAGATAGACTTCGACATCGACTTCAACGGAAGGGGCGGGAGTTGCTTCTTTTATTTTGGCGTGACTTAGTAATTGTCTATCGAGTCTTTTTCTGGTTGCTGTTCTTGCGGAGCGGTCTAGTTTAGCTGCGTTTGCGGGAAATCCGATGGTTTGACCCATAGTGGTATTCCTTTTAAAAGCTTGCCGGCCGTGAAATGGCGGACAAATATAGTGGGAGAGAGCGGTACGGGATTTATGCATTTTGAACTTCAATTGTTTCAATGAAGTGTCAGTCCCTATTTAGGCTCTGCAAGATTATTGCAACACCCTGAGTGCACAATCAAACTACTTCGGCCACAACGCAACTCGGCGATATTGAAATTCAATATCAGTTTTTCGCCTGCGGGCAGGAGTTCAACATGGCAGAAGTCACCCCAACATCAACAGCTGTCAAACCATACGGCACAATGCCTACAATTCAAGAATATTCACCTGCAGCCGCCCGAGGCTGGCAAAATTCACTCAACGCAATGAGCGGTGCAGCCACAGTTGGCAGTCATATGCCTGCCGTTGAGATCACGATGAACGACATCCAGCGCGACGCTATTCTAAGCGCCGATGTCTTGAACGAAATGACAATTCAATACTGGAACGCCGGCCCCGCGCAGCGCGAAAACATCCCGGACGGCACGCATGAAAAGGATGGCGGCACGTTCACAATTAAAGATGGCCGAGTTGTTTCTTTGTCCACACCAACAGGTAATCGATTCACCGACATCATGCATGACGCCGCAGGGGAAGTACTGTCGATGCGGACAAGCGACGGATACACATGGGAACAACATAACATCATCGGTCCGGACGGCATGCTTAAACGGCACGGGTATGTATTGAAACTGTCAAACCTCAGCTTGCACTACGATCGGCTGGTAGTGAACTCCCATGGCGTGACGTTCTTGAAGTCCGGCAAACCCGGCTATGTCAACACCACAACTACAGGTGGTGGCAAAGGAACGATGAATGTTTCGGCTGAAGGTCCAATGAGCGGATATATCATCACGCTGCCAAACGGAAAACAGTTCAATCACTCACATGTTCCCACCCAGTTTTCAACCAAATCATTGTCGATGCGAGCCGGCTAAAGGCGCCTCTTCATCAAGGACTTGTGGGTGCTTGCGGGCGCGCAGCTTCTGTCTTAGCATGCCCACGTATTCGTAAACGACAGGGACGAGATAAAGACTCAGGATTGACGAAACAATCATGCCCCCAGCAACCGCAGTGCCCAACGAGTGGCGGCTGGCGGCACCGGCTCCATGCGCAAATACGAGCGGCATAATGCCCATAATGAATGCCAGCGATGTCATCAAGATTGGACGCAAGCGGATCGTGGCAGCTTTGACGACTGACTCTTTGATGCTCAAGCCTTTGTCGTACAGTTGATTCGCGTACTCAACGATCAGAATGGCGTTTTTGCTCGCCAATCCAATCAGCATCACAAGCCCGATCTGACAGAACACATCGTTCTCCAACCCGCGAGCCGACTGCGCCGCAAGAGCACCTAGCATGGCGAGTGGCACAGACAGCAAAATAATAAAAGGATCGAGAAAACTTTCGTACTGGGCGGCAAGCACGAGAAATACAAATACAAATCCGAGCGCGAAAAGAATAATGGATTTACTGCTGGATTCCTGCTGCTCGAGCGCAATCCCAGACCACTCATAGCCCATTCCAGGGGGCAGATTCTCTTTGGCGAGCTGCTCCATCTTTTCCATCGCCTGCCCGGAGCTTACGCCGGGAGCCGCGCTGCCGTTGATTTCGGTAGAGCGGAATAGATTGAAGTGAGTGATCGTTTGAGGAGTAGTTGTGTGCGTCACAGTGACTAGATTTGCCAAGCTGATCATCTTGCCGGATTTCGAGCGGACATAGAACTGCTCAATGTCTTTAGGGTTGGAGCGGAACTTTTGATCGGCCTGGACATACACTCGATAAATACGGCTGCCCATATCAAAATCGTTGACATACTCGGAGCCTAGGAAGACCTGCAGAGTCCGGAAAATATCATTCATATCAACGCCGACTGTTTTGGCTTTATCACGAAAAACAGTGACAACCAGCTGCGGCGAATTGGCTTTAAAACTGGAGAAAACACCGCGCAGCTCCGGGCATTGATTGCCCTTCTGGCACATCAGCTTGGTGGCGTCGGCGATCATCTTTGTGTCGCCGCCGAGCATGTCCTGCAGCTCAAACTGGAAGCCGCCGAAATTGCCGAGACCTTCGATAACCGGCGGATTGAAGGGAATGACATTGGCATCTGTAATTTTCGACAGCGGTCCACGAATGCGCTCGATAATCTGGTCGAGAGATTGCCCTTCCTTTCTCTCTTTCCAGGGCTTCAAACTGGCGAAAAGAATGCCGTTGTTAGGCGAATTACCCGCAAAGCTGAATCCGGCAATGCCAAAATTCGATTGAATAGCCGACTCACTTTTAAGTGCTTCGTCCACTCTTTGCAGGACTTTTGCAGTGTAGCCCAGCGAAACGCCTTCGGGAGATTCGACGATGATGATGAAATAACCCTGGTCTTCGTTGGGCACAAATCCCTTCGGCACTGTAGTGAAGAGCCAGTAGGTCAGTCCCATGCATACGAAAAATACAAGTATCACCAGCGGTTTGACTTTGAGCGCCAGGCGCAGCGACCACTCATAG
Source organism: Cyanobacteria bacterium DS2.3.42 (assembly GCA_013823055.1). Taxonomy (GTDB): domain Bacteria; phylum Cyanobacteriota; class Vampirovibrionia; order Obscuribacterales; family Obscuribacteraceae; genus QKMZ01. The sequence continues at coordinate 2,979 of PNLN01000106.1, forward strand.
CTTTCCTTCAACCAGTCCAAAAACATGTTTATAGGGGCGAAGATTATGCTCTTCTTTTCGGAATGCGGCTTCAGCCACTTCGCCGAAAGTGCCGGAGTAAGAGTCAGCGCAACGAATGTCGAGATGCCGACCGAACAAGCGATGGTGAGCGCGAACTGCCGGTAGAGAAGACCTGTGGTGCCCGGGAAAAACGCGACAGGGATGAACACGGCACCCAGTACCAGCGAGATAGCGATGACGGCTCCGGTAATCTCCTTCATCGATTCATGGGCGGCTTCAACACCTCCCAGCGACCGCTCTTTTATCAAACGGCTGATATTCTCAATAACAACGATGGCATCGTCCACCACAAGACCAGTCGCCAGCGTAATGCCAAACAAAGTCAACGTATTTATAGAAAAGCCCAGCGCGTTCATGAACGCGAATGTGCCTACAAGAGAAACCGGAATGGTGATGGACGGAATGAAGGTGCTGCGCCAATCTTGCAAGAAGACGAAAGTAACCAGAACAACCAGGCCAATTGCCTGAGCAAGGGTAATCAACACTTCCTTAATAGACTCGCGCACAGCCAGAGTAGTGTCGAAAGCGTAGTCGTATTCGAGGCCAGGCGGGAAACGCTTAGACAGCCTCTCCATCTCCTCTCGAACGCCTTTTGAGACTTCCAAAGCGTTTGCAGTAGGAGTTTGAAATATACCGATACCAACCGCTTCACGCCCGCGATATCGCACGATTGACTGGTAGTTTTCCGCACCCAATTCTGCCCGTCCGACATCCTTGAGTCGAATCATTTGACCATCAGGAGTAGCTCGAATGATCATGTTTTCAAACTCTTGCGCCGTCTTCAAACGACCAACCGCGCGCACGCTCATCTGATACAGCTGACCGTCAGGGGCGGGTGGCTGCCCGATTTGCCCGGCAGCCACCTGCACGTTTTGCTCAGCGACTGCATTGACTACGTCTACAGCTGTCATGCTTCGATTAGCCAACTTTTGTGGATCAAGCCAGACACGCATCGAGTATTTGCGCTCACCGAATATCTGCGCGTCGCCCACGCCCTTCACGCGCTTGAGCGCATCTTTGACGTAAACGTCGCAATAATTACTAATGAATTGACTGTCATAGCGATTGTCGCGGCAGCCGATGCCGATAGCCAGCACGAACTGGCTGGAGACTTTGTTGACCGATACACCAGTACGCTTCACGTCCTCGGGAAGGCGCCCTTGTACTGCCGCCACTCTGGTCTGCACGTCTACTGAAGCGAGGTCGACATCGCGCTCCAGGTTGAATGTGATGTCGACGCTGCTGGTGCCGTCGTTTCCGCTGGTGGAATTGATGTAGCGAATGTTTTGCGCGCCGTTTATCTGTTTTTCCAAAACAGTCGTCACTGCCGACTCCACTACCTCAGCGTTGGCACCTGTGTAATTGCAAGTGACGTTGACGCGCGGTGGTGCAATCTGCGGATACTGCGCGACAGGCAGACCGGGGATGCAGGTAGAACCTGCAATCACAAGCACGAGCGAGCAGACGGTGGCGAATATCGGCCGCTTGATGAAAAAATCTGCAAACATCAGGCTTTACTCTTTCGGCTGAATTGCCATTCCATCGGTCAAATTTTGAATTCCGGAGACTACGATCTTCTGCCCCGGCTGCAAGCCGCTGATGACTCGATAAGCGTTGTTTTCAATGTCGCCGAGTTTCACTAGTTTTTGCTTTGCGACAAAATTCTTGCCTTGCTGTTCGGCAACAAAAACAAAGTCTTGTCCGGTCAAGTGCATCACGGCAGGCGTCGCAACAAGCACTCCCGGCTCTGTTTTCCACAAAACGCGAGCAGTGATCATCTGACCGGCGCGCAGCTTATCATCACGGTTTTCGTAAATTGCTTTGACGAGCACAGTCTGGCTTTGATTTTCAACATTGGGGGAAACGAAAAAAACTTTGGCAACACCCAGAGGTGCATCGGCAGCATTGGTCAGTTCGACCGTCATGCCATTGCGAATGCGATTGGAATACTCAGTCGGGATGGACACGTACACTTCCAGAGGTCGGTTCTGCGTCACGCTGGTCAGCACCGTATCCGGTGTCACATAATCGCCGAGCTTCACCGGCACATCTGCCACCATTCCAGAGAAAGGCGCCTTAATCGTGTGGTAGCGCAGCTCTACACCCTGCTCTTTGACTGAGGCACGATGGTGTCGCACCTCCATCTCATGTTTTGCAAGTAGAGATCTCTGCGCTCGAATCTTGGCCTCAGTGGACTCAACCTGTGATTCGGCCACTCGCAACTGATTGGTGCGATTATCTACTTCTTGCGATGAAACAGCGCCTTGAGAGAGCAAATCTTTTGCCCGTAAATATTCTAAATGCGCAAGTTTTAACTCCGATTGGCGAGACTGCTTGTCTGCCAGGAGTGAATTGAGCGTCTCGCGTGCAGATTGGACATCCGCCTGCCCCGAGGATACCTGCGCCTCAAAACTGTCGACCGACGCCTGTTGCTTTTCCTGATCGATAAGCATGAGCTTGCCGCCTGGAGCAACTATATCGCCGCTGCGCACATATATTTCCTTGACCAGCCCAGAAACCCGAGGGTGAACGCTGACAGAGCGCCGGGAATTCAATGTCGCCGAAAAGCGACTGCTTTCGGTAACCGGACCCAGGCGTACCTCGTCAAGCTGGACCGAAGCCGCAGGTGGCGCATAAGTCGCGGAAGCAGGCGCCCCATGCTGCCCACAACCATAAAGAAGCAGGCTCGTCGAGGCGCACAGCGCCAGACCAACGAATTTAGGTAGAGAGAACTGCATAACGGTCAATAACCTTGGTTTCCAGATCTCAAGGATACCATTTAGGTGCTTGTGTTCCGTGAGATATAGGCAATAGTTTCGCTCAAGATAAGCAACTGTTCAGCCAATTCACCTTTTCATCTCGCTACCTTCATGAAAGACACCAGTAGTACACTAAACCTGCGCGCAAAGTAGGAACCTTGGTAAGGGCAGACTTGTCCTTCCAGCAATGTAGTTGCATGGTTAGAGTCTGGTGAATCTCAAATGGTAAGTGTCTGGGCCATCGCGATTGGTCTCATATTTCTCAATTCCTTTTTCGTCGCTGCCGAATTCGCCACGGTCGCGGCAAGAACCACCGTGATTCGCAAATCAGCGCTAGCCGGAGACCGGTTGGCGACGTCACTCCTTCCGATCCTGGAAACACCGCGAAGGCTGGACGAATACATCGCCACCTGCCAAATTGCCATCACTTTTTCCAGCCTGATTTTGGGCGCCTATACAGAAACTAATATCGGACCTGGTTGGGCCGCATGGCTTGTCGAGCATTTCAAAATCGACCATCTAATAGCCGAATCTATTGCGGCAATCGCGATTTTGATCATCTTCACGCTGCTTCAGATATTGATTGGAGAGCTTTTGCCGAAGTCGGTCTCGCTGCAACACTCAGAGCGAATCGCGCTGTTTATGTATTGGCCGCTCCGCGTCACGTCCGTCATTCTTCGTCCATTCATCTGGCTTTTCAACGGCAGTGGCGTCGCTCTTTTAAAATTGCTAGGCGTGCCTGCGTCATCACACAGGCATGTACATTCTCTAGAGGAAATCTCGTTGTTGCTTGCGGAAAGCAAAGATGGCGGGCTGCTCGAGCCGGAGGAACATGAGAGGCTGCACCAGGCCCTCGAGCTGAGTGAAAAGACGGCAAGGCAGATTATGATTCCGAGCCCTCAAGTCCTTGCCATGCCGATCGTGCTCAGCATGGAAGAAGCATACCGCCGCGTCCTGACGAGCCCGTATACACGCCTGCTCGTCCACGGAACAGACGTGGACGATGTGCTCGGATACGTCAGCGTCAAACAAGTCATTCAGTCCTGGTTTACCGATGGCGAAAGAGGCAGTTTGAAGCAACTGATTAAGCCTGTTCCATTCATTCCAGAGAATCTCACGTTGGGAAGACTAATAACTTTGCTCAAAGCCAAACATTCTCATGTGGCGGTCGTAATGGACGAACACGGCGCCATGATGGGACTAATTACTGTCAACGATATTTTGGCAGAACTCATACACGATATCGAATCCGACGAGTTTAAGCACCCTGAAATTGTCGAAGTACTTGAAGATGGAAGTGTTCGCCTGTCAGGCAGCTACAAGCTCAACAAAGCCATTAAGTTTTTCGGAAAAACACCTGAATCCGACGCAGAAACTATCAATGGACTGGTTCTGGAAATTCTCGAAAGAGTCCCCGAAGTCGGCGATGTCGTTGACCTAGGCACGGCAGAAGTTAGAATTGAAAAGGTAGAACATCACGCAGCCACTCTGGTGACAATCACCAGAAAAGGAGGCGGCAAGAATGTTTGAACTCTGCTTAATTTTCTTTCTCATCGCTTGCAATGCGCTCTTTGTCGCATCGGAATTCGCGACTGTGGTCGCTCCTAAGCAGGCAATTGAAAAAAGAGCTTTGGACGGCGACAGAACCGCAAAAAAAATCGTTCAGGTCATAAAAATACCGGCACTGCAAGACCGTTATATTGCTGCCTCGCAAGTCGGCATAACCATTGCCAGTTTGGGATTGGGCATGTACGGCGAGGAAGTGATTGCACATTGGATTTCGCACTACCTAACCGCCGCCAGCATCGTCGAAGTAGCAGCCATTCACATTGTCGCCAGCGCACTGGCACTTGTGCTTCTGACGTACATGCATGTAGTGCTTGGGGAGATAGTTCCAAAGTCATTCGCGTTGCAAAAATCAGAGACAGTAATGTTTCTCCTGATACACCCAATGCTCTTTTTTATGAAGCTATTCAAACCAATTATCTTTGTTTTGAATGGTGCCAATACATTTCTACTGAAGAATCTTTTCGGGATCGATCGCACAAAATCAACGATTACCGCATTTTCGCCTGAAGAGATACAACTCATTCTCCAGGAAAGTGAAACAGAAGGAATTATCAACGACGAAATCGGAAGCGTCATCAAACAAATGTTCGACTTCGGAGAATTGATCGCTGAAGACATTATGGTTCCACGTGTCTACGTGATGGCGCTGCCACTAAGACCCTCTAGAGATCAGATCGAAGAATGCATAATGAGAGCCATACATTCAAGATTTCCGGTCTATACGGAAGACAAAGACAACATTGTGGGAACAGTGCACATAAAGGATCTCGCCGCACTTTTGGAATCACACAACGACAACACCATAAAAATCCGACCTGTGCCCTTCGTGCCGATGTCAGCCTCTGTTCAATCCGTACTCGAATCTATGCGCCAGCTCAGAACTCACATGGCCGTCGTCCTGGACGAATATGGTGGCACCGCTGGTATCGTTTCAATCGACGATATTTTCGAAGAAGTTATTGGTGAAATCGACGAGAGCATAACGCGTCACTCGATTGAACAATTAACTGATGGAACATTCAGGGTAGATGGAACAGTTCAGCTGGAAGAACTAGCAGAACATTTAAACATCACGATCGACGACGAAGACGTTTACACCCTTAGTGGCCTTGTCCTGGACAGACTGGGCAGACCCCCTCGCGTCAGCGACAGTTTTAAATACAAAAACCTGACTATCATCGTAAATAAAGTCAAAGGTCGCGGTGCGAATGTTTGCACCATAAGAGTAGAAAAATACTCGGCATAGCTTGCAAGTAATGCCCAATACTAGCCAGATAAAAGCCCCATTTGCCGCTCTTGTAAAAGCGCCGAACCATGCCTGAGTCGCCGAGTCTGATTCCCAATTTAGAACATGGCATGCGCGGCTGGGTCACAATGAAATTTGCTGTGCCTATCTTCAGCTTGTCCCCGATGCAAACGGAGTTCTCGTCCAAGCCCGATGTCGTTAGATTCTCACCGAAACTGCCCCACTCTAGAGCGCGCTTGGGTACAGGGACTGACTTAAGACACCAGCCGAACAAGAAACAGAGATTGACTCGACCAAATCACAGCCAGACCACTC
>PNLN01000186.1 GCA_013823055.1 Cyanobacteria bacterium DS2.3.42
TGCCTAACTGTCCTGTCTGGCGAATTGTGCTTCGATAAGCCTTTTGTAGACGCCGTTTTGATCGATCAAGCTCTGGTGAGCGCCGGACTCGACGATACTTCCTTCTTGCAATACGAGAATACGATCGGCATGTCGAACGGTCGAAAGTCTGTGAGCGATAACAATTACAGTGCGTCCTTTCATCAAATTATTGAGTGCTTCCTGTACCATCTTTTCCGATTCATTATCCAGCGAACTGGTCGCTTCATCGAGAATCAGTATGGGCGCGTCCTTCAGGAAGGCGCGAGCGATGGCCAGACGCTGCTGTTGTCCGCCAGAAAGGCGCACACCGCGCTCTCCGATTTCAGTGCCGTAGCCGTCTCTCAGTTCCGAAATAAAATCATGGGCATAGGCGTCACGTGCAGCCCGTTCAATTTCTTCTTTAGTGGCATCCAGGCGACCAAGACGAATATTCTCTTCAATTGTCGTGTTGAAAAGGAAATTGTCTTGAGTAACAACTGCGATTCGAGAGCGCAGTGAGTCCAGTTGATACTGATTGACGCCAACTCCATCGATGGTAATAGCACCGGATGTGATGTCATAGAATCTGGGCACAAGATTAACCAGCGTAGATTTACCGGAGCCGGAAAGACCGACCAACGCGATCAATTGACCGGCGGGAATTTCGAAACTGATATCTTGAAGGACTGGTTGATTCGTGCCCGGATACTGGAAACAGACGTTTTCGAACTTAATGTTATGCGGCACTCCGTGCAACTCGATTGCATCGGGCGCTTCCTTCAATTCCGGCTCTCGGTCGAGCACTTCAAAAATTCGTGTAGCAGCAGCCAAGGCCGGCTGTATCACTCCATTGATGCGTCCAATGTTCTTAATCGGAGAGTAAAGCAGCAACAAAGCAATAATGAAAGACGTGAGAGAACCGATGGTCATGTGTTTGTGCACAACCTGATACCCGGCGATCCACATAACAGCAGCGATTCCGGCAGCCCCGATAAAGGCCAAAATTGGCGATAGCAAGGCTTCTTGACGGGCCGCCTTGACTGTATTGTCAAAGAAACTTTGATTGGTTACATGAAACTTTGAAGTCTGAAATTGTTCCAAATTGAACGATTGAACAATCTTGGCGCCTTGAATCGACTCGGACAAAACCGAAACCAGATCACCGATTGCTTCCTGGCTTCTTCTCGAGGATTTACGAATTTTGCGACCAAGAATTCCAACAGGCAAAACAATGCAAGAAAGGATGCTTAGTGCGACTATAGCCAGCCACCAGCTCTGCAAAATCACCACAACAGCCAGGGACACCAGAGTGATCATGCGGCTGATCATTGATTGGAAAGTTTGCGATATGGCGTTTTCAACCACTGCCACGTCATTTATCATGCGCCCGATCAAAACACCTGAAGATTGCCCTTGAAAGTAAAGCAAAGGCTGCTTTTCCAGATGGCTGAACAACTCATTGCGCAAATCTCTAATGGCAGCGGCGCCGACAAAGCGAATGCAATATGACTCCATAAAACGGAAAACGCCTTGTGATGTGGCAATTATCAAAACCGCTAAAGGAACCCAATAGATCAGATTTTCATGACCTTCAACAAGGATCTTTTGCAATCCCTGACCGGCCAAATAGGCGATGGCACCGTCCATGGCACCGGAGGGAATTGCTGCTATCAGCCCGAGTACGAACATCCACCAATAAGGCTTGATGTACTTGATCATGCGCATATAAATCTGCGCCTGGGTCGGATCCTTTGAGAGCAGGTTAGATGGATTCTGCAAATGCTCTACAGGCAGAGGCGATTTCATAGCGGTGGGAAGCGCCGAAGCATTAGCTTCGCGCTCGTTCTCGTTCAATGTCTGAGAGTCAGCGATGACTTGTTTATGCTGATCTTTCACGCTGTCCGGCACCCGATAATCTCCAAAATTTCCAGCGCGGCGTTTTTTGTAAAATCGCCCTGACCGAGCTGGTCGCGTAATGTTCTCAACTCTCTGGCGATCTCATGCCTGAGGGCAGGCACATCCATCATGTCGAGCGTATATTCTACGAGTTTCTCTGCTCGACAATCCAGTTGAATTAGTTCAGGCACGAGCTCGCGTCCGGCTAAAAGATTGGGCCAGGCGACTCTTTTGACTATTTTGAAACAAAGAACAAGAAGATAGCTGAGCCAGTCTCCGCGATAAAACACAATCATAGGAGTGCCGCAGAGTGTGGTCTCCAGGGTTGTGGTGCCGGATTTAGCCCAGACCAGATCGGCAATACTGAGCAATTTGTAATTCTCATCCGGCTCAACGAGGACAAGACCCGTATCGGAACCGATCTTGAGTTCATGCTTTTCGATTTGTTTGGCGATCAGCTCTGCAATTCGCTCACTTTGCTGCGACAGGACAAACTGCACTTCCGGTCTGTCTCGCTGCATCCATTTCACGGCTTGGGCAATCACCGGAAACAAGTCGGTTATTTCCTGCGATCGACTGCCGGGGAATATAGCCACCATTGGCTTTTCGGGATTCAGCCCGAGCTTGCCCATAAACTCTTGGCGCGAGTATTTCTGGTCCCAGATCTCCGGCTTTGCCATTAATGGATGTCCGACAAAGCGAGCGGGGATGCCTTTTCGCTCGTAAATCGGCTGCTCGAAAGGAAAAATTACCAACATTTTAGATACGTTGCGAGCCAATTCATTCAAACGCCAGGGGCGTGACCCCCAAACTTGAGGCGATATGAAATAGACAATCGGCAAAGTTTTGAAGTTTTTTCGAATTGAAGACGTAAAGCCGATATTGAACCCGCCGAAATCAACCAGAAGGGCGCATCCAGGTTTTCTCTCTTCGATCTTAGCCAGTAGTTGTTTTCGAATTTGCACCCACTTGGGGATCTTGCGAATCAGTTTGACAATACCGATCTCAGAAAAGTCATGGCAGTTGTACATAAGTTCAACTCCAGCTTTCTGCATCTCCGGCCCGCCGATGCCGAATACCTGCAAATCAGGCTGCAATTCCTTCAAATGCCCAACCAGTTTGGCCACATGCTTGTCTGCAGAGACATCGCCGACCAGCACGAAAAGGCAATTGCTCTCAGTCACCGAACTGTTCCACAAGTAAGAGCAACTGAGCCTGAGGCCAACCGGATATGCTTCACGTCAGCAAGTCCAGCCCGCCGAAAAAGTTCGCTTATGCCCTCAGGGTCGGGGTAATTACGCTTTGACTCCGGCAAATAGGTGTAGGCTTTGCGGTCGTTTTGAAGCACCTGACCGATGATCGGGACTATATATCCAAAATAAAATGCAAAGGCTGGAGGAAACAAAAGGCCTTCCGGCTTGCCCAGGTCGAGATTGAGGACTTTTCCGCCCGGACGAACTACGCGGGCCATTTCATCGATTCCCTTCTGGTAATCGCTCACATTACGTAGCCCAAAACTGACAATGGCGCCGTCAAAAGCGTCATTTTCAAAGGGAAGGTTAAGGGCATCGCCTTTAACCCAATCTAATTCAACAGAAGATGTGCGAGCGCTTCGCTGCCTGGCTTCACGACTCCTGGCCACGTCGAGCATATTGCCGGAGAAGTCGAGTCCGGTTACTTTACCGGACTTTAGCTTGGATGCAATCAGCATCGCCAGATCGCCTGTGCCGCAGCAAACATCTAGATAATTGCCGCTGTCGCCAGGCAAAAGCACTTTTACCGCTTTGTTCTTCCAAAGGCGGTGCATTCCCATGGAAATACAATCGTTAGCCAGGTCGTAGCCTCTGGCTATACGGTCGAATTGGCTCAATACGTACTGAGCCTTCTCTTCTTGAGCGGGAAGCCGAAAAGGCATGCTTACTTGACTATACCGAAACCAGAAAGAACGCAACACACGACAAATAGAAAGAAAACACCCCAGGTTATCTTATCGAGACCACCTTCAGCGCCGCGACGTCCTGTGAACATCGTGGCTGTGCCGCCGATTCCGCCCATACCTTCGCCCTTGGGAGCATGGAGAAGGACCATCAGGATCATGATCAGCCCAAGCACTGCTTGAGCAACTAGAAGCACGGTATATGCGACACTCATTTAAATTCTCCATCTGTTTGCCATCCGGGCTTATTGGCGCAAGGCTGGAAAGCAAGGCGGGCCCGGCTGAACGCGATCGTGATTATATCATCTGCGAGCCGGACTGCGGCTTCAGGCAAACATACCTTTACTTTTAACTGTTCTAAACCTGTGCAAATGCTCATCGGGATCAATTGGGGTTTTTCAACTTTGGTATTACATGCGGTACCAGAATCGGGTGTTTATTTGTGGTTTCTGTCGAAGAAAAACCTTTTTGCCGGTAAGCAAGTTTTTTTCGGAACAACAATCCCCCAAAAGGGTAAATCTGAGTGCTCCATTATTTGGTATTACTATTAGTAGGCGCGGCTATAAAAACACCCCGGGGCGAAATGTCTGGTAACGGATCGCATTTTCGAGCATTTGTTGTCGGCGGCAGCGAGAACGACCGAATTTCACTGCAAAAGGCATTTGACAGCGAAAGTGCGGATTCGTACATGGCTCCCGTCGAACAGGTTTGGACTGATTCGATAAGTGATTTTCGCGTCGCCAACTGCCAGGTACTCTTTGTCGGGCGTGAAATCACTGGCAATGACCCTGAGTCAATCCTTAAGAGCATGATGCAAACCATTCCGGAGGCGCCGCTGATTGTCTTCGGCGGACCGGAAGATGAGGAATACAGGCGCCGCTTGATCGGATATGGCGCCGTCGATTGTCTGGCCTCTGGAAGATTGCGCCCTGAATTTGTCGTGCGTGCTTCACTTAGAGCAGCCGAGAAAGCAAAGGCAGTGCCAAAAGAAAGTTTTGATTTGTCACAGCTCGTCGGTGAAATGCTCCTGACTTTGAGCATGGACGGGGTCTTTGCGTATGACATGAACTTCCGCATTGCACTGTGGAATCCACGCATGGAAAATCTTTTTTCCATCTCCAAGCAAGAGGCGCTGGGTAAGAGCGCAGTTGAGGTTTTGCCGTTTCTTGAAGATATTGAAGAGGACGAGTTGTTTGTGGCCGTGCGGCAGGGACGTTCGGTCAAACCGCAAGAAAGACCCTTTGTTCATCCCAAAACCGGCAATAAAGGTCTATTTGAATCCAGTTATGCGCCGATAAGAAATGAAGACGGGCAAATCGTCGGTGTTTTGGGTTTGTTCAAAGAAACCACTAGAAGCGAAGTTCGCCCCCGTCTGGCGTCGCCATTTCAGGAAGACACGCCCTTTCAAAGGCTGACCGAAGGCCCGTATGCCGGCATTCCAGGACCAATGGCGGTAGCTACCTCCAAAGCGGAGATTGTCGCTTTCAACCAATCTCGAACAATTGAAAATGCGCCGATCGGTATTTGGAAGTTGGACACCAAATTTATCGTCACCAAGGTCAATCCGACAGTCTGCAAACAGTTAGCCAAACCGGAATCTGAACTGGTCGGCAAGTCTCTCTTCGCGCTGGTGGGAAGCTTTAAAGAAAGCGTGCTGAAGCCGGTTTTGGATAAAGGTGAACGTATTCACCTGGAAAATCATTTTGCCGAATCTAATGGCTCCAACCACAGCAACCCTGTCGTCTGGGACGTTGCCGCCTGGCCCCTCAAAGGTGATAACGATGAAATCGTCGGTGTCTGCATAAGCACAATGGAAGTAACAGAAAGGCGCAAGTTGCTTCAACAACGAGAAGACTTTGTCGCCACGCTCGTGCACGACCTGAAGACACCTTTGCTGGGAGCCGAAAAAACGCTCGAATCAATGATAAACGGACTGGTTGGCGATCTCGACCCCGGTCAAAGTGATGTTCTGGGTATGCTTAAACGCAGCAACCAGCAGCTTTTATCAATGGTGCAAAACCTCATCGAGTTTTATCACTACGATAATAAATCGGCTGAAACAGATTTCGAAGAGGTCGATTTAGCCGAACTCTTGATGATTTGCGTCGACGAATTGTTTGCCCTGGCACAGCAGAAGGAGATCAAACTATCGGCAAAGTTTCCGGACGGCTTACCCAAAGTGCGCGCAGACCAGCTAGGTCTGAAGCGAGTTTTTATCAATCTTATCGACAACGCCATCAAATTTTCCCCAAAAGGCGCCCATGTTGAGGTGAACGCCAAGAAAAAACGCGATCATATAGAGGTACGAGTAAGGGACAGCGGACTGGGGATCGAAGAAGGAGAAAGGGACAAGCTCTTTCAGAGATTTTTCAGGGGCGAAAAAGGCAAAAGATTTGCAGTCGGAACAGGTCTGGGCTTATATTTGTGCAAAAAAATCGTCACCGACCATGCTGGCAAAATCGAGGTGATCAGCAAAGAGGGACAGGGGTCAACCTTTATCGTCAGCCTGCCTTACGGCAGCTGAGCGCCCATTTTATTAGTGAACCTAAGTGATGACCACTCTAACAGCGAGGATGATCACCAAAAGTGTGATTAGGACTAACGTCGTAAATATCACACTTCCAGGTAATTACCGCGTGATTCAGCCGATGCTATCTTTAAGGTAACGGACCAGCCGTCCGTGCAAACTACTCGCAAATCCGTTTGGAATCAGTGCAATGGACAATATCCAGGCGCTGTTAATTGGCTGCACCCCTCTTGCAATTCGCCGCTCCGGCTGCGTATTCGATCTTGGCGCGCCGATAATTACCGCCTACGCTAGCGAACTAAATGAAGCCTTTACGTCACTTGCCAGTCGATTTCATGACGTTATTTTGGTTAATGCAGAAATGCTTGGTGCTAACCCGGAAAAGGTGATCGGGCAGATCAATGTGGTTTCGCCTTCCAGCCAAATTATTGTTTTCGACGAAGACGACAGTGAAGACCGAGCAATCCGTCTAATTCAAATTGGCGCTGCGGAATGTTTGACCGTTCAAGAAAGCAACCTAAATAATTTGCGCAGAAACATTCTCAAAGTGCTAGAGCGCAGTCAAGGCGGCACATGGCTTGCAGGACAAATCAGCGAGACACTTCTCACCAGTACCTTCGAAGGAGCTGTGGTTCTCGATGATCAGTTGAAAGTGCTCTTGTGGAACCCGGCCATGGAACGGATTTTTGAAGTCGACAGAGGCGCCGTCACGGGAAAGGATTTTGAAGAGGCACTGACATTTCTTTCAGTTGTCGACGAGAAAGGTTGCCTCAATGAAGCATTCAACGGTAAGAGAGTGGTCACTCGTGAACAGTACTTTTATAATCCCGATACTGGCAAGAGCGGATTTTTCACAGCATTCTATAGCCCCATGCGCAACCGGCGCGGTGAGATCGTAGGTGTAGTCGGAATCGTCAAGGATGTGACCAAGAGCAAATTGAACGAACGAACTTCTTTCGAGATGGCTCAGCGTTTGGTCGCGCTCACCAATTCCAGTTCAAACATGCAATGGATAAGTGATTCCAGCGACAACAGAATTTTCTTCAACAAGCGCTGGCTGGAATTTGTCGGCAACGACTTGGATGACGAACGAGGATGCGGGTGGCGGCGTCACGTTCATGCAGAAGATTTGAAACGCTATCGCGAAATTACAGAAACTGCATTCGAAAGCCATATGCCATGGCATATGGAAGTAAGACTAAAAGGTACCGATGGGCGATACACAAGATTTTTCGAATCTGCATTTCCTCTCTTTCTTGCCGATCAAACGTTCATCGGGTATGTGGGTTATTGCACCGATGTAAACGGCGGCCGAGTCACTAGTCCAAGGATGCCTGCCATCAACACAAGCACGCAGACTTTCAATTCACTGGAAATGTCTCCAATCGGAATCGTCAATTTGGACACTGCAATGACCGTGCGCAATGCCAACAAGCGCATCGCCGATCTTTTCGGCATTCCTGTAAACGAGCTTATAGGCAGAAAAATAAACGAGATATTGGGCGCCTTCGACATGACGACACTGCAAGTGGTGCTCTCGCGCGGTGAGAAAATTCAGCTAGATAATCATCGCGTGATAATCGATACCGAAAACGGTGAATCTGTTCGCTACTGGGATATTTCCTGCTGGCCGCAAAGAGATGCCGGTAACAATACGACTGGAATATGCATGAGCTTTATTGAAGCGACGGAGAGATACACCAATGTGCAGCAAAAGGAAGAGTTTGTTGCTGCTCTCGTGCACGACTTAAAAACTCCCTTGATTGGTGCAGAGAGGACCCTGGAGGCAATGCTCAAAGGTGCATTGGGACCTGTGGAATCTGGTCACCAGCAGATGTTGGCGGTGTTGCAAAACAGCAATCGATCGCTTTTGACAATGGTGCAAAGCATGATCGATATGAACAGATGCGAAAACGACATTCTTAATCTATCCTTGCAGTCGATGAAAATTTCAGCACTGGTTAGAGAATGCTCCGAAGAATTGAGAGTGCTTTTTAATAGTCACGGCGTTCAGCTCAAAAATCTGCATGACCCCAAGATGGAAGGTATTCATGTGATGGGCGACCGCATGGCCCTCAGACGCGTTATTCTCAATCTTCTCGATAATGCTCTCAAATTCACCCCCTACAGCGGGACGGTGACAATCTCGATGAGATGCGAGGCAGATTCGATTTTTCTGGATATTGCCGATACAGGAATCGGCATTGCAGAAGAAGAATGCGAAAAAATATTCGCGAAATCCTTCCAGGGTGCAATCGGCAAACAAATGGGAGGAAGCGCCGGCATTGGACTTTTTGTTTGCAGAAAAATCGTACGCGTGCATAGCGGGGACATAACGGTGACCAGAAATGCAATGGGGGGCAGCACATTTACCATCGAGTTGCCGCGCCACACTAACAATCTGGTCGCCGAAGGCGTTCAATCCGGGATAGCCGAAACAAGACCAAACTGATAGAGCTACCGATCTCGGCTAAGCTAGCTTGGTTCCGAAGTCTTGTTTGATTCACTAGACTGGTTTAGCTCAGAAGTCTGGTTTGGTTCAGAAGTCTTGGTTAGTTCAGAA
>PNLN01000053.1 GCA_013823055.1 Cyanobacteria bacterium DS2.3.42
GAGCTAGACACAAATAACAACGACCGTTTTAGCCGCGATTATTATCCGGGTTGAAACCATGAATTTTTGCGCCTGGACTTATTGACCAGGGGCTCGATAGCGCTCAACGTCACCGAACTTGAAGTATTGCCTTTCCGGGCTGTCAGAGGTCTTAATCCCTGCTGTCTGGGTGACAAACTGCCTTTGCGATCGCCTGGGAAAACGTAGGTAGGACGAACCTTCCAGCGCGTTAATCGAATGCAGGACGGCGGCGTCGAAATTGGGAAAGCCTGATGTTTGCTTGATCTTGGCGCTAACGATGTGTCTGTCGGCTGAAATCTTGCAGTGAAACCAGGCTACTGTGCCGAGCGGGAAACGCACAACCACCATACCGCGGCTGGGATCGAAGCGTAGATCAACGTCATCGGGGTTGTTGAGAGCCTCCTGCACGCCCGACTGTACTGCCCAGAGGAATTTATTGCGCCACTTATCCCATTCGACCTGTAGCTCCTGGTCGTCGATATCAGGGTCGCCGGCGGGACCGAAGTCGGACTGCATTGCCGAACCCTGTAGTAGAGGTTTGCCGCCCGCTTGTGGCTTCATTGGGGTGAGCCCGATATCGCCGTCGTCCTGAGCACTGCCCTGGAGTCCGCTCTGGTCGGCGCCACCCTTCAAGGTGTCGTCGGCGGCTCCCTGGCGACCCTTGAGCGCATTTAAATCAGCGTCATTCGACTCTACGCGCCCCTGTATTTTCATTCTTTTCTTTTTGCGCGGCTGCTCAAGCTCCGGTGGAGCTTCTGCTGGCGGAGGCGCAACCGCCGGCTGCTTGCCGCTGTCTTCGACCCAGTCCGACGCCTGGGCAATGCCTGCATAAGAACCGGCAATACTCGCAAGCAACAAGGCAGAGGCGAATAATCTGGCAGCTCTCGGGAATTTCATCTAAACTAGCTCCGGTAAGCGGGATGCCTATTGGACTTGAGCCGATTGTCGGCACTTCGTTCTTACTGATTTCAAATTCAGCAGTTCCGTAAAATAGGATTCAATTCACTGTCTAGAATAACTCAACTGAGCCTTTGAAGTCTTTGGTGTAAATACTGACCTGATTGGCATCAAGACGCTAATTTCAATCTTTTGTTTCAAACTTTATTCCCTGCTGCTGGGACTTCTCGTAGGTTAATTAAGCCCTGGTGAACGAAACAAATCCTCAATTCCCCAACAGCGAAAAGTTGTCCGATCTTGGTGACATGACGGACCTGGTCGAACTTGTCCGTGAGCGCTTGCGCCTGTCGAGCTTGTTGGCGCGCTATGCCGGTGACTTTGCAGCGGAAGGCTTATTCAGCTGGGACGCAGTAAAAGAGTATCTATGCTCTGTCGACGACGATACTCTCGGTGGTGGCGCTTGCTCAAGTGACGGATATGTAGAGACGTCCGGAGCTGATGGTGAAGAACGTCTATTGGTAGGTGTTTCCGGGGGTGCCGACTCGTTGGCTCTTTTGTTGCTTGCCAGTTTGGCTCGCTCTCGCGAATTCTGCGTAAAAGTAACCGGTTGCCACGTTAACCATCGACTGAGAGGTGAAGAGTCTGACCTTGATGCGAGGCACTGCGCACGTATCTGCGAAGAATTGCTTGGTCTCGATTTCTGCATATCTGTCGCCGACGATAAGCAAGCCGAATCCTTTAAAGCACGCGGCAGCGAAGAGAGGCTTAGAGAGTTCCGCTACAGTGCTTTTCAAACTCAGGCGCGGACCGCAAGTGCGCGCGTTGTTGCCCTTGCCCACACGTTAAACGATCAAGTGGAAACAGTGATGTTCCGTGCTTTTCGTGGAACCGCAGCGGCCGGTTTGCGCGGAATTCCTTGCATTCGGCGGCACGATAGTATTTTGATTTCTAGACCTTTGATTGACGTTTCACGCGCTCAAGTCATCGCATTGCTGGAGCATCTTGGCGTTGAATGGCGAGAGGATTCTTCTAACCAGGAGCTGCACTACAGTCGTAATTTCATTCGCTCTCAGATTATTCCTCGCATAGAAAGCGAGTTTCCGGAGTTTAGTTCGCGCATTGAGAATATGCGTCAACTGATTGCCGATGATGAAGAGTTGCTTAAAGCTTTGTGTTTGAGCCATATTTCGGAAGTTGAGGGCAAGAGTCCCAACCGGTGGGAGTTGGCGAAACTAGAGCCGCTTCCAAATAGTTTGAGAAGAAGAATGTTCGCCCATGCGCTCAGGAGCAGAGGGATTGAAGTGAGCTTCGATCGCGTCGACAAACTGGTAAAAATGACCGTCGGTAATAATCAATTTGAGAGCCTCGATTACTCCAATCCCGCAGCAAGGGCGCTCAGTTTGAATGAAAAGTGGGATGTGGTGAGACGCAAGGACCATCTGATGTTTGTAGACAAGCAAGAAAAATCTGAAATAGATAACGGGTCCGAATGTACAAATCCAATAGACGTGCGGGTTCCTGGCATGACGATTGTGCCTGCTCTTAATAAGGTGATTTTTGTAGAAGTAATGCAACCTACTGAAAAGCTTCCCAAGCGCTTCCCCTCTGCGGACTCTTTTGAAGTTCTTGTTTCGCTCGATAAGATTCAAAGTCCGCTTGTCATCAGGGAGCGACAGCCGGGTGATTGTATTCAACCTTTCGGAATGAAGGAAACCGTTAAGTTGAAGAAGTATTTGCATACTCATAAGTCAGATGATGAGCAGGATGCTATGCCGGACCGGCGCAGGGTCTACGTGTTGGCATGTGATGACGAAGTGCTCTGGGTGCCGGGCGTCGGCTTGAGCGAGAAGCTGCGCGTGACCGGGCGCCCGACACACGAAATCAAACTGCTTGATATCGGAATTGGCGAAAGTACCTTCTGCTGAGGTGTGGGTTAAGCGAAGTTAATCTGGTTTTGAAACCCCGCAGCAGATGCTGAATTCGCTGAAAGCATTCTGGTGAAAACGCGGCAATCCCGGACCCTATCCCAAAATCGTAATCAGATACGAGAGTACAAGCTTCGTATCTAAACGGGCACAAAAGTCACTCTCGCACGTCAACCAGAACTCAAAGACGTTACGATGAAAGAATCGAAAACACCTGAAGTACTAACCCTGGATAGAGTCTGCAAGCTTTCAACAGCGCAGTCTGCAACCAACCTGGCAGACTATGGTTTCGAACTCTTAAGAAAGACCGGAAAGGCAGGCAGGTTCAGGCTTAAGGTGTTAGACTTAGCATGTTATAATCTGAGAATTAGGTATCTGGAGTGGTAGGAATGAGGAAGTACGGAACAACTTGGGCCGTTTTCTTTTTGTTGGTGGTGCTGGTTATCTTCGTGTTTTCGTTGACGAGCATAAGTCGTCGCGAAGAACCGTTGACTTACTCGCAGTTGCAAAATCTGTTGAAGGAAGGCAAGGCCGACCAGATTCAGAAAGCTACTCTAACCAACGGCGAAAATATCGGCTTTTTCAAGGTGGCTGGCAATGATCGCGAGCGATCTGTAATTTTGCCGGCAGAAGCAAAAGATGATTTGATCAAGCAGCTTAATGCCGCTGGTGTCTCTGTCGATATTAAAGAGCCGGACAAGTCCAGCTTCTGGTTTCAGCTGATTAGCTCATTCTTCCTGCCGATCTTGCTGCTAGTCGGATTTCTGTTTATGTTCCGCAGCGCTCAATCGGGCGGAAATCAGGCAATGAGTTTTGGACGCAGCCGCGCCAAACTTATGGTCGACAACAAAGTCAAAGTTTCCTTCAACGATGTTGCAGGCATTGATGAAGCCAAACAAGAATTGCAAGAAATCGTCGATTTCTTGAAGAGCCCGGAAAAATTCCAGGCCCTTGGTGCCCGCATTCCACGCGGTGTTTTGCTGGTCGGCGCGCCCGGAACAGGTAAGACATTGCTGGCCAAAGCCGTAGCAGGTGAAGCAGGCGTGCCTTTCTTCAGCATCTCCGGTTCGGATTTCGTAGAAATGTTTGTAGGCGTCGGCGCCTCTCGTGTGCGCGATCTCTTCGATCAAGCGAAGAAGCACGCACCTTGTATTGTCTTCGTCGATGAAATCGACGCTGTCGGTCGCCAGCGCGGTGCTGGTCTCGGCGGCGGTCACGATGAGCGCGAACAAACTCTCAACCAATTGCTGGTTGAAATGGATGGTTTTGAAGGCACGACCGGCATCATTGTCATTGCTGCCACCAACCGCCCTGACATTCTGGACTCGGCACTTCTGAGACCAGGTCGTTTCGACCGTCAGGTCGTCATCGATCGTCCGGACGTTTTGGGTCGCGAACAAATTCTCAATGTCCATGGACGCGGCAAGCCGCTTGCTAAAGATGTTGAACTGAAAGTTCTCGCCCGCCGTACACCCGGATTTACAGGGGCCGACTTGTCCAACTTGATCAACGAAGCGGCCTTAATTGCAGCTCGCGCCGACAAGCGTGAGATCGAAATGCATGATCTGGAGCTGGCGATAGATAAGGTTATTGCCGGACCTGAAAAGAAGACTCGTTTGATTTCGGCCAGAGAAAAAACGATGACCGCTTATCACGAAGTCGGGCACGCGTTGATGTGCATTCTTCTTAAAAATGCCCATCCGCTCCACAAAGTGACGATCATTCCGCGTGGCTTCGCGCTTGGCTTGACGATGTTCTTCCCTGAAGAAGACATCCTCACTCAGACACGCTCGCAGCTAATCGATCAGATAGGCGTAAGTCTCGGCGGTCGCGTTGCTGAAGAAACCGTATATGGTGAAATCACAACTGGCGCACAAGACGACCTTGAGAAATGCACTAAGCTGGCGCGCCGCATGGTTACTGAATTTGGCATGAGCGACAGGCTCGGCCCGATGACCTTCGGTAAGCGTCACGAACAAGTTTTCCTCGGTCGTGATTTTGGACATGAACGCGATTACGGTGAGAACATCCAGGCGATAATCGATGAGGAAGTAGCCAAATTGGTTACTGTTCAGCATCAAAGAGTCAGAGATCTTCTTATTCAGTATCGTCCTCACATGGATGCCATCGTGAAGGTGTTGTTGGATAAAGAAACTCTGGATAAGAAGGAAGTCGATGCCATCATGGCGGAAGTCGACAGGCGTGTTTCGATGGGATTGCCCCCCGTAGATGATCCGCCCGAAACTCCACCACTGGTATCAGGCAAAAGCGACGATATTTTGAAAGTACCGCCTCCGGGCGAGATTGAAATCGCTCCGCAAGACCCTGAAGTGAAGCCGGAATTCAAACCAAAGTTCGCATAGCCGACGCTTTGATTTGCGCAACGGGCGAAGCATGGCGTCGCCCCAACAGAGGGCTCGTCCATGAGCGACGCGCTTCCGCAAAAAGAGACTGAAAATCAAACCGATTCGCAAACCGGCGAACCCAATGGGCTAGCCGGTTTGCCGCAAGCAGAATTGAAGGCGAAACCCTCGCGTGCGTCATCCATTGCTATTAAAGTCATCCTCGCACTATTGATTCTGTCTGTTTTTGCATTCACATCCTTTGGTGTTGGAGAAACCAAATACACAAGCCGCAACTGGCTGAAGACGATCGCCACAGGCGGCGGACTTCTTCCGAAAGTGTTCTCAGGCTCCAGCACCATCGCTCTGCGTGCTGCGGCCGATACTATTTATGCGAATTTTCAATCGACCAAGGGCAATTATGCAGACGCAGAAAGAGCTTATAAGCGTGCTCTCGTCAATTACGAGAAGCTCGACTCAGTAAATACTGCCTGCGGTCAGTTTTGTCTCATGGGACTGGGAAAGGCTCAACACGAGCTTCGGCAAGAAGATGAGGCGCAAAAGACTTTCAAGAAAGGCATTGAAGCAGCAAAGGCTGCGTATGGAGAAAACCACGAAACAGTCGCCTTTGCATTGCGAGAACTTGGTCATTCTCTTACGAGACAAAAGAAGTACGCAGATGCAGAAGTACTTTATAGAGAAGCGCTCAAGTTAGATACCGAAGGACTGGGACCTGAGCATTCCGATGTCGCTTATGACATGAGTTATCTCGGCGAACTGGCGATGATGCAAAAACAATATCCGGAAGCGATCAAATATCTGTCCGACAGCATTGCCATCTATAAGAACGTCCGTGGCGAGTTTCATCCCAGTTTTTTCTGGGTCGAAGAGAGTCTTGCAAAGGCTTACTACGAATCTGGCGCATATGCTCAGTCCGCTCGCCAATTCGAAAGTGTGCTTGCCAAATCGGATCGTTTGCACGGCACTCCAGGCCAGGACTATTTGAGAAATCTAGCCTGGGCAAGTTGGGCTTATTACAGCGACAATAACCACGAACGCGCTATTGCGCGCGCTAAAAAACTGAAGGCTCTTTTGGAAAAGAAAAGCGATATTGAATTGACTTCAATGAGCAATTCTTTGGAAAGCGCGGGCTCCATTTTTGTGATGTTAGGCGAGCACAAATCTGCAATTTCGATGTTTGAGCGTTTTTTGAAAGTGCAAGACACCAAAGACGCTGACTATGAAACTAAAGCGAGAAAAATTGCTGGAACCATAGCACAGTGTTATGAAAGTCTAGACCAACCGGCAGAGGCAAAACGTTATCTTGATGCTTGCGCGGCCAAGCAACCGAATTTCAAATTACTTCTGCAGAACTAAAGTCATCTGCACAAGAGATGTAATGCTGTGTCTGATAATGGCATGCGGAATCTGTGTTATCAGCAGCTCGTGCCTTGATCGAAAAACAAGCGCGCAGGAAGGCCCACTAAGGAGATTATAAATGTCCTGAAATGGGATAACCATTTCTATGTCGAGCATGAAGGACTAAGAGGTGGGCACCACATGACAGATGAGCAGAGGCGAAAAGCGTTTGAACTGTTCGGATTGAGTGTTCTTTCGCTGTTTTTGGAATTGCTGATCATCAGATGGCTGGCTCAGGACTTCCGAATTTTTTGTGTGTTTAAAACGTTCGCCCTGGTGACCTGCTTCGTTGGACTCGGCGCAGGCTGTGCTTTGGGGAAAGACAAAGCACTGCGCTATGCACCCCTGGCTCTGCTTTATTTTGTTGCATCGACCAAAATTTGTGACTATGTTGGGCTCGGAAATGTGATTTTCCCTTCTCTCAGTTTTTTCCAATGGCAGGCGTTGGAAAACATGGCTTCCGCTTTGGGTTTGGCCCATGTGTTTTTAACAATGCTGCTGCTGGTCCTTCTTTTGTCTGGACCTTTTGCATTGATGCTCTGTATCGGTGCTCGACTGGGCGTTTTATTCAATGAACTCGATCCTCTGAAAGCCTACTGTTTCAACGTAGGCGGCGCCGTGTGCGGAACTTTACTATTCACTCTGATTTCCTTTCTCGGCACTCCTCCATGGCTGGTAATGCTACCGGCGGCGGTGGCGTTGACGCCTTATGTTCTTAAACACGGCGGCGCACCACTTAAGGTGATAATCCCTGCAGTAGTTGCTGTCGCGCTGTGCTTCTGGATACCGGAAAGTAAAGAATTGGGCGGAAGCGAACTTGAGGTGCTCTGGTCCCCATATCAGAGACTTGATGTGGAGCCGCTCCAGGCTACTCAAACTAAAGACGGCAAGCAAGTGCCGTTCAATCTGGGCGTTCACATTTCAGCAAATCGCTATGGCTATCAAGACGCCATCGATGTGTCTGCCGCGACCGTAGCAAGTGCAGATACTTTAAGCGAGAAGGCGAAGAGACTGGTCGTTGATGCAAGCCATCACTACAATTTCCCATACTCTGTCAAAAAGCCGCAAGACGTACTTATATTAGGCGCCGGCTCTGGCAACGATGTTGCCTCTGCGCTCAGAAATGGTGCCACCAGTGTGGACGCTGTTGATATTGACTCCTTCATCGTTGGTCTTGGTAGAAAATATCATCCGGAAAATCCTTATGCCAACGAAAAGGTTCACGTCTTCTACGATGATGCCCGCAACTATCTGCGTCATTGCAAGAAGAAATACGATCTGATCAATTTCGCCGGACTGGACTCTTACACGATTGTCGGGCAGGGTGGGTCGATGACACTCTGCAACTATGTATACACAAAAGAGGCTATGACGGAGGCATCGAAATTACTTAAACCCGATGGCGTCATGGTTTTAACATTCTTTCGCTGCTACGACTGGCTGACGAAGCGGCTGGCTTGCACGCTGGAGGATGCCTGCGGATACAAACCTCTGCTATTTAGCGATAAGAGCGGTCCTCTGTGGACGTGGGTAATCTTTGTCACCGGACCTCCGGTTCAAAGAGGCGAAATCAAAGACTTGCCGGAATCAGCCAAGCCGTTTGCTCCTGAGGCTATTCCTGCCGGACCATGCGATACGGTATTGAAGGATGACTGGCCTTATATTTTCATAACACCAAACGTCGTTGACATTCCGTATTTGCTCGTTGTGCTGGAAGTGCTTCTGCTAAGCCTTTATGCCGGGCGCAAATTCCTTATTGGCGAACGCGACGGACGATGCTGGCAAATGTTCTTTCTCGGCTCGGCCTTTATGCTCCTGGAGCTGCAATCAATTGCTCGCCTGGCATTGTTGTACGGCTCTACATGGTTGACGTCGGCAGTTGTAATCACTGGCATCCTGCTGATGATTCTCGCTGCCAATGCGATTGTTATTCGAGTGGGCCAAAAATTGAACCAGTACGTTCTCTACGGACTGCTTTTTGTAAGCCTTGTGGTCAGCTATTTACTGCCGGTAAATCAGATTTTGACTTGGGGCGCGGAAGTAGGAAACATCGGGCATCCAATTGTCACGTTCTTTACTCTCTTTCCCATGTGTATGGCCGCCTTCATTTTCGCCACCGGATTTTCCTCGGTTAAATTGCCGGGCAGAGCGCTTGCCTTCAATTTATTCGGTGCGGTGATTGGCGCCTTGCTCGAAGGGCTTTCCATGCAGTTCGGCATTAATGCCATGGTCATCCTTGCCGCATTGCTATACCTTGGTTCCTT
>PNLN01000074.1 GCA_013823055.1 Cyanobacteria bacterium DS2.3.42
AATCTCCCCTGCTACTTCAATGGTGACTGCTAGCCTGGCTAGTGCGGCGGCACGTGAGTCCAGCTCACGTCCGTATACAGAATCGCAGGCTATCGCATATAGAGTTTGCGCACTTGTATGTAGATCGAAGTTTGAAGTTTTGGAATTCCTTTTGTCTCTTACATATTGAATAAAGCCGCAGAGAAAATTTCCGGTTCCGCAAGAAGGGTCCAACACTTTGAATGTATTGGAGATATCGGTAGTGGCTTCAGCCAATATAGCGGCTGATTTAGCCGGTTTAAGCTGATTTATTAACTCAGCTAAGTTTCTTCGAAAAGCTATATCAAAGCAGTACTTCACTACCTGTGGTGGCGTATAAAATTGACCGACAATGCGCCTTCTTTCCTTCGCCTGAATATCAAATCCGACTTTTCCGCCGTTTTCGAAGGATATATCCAGACTTTGATTGTTGATCTGTTCAAAGAGAGTTCCCAGAAGCTCAACATCAGGAGTCAGTCCCACAAAGAGTTGATCTTGAGAGATGTCGATCAACTCACTTTCCAGCTCCTTGGAAATCGTGTTAGCAAAAGGATATTCATTCGTCCTAACCATGTGAGATAGCAGAGCGGATTTTTCTTGCCAATGTGTTTTTGACATAGCTGATCTGCATATATGCGAACCACAAGTGGTGGCGAGCCAGATGGCTAAAACGCGCAGAGCGTATTCATCACAAAGTTCGGAAAGCTCTGTCCCATCGGGTATATCGAGCTGAGCATCACTTGTATTTAGTGCGTAACGGACTGTTGCGCGACCTACTGCAAGACGCAGTTGCATGAGAGCTTTTTTGCCAGACTGTGGCGCTTTTGGCTGTTTCATCAAAGTTAGCGTCGAAGATTCCCGGAAAGGGTGAGCTGCGCAATCATCATGCTTCTTCAGTGTAATTCGTCTCCAATCAAATTTATTGCGAAATCGTCCAGGCGGCAACGAGGAGAAGATTGAAATCGAAATGCAAGTTGGTGCCATTAAGGTCCGGAATTAAATTATCTACAGCTGTAGAAAACCTGTAAAAAGTCCCGGATCCCGGATACTGTGGTTGTTTTGCAGCTGACAGTTAACGGAGCCGTAACCACTTGGCAGGGACTCTATATATAGTTGCTACCCCAATAGGCAACTTAAGCGATCTGAGCGACCGGGTTAAGGACGTGCTCAGAAACACTGACATTCTTCTTGTGGAAGACACCCGTGTAAGTGCCAAATTGCTCAACTATTTGGACGTGAAGAAGCAGATGGTCAGCTGCCACGAACACAATGAAAGAGAACGGATAAAGGTATTGGAAGAGGCAGCGAAGAACAATCTGTCTGTGGCTCTACTGTCGGACGCAGGTACGCCACTCATCTCTGATCCAGGCGAACACCTGGTGGCTAGAGCCGTGGACCTGGGTTTTACCATCGTCCCAATTGCTGGTCCCAGTGCATTTTTGCTGGCTCTGGTCGGCAGCGGCTTGCCCTGCGACCGTTTTTCATTTGAAGGGTTTCTCCCTGACAAGCCAAAGGAAATCCGCAATGCTTTGATGGGCCTGGTCAAAGAAAAACGCACACTGGTTTTCTACGTCTCGCCGCATAAGCTGGACCGCACTCTGGCCGAGGTGAATGCCCTGTTTGGACAGCGTAAAGCTTGTCTGGCACGAGAATTGACGAAAATGCACGAAGAGTTTATCCGGGGCACGGTTGAAGAAATTACCCAAAGAATCAACCCAGCGGGGTGGCGAGGAGAATTTGTTCTCGTAATCGAAGGAAGTAAAGAATCGGAATCAGATGACCCTTCTCAAAGCGAAAAGGAATATGAGCAGTATGTTCGGCTGCGGCTTGACCAGGGCGATAGAGCCTCTGACGTCGCGCAAGATGCGGCTAAAATCTTCAAGCGAAAACGCTCTGACGTGTACCGTCTCGTTGTTGACTTCCAAAAGGACCGACAAAACCGGCTAGGGGAGTGCGATAATTGAAAAGTGCCGTTTGATTCGGGCTGAGGCTTGGCGAAAACAAACGGAAGTGGCGGCTCTGAAAAAGATCTTTCGTGTTTCAAAAAGGTAAAGCGTACAAAGTAAAAGTTGAGGCTGCGCCGGGAGAAGTTGGCTTCGGGCGCGCGACTATCGTGGACAAGTTGGGCGAGAAAATACTCGTGCAATTGAAGACCAGTCGCGAAGCAAACAAGGTTTTACCCAAGGGCACACGCATGTGGTTCGTCAATGAGTCGTCGGAGAATTCCTTCAACGGCATGTGGGCGACAAGCGTCTTAGGAGCGCAATTATTCTCCGGCAGGACTGCACTTGTCTGTTCCGCTCCTCGACTGGAAGCGCTATTGCAAAGGCGCCGCACGCCTAGAGCCGCACTGGATGTAAACGCAACGATTCGGCTCGAGGGCGATGAGACAAGCGTTCATTTGAGAACTCAGGATATTTCAAGCTCCGGTATTGCCCTTGTTTCGCAAGTTGAACTACCCGGCAAAATAGACGTCGGTGAAAGTGTAGTCATTAATATCGATGCGAAGACAGGCAAAATCGAAGCCACTGCTCGTGTCATCAGAATAAAGAAAGATTGGTTGGCGAACAAGACAGTGCTTGGTGTCGAGATGACTTATATGGATGATGATTCGTCCGACACTTTGATGAAGCTTCTTGCATTGCTCGGATTGGATGACAAGCCTGAAATGGAAACGGCTCCTGCTGCCGGCAAGCTTTTCGGCTGGAAGGGCGAGCAGCGCGGGCAAAAAGAAGACCACACCTTCATAAGAAAAACAGGAGAGATTACACCACCTGATGTTGAACCAAGCTAATTCGATGGATACATTGCAAGCGGTTGTTTTAGGTGTTGTACAAGGGCTAACCGAATTTCTGCCAATCAGCAGCACAGCACACTTAAGAGCAGTGCCTGCCTTGCTCGGTTGGGCTGATCCGGGTGTCGATTTCACGGCGGTCATCCAATTAGGCTCGGTGCTGGCGCTTTTTACCTATTTCAGAAACGACATAGTTTCACTGTGCGCCGGCTCCTTCAACGCTCTTCGAAAAGGCGATCTGGAGAGCAAGGAAGCAAGAATTGCTGGAGCAATCATTGTTGGGACGATACCAGTTTGTGTGATTGGACTTTTGCTCAAGGACATCCTGGAGCAAAATGGCGGTCCGCTGCGCAGCCTCTATGTGATTGGCACCGCTTCCATCGTTATGGGGTTGCTTTTATTTGCTGCAGAAAAACTGGCAAAACATACTCGCACGCTTGATTCAATCGGCGTCAAAGATGGCTTGATTATTGGCTTGGGACAGGCTCTTGCTCTGATTCCAGGTTGCTCGCGCAGTGGCTCTACCTTGACTGTAGCGATGTTGTCGAATTTGAAGCGTGAAGACGCCGCCAGATTTAGTTTTCTTTTAGGCATTCCGGCGACTGCTTTGAGCGGTTTATTTGAACTCAAGCATTTCTTCGAACACGGCACCACCGAATCGAGCATCCTTGCGCTGCTAATCGGCACGGTTGTTTCCGCAATCGTAAGTTATGCAGCAATTGCCTGGCTGCTCAAGTATTTGAGCAAACATTCCACGTGGATATTCATTGTTTACCGCATCATATTTGGTGCTGCATTAATCGGACTGACAGCCGCCAATATCATTCACTGATTCGTTTTCAAACCTTAGTGTTGCGGCTAAACAACCTCTCCAATCGTTCAATTGGGCTAGCGCTTTTCTGGGCCGCTCGCTGCAATTGAGTGACTCTTTTATCCAATATTGAAACCCAGGCATCTTTAATTCCGGCTTCCCGAGCTTTCACCACAACACTGCCAAAACCGGCAAATTGGTGGGGCGTAGGAATTTCCAAATTGGCAAGTTTGGCATCGGATAATTGCGGATAGGAGGCAGGTTGACGTACGCCTTCCATGCGCATCAACAAAATGTCCATTACGCATTTTGCGCAGAGACCGCAATTTTCATCACGGTTTTGAGCACTGAAGCAAACGCGCAGATTGTCATAACCTTCCGGCCACGCAGACAGTAATTTGATCTTTTCTAGACGCCTGACGGCGGCACCATCATGAACAATCTGAAAGCTTGAACTGGAAAGTAAATGGTCGGTGATCGGATTTGAGCCCCACGGTGTTACCAGTCGATTGTAGGCGCAACCGCTGGCAATCAACCCTTCATTGAAGTTGTTTTTGAAAAACATTAGCGATGAGGCCAATCCGGCAATGTGGGTATCATCCCATTCTATGTTGAGCGCCTGCATGTTTGTCGACATGGTGATCAGCTTGACGCCCACTTTCGACAGGGTTGAGCGAACTTTTTCACAGGCTCGCTCGAATGCGTTCTCGTCTGACAAAGGTATATCGAAACCATTGACGAACAGACATGCTTCGATATTTCTTCGCCAGGCTTGCGGACAGGTGCCGATTGTATGACGGAAGATTGTGAACGTGCTGTCCACGCCGCCACTGAAAGCCGCCAGTGCCACCGCCCGTGGTTTGGCAACAGTTTCTTCTGTTTCAGTATCCGCCTTTATTTCAACTTGCTTATACCTCTCCGGCCGCCATGCGGCCCAGGCTGATTGAAATTCAGCAAGGTTTCTGAGCAAGGACGTTGAAAGGTTGCCGTGAAAATGGCAATCCACTCCTGCCTTCATAATAAAGAAAATGTTAGCTACGATAAACGCATCAAAGCTGTTGCTTGCCAAATGTGAGTGGGCGCTTGGAATCTTGTACCAAAGCGTTTGTCTCCCCTCTGAAGGGTCTTCTATAACTGCACTGAAAGTCGTGCAGTCGCCGTCTAAAACGGGCTCTTCTACCCAAATATTTATCTTGCTGCTTGTCATCGTGAAGGTAACGAAAATCGTTCATTTAGCGGACAGTTAAGCATGTTTGAGGTTTACCCAGATTAGACATTACGATTGCAACATGTTCTCAATTGCATTCACCGTATGTAGCTCATGTTGCTACAATCAGTTAGTTAACTGGCTGAAAGCTAGAAATGGTTTCAATAGTTTCTAAAACGACTGGAGTGAATGGTGGCAATTAAAAGCGCGAGAAATTTCTCGCAAGATCTCAAAGATCAAAGCGACGCAGCCGATCAGATTGAAGCAGTTAGGCATCCATTGGTAAAACAGATAATTGCCCAAGTTCTTGCGGAAGGCTCAGTAGATACACCGCAGGGGAGCGCATTTGGTGAAGGCGGCGGTGCTGGTTAATTTGGAGGCGAAAGATAATTTCCGCCTACATTGATATATAGAAGCATAGTAGAAAAAGGGTAGCCCATAGGTTGATTTTTGCAAGGAGTGATTGCGGAATGGACAAACAAGCACAAAAGAATTTTTCCAGAGATTTGAGACAAAACGAGCTTTCAGACAAGCAACTTGCATTAGTTGCTCATCCTCTCTTGCAGCAAGCTTTTGCTGATCTTCAAGCCGAAGAGCAAGAAGGACGTGTTGGCAGCTCGTTCGGCGAAGGCGGCGGCGGCTAAACAGCGCTTCGTCCATCAGTTGTAGTCTATTCAGTTTTTGCGCCGTTTGCAGCGCCTTTTCTCATCGAAAATTTAAGGAGATGATAGTGGCGCCGTCTGCGATAGAAGCAAAACCGAAAGAAAAAACAAGTCAGCGTCCGATTTCTTCTTATGTGTTGAAGATAGCCAGTCGCTGCAATCTAAATTGCAAGTACTGCTACGTCTATAACTTGACGGACAAGACGTACTTGGACCAGCCCGCCGTTATGTCGACCGAGATTGTGCAAGCCACAATCGAGAAGGCACGCATTCACTGCTTAAAACATGAGCTTTCCACCGTGGAGTTTATTTTCCATGGTGGCGAGCCTTTGTTGGCCGGTCAAGAATTTTTCCGTGCGTTTACGGAACAGGCAAACAAAATTCTTTTGCCTGAAATTCAGCCCCGTTTTTCAGTGCAAACCAACGCAACCCTTTTGACTAAAGAATGGTTGGATTTGTTGACTGAGCTAAAAGTCAGTTTTGGAGTCAGCCTTGATGGAACACCTGAGGTGAACGATGCCAATCGCGTCGATCATCAAGGGCGTGGTTCTTATCACAGAGTGAAAGCCGGCCTCGATTTGATCAATTCGGACGCTCGTTATGTTGAAAGCATGAACGGCATTCTCACAGTCATTAATGTCAAGTCTGATCCCCTAGAAATTTACCGCCACTTCCGCAGTCTTGGCGTTCGCTCAATCGATTTGCGCCTGCCGGATGCGACACACGACATTCCTCCGCCTGGAATCGATCCCAAAGGCACCAACACGCCTTATGCAGATTGGCTTATCCCGATTTTCGACGAATGGTTTGCAGACGCAGATGTCAATTTTAGCGTCAAGCTTTTCCAAAACATCATCGGTTTGATTTTTGGCTCGCAGAGATCCACTGTAGATATTGGTGCCCGCAGTTCCAATTTCGTTGTTATTGAAACAAATGGAAGCATCGAGCCCAGCGGTGCGCTAAAAGCTTGCTACGAGGGCATCACAAAGATCGGCCTGAATGTTCTTTCCAATGAGATTGATGAGATCTTCGATATTCCAGTGGTGGCACTTTTCGCATCAGCAGAGGACGAACTTCCCGACACCTGCAAGCAATGCCCGATCGTCAGTGTTTGCGGAGGTGGCAAGCCGCCTCATAGATACAGTTCGGCAAATGGATTCAACAACGCTTCTGTCTATTGCCGAGACTTGATGAAACTGATTGGCCACGTGCAAGAGAAGGTTATTGGCGAAATTCCTGACGCATTGCGACAGGAAATGGCACTGGCGACTTTGAAGGAATTAGTGACCGACTGAGTTGGCTTCTTGCGTTGGTGTTTCTTTGTTGCCTGGTGCGAAACGTTTTTTCCACAAAGGCAAAAGCAAAAGCGCAATGGTTCCTGTAATCGGCATGATGGGAATCCACTGACTGACTGGCGCAAATGGATCGAGAATGCCAGTTGTGTAACTCAACGCTGAAAAATTGGTAGCCATGATTTTACCCAGTGGTGTGTAGGCGGTCAGTAGACCGGCAACTCCTCCGACTGTGTAAACGAGAACACGAGGCCAGAATTCTTTACCCAGCTGTCTCGTCAACTGCAGGACATTCAGTATTGTCGCTCCCCACATAGCCCCCATCGGAACTCCTACGAAGAGTCCCCAGAAAATTCCCACCATTCCATTGGCGAGAAAGGAGAGTTTTTGATGAGTGATACTGAGGGAGATTCCGTTTACTACCGCTGCTGCAATCAGGCTCATGCATCCTGCTGCGGCACCAAAGACCGCACTCTCCCAAAGGTGTACTCTAACCTTTTGGAAGGATTGTGGCAGCGGCATTTCTGATTCTCGGACCTTTTGAGTTTGTGTAATTAGCGGTTTTCAGTCGACTTGAATATGGGAAAGCCGAACGGCGATTTGTGCGAGTCTTCCTCAAGCGGTGCCAGTCCTTCAGGATCCGTCAATTGCGCCTCTGAATCTTCTTGGAATACCACTTCCGGCTCTTTCGCTTTGCTTGGATCGCCGGTTGGAAGCGGGCTGACCTGTGGAAGCGGCATGGGCGAAAGGTTGGGCGTGCCCAAGTCAGGTTGTTCAGCCATCTTAGGAGGTTCTTCGCCTTGCTTTTTTCCTTCTTCTTCCATATGCCGCCGCAAAATCTCAAGCTGCAGTTTTACCTTCTGCTCTCGATCTGCGACGTCTCTTAGTTCTTTTTCCAGCGTGCCGACACGTTTTTCATTTTTGCTGGCAATTGCTTGACCGTCTTGTTTTGAGTTGAACGCGCTATGCCAGCCGACATACAAAATGGCAAACGCCAGAGAAATTACCGAAACGCCAATGATGCCGCCCCAGACCCAATTGCCCTGCGGTAGTCCACGTTTGACTTCCGGTTGATACTCGAGTTCTTCCAGCATCTCCAGCGCGTTTTGAAAACGCAGCCAGGGATCCTGAGCAGTGGCTCTTTGAACGATATAGTCAATGTGTTCGGAAATGGCCTCGACGTGCTTGCGCGGTGATGACGTCTGCAAAGCCAGGGGTTCTTGTCCGGTGAGCAGGAAGGACATCGTAGCGCCCAGAGCGTAAACGTCGGACCTGGGTTCAGCTGCTCCCCAGTATTGTTCCGGCGGTGAGTAACCGGCGGAGACAACGTGAGTATTATCGGAGTCGTCTCTGTATTGACGCGCGATTCCGAAGTCGACAAGTTTGACGCGTCCCAACGTGTCGATCATTACGTTGCTTGGTTTTAGATCTCTGTAGATAACGGGCGGATCGTGAGTGTGCAGGTAATTGAGTACCTTGCAAATCTGCACTGACCATTCCAGCACCTGCTCCTCGGAAAACGGCTCACCGCGTTCATGCAGCATCTCATGAAGGTTTTTGCCTTCGACATATTCCATGAGAATGAAATAGTCGTTGCCTTCGGGGAAGTGATCTTTTATGTCGACGATATTGGGATGTTTGAGGTCGCAAAGAACCTCAATCTCGCGCATGAAGAAAGCCATAGCTTTTTCTCGGTCTTCGTCGCGGAAAAAATCGTCTCTGAGCTTCTTAATTACGTAGGTCCGCCCATGCAGGCGGTGATCTCGAGCCAGATACACCGTGCCCATGCCGCCCTGACCGAGCTGATCAACGATTTCGTAGCGCCCTTGTAATACGAGCGCTTGCGAATTTGGAGGGCCTCCCTGAGGCGCTTTTTGGTAATGCGATTCCGTCATGCTTTGAACAGTCCGCGCGTTCAATTCCGGCTTCGGTCCGGTGGTCTTTTGTAGACCGCTGAATACCTAGATAAGTATAACAATAGTTAAGCAATCTGAATTGCCCATTATTTGCCAATCTAGATGGTTGACAAGAGAATCTTTT
>PNLN01000168.1 GCA_013823055.1 Cyanobacteria bacterium DS2.3.42
TTGCTTTTGGCCGGCGTCAAGATCGATCCAAAAGAGTTGGAATGGCTAAAGCGCTATAAACGTGGCGGCCGCGCAGCAATCATGAAAGCGCTGCAAAAAACGATCACGTCCACAACCGGAGAAGACTATCCAGAGTATTACGGTAGCTGGTACGACGAAATCGTTCCGCCGGCAAAACGTCTACCGTAGCCGCACTGAGAAATTAAGCCAAGATCCGATGTGCTAAAGCAGGTAAGGCAGCGGAGAATCTTTCTCTGCCTCGACTGTAAACGGCTCGGACGTGAGAGCGCACGAATTGGGAATCATATAGCGCAGCTCTTCAGCAATAGCGCGCGCTTGCGGCATTCCAGCATGCAAATGAATGGTCTGGAAGTCGATTTTCACACGCGAACCGTCGGCGGCAATCACCTCGCCGTGGTTTATGAGCGAGCGGGCTTGATTCATGATCTCGTTGTGAGAGCGCATTTGAGCGCGACTATGCGTATGCGGCAGCAGATTGCCGTTATTGTCGTAGGCTCTGTCCAGCCAGGCTTCCTGCGCGACTCGAATACCGGCGCGCTCGCCGGCGGCTAACAGATTGGAGCCAGAAGGGCCGATCAAAACCAGCCAGCGGTCAAACTCTGCCAGCGCTTTGGCAACCACGGTGGCGATGCGAACATCGTGAGACATCTGACGATAGAGAAAGCCGTGCGGTCTCACTTGGGTCAATTCAAACCCAAAGGTACGAGCCATCCCCGAAAGGGCGCCAACCTGATAGAGAACAGTAGCGCGCAGTTCTGACGTAGAAAGGTGAATTTCTCTTCGACCGAAGCCTTGCAGGTCAGGGTATCCGATATGAGCACCGAGCGCCAGACCGTAATATCTAACCTCTTCCAAGGCCGCTTCCATCAAGGACGGATCGCCGGCATGAGCACCGCAAGCAATGTTTGCAGAAGTGACAAAAGGCAGCACATCCGACTCACCAGGCACGCGATAAGGACCGAAACCCTCGCCCATATTGGTGTTGATATCGACTCCATGGCGCAGGAACAACTTCGCTGTGGGAGGCTGCTGAGACTGACTGACCTGAGCGGGCGCTGGTTCACGAGTTCCCCGTGGTCGCTGTCTTCCGCGTCGCATAATCCTCCTTGCTGCCGAATTTATTCGGCAAAATCAATTTCAACCCCGACAAAACGGGCTGTAGAACTGTTTTGAATCTAAGATTCTACCAGGGAAAGCCACTAGTTCTTTCGATAGCCTGCTTAAACGCAAATGTACTCAACATCAATTTTGAAAAACTAGGTTTTTCCCGGTTTGATGAGCGCAATTTAGTCTTACAATGTAATGAGCACTTAGTGCGCCTGTATGTTTTAGGGTATAGGTTTCTCGGATGCCGCATTTGTCTCAATTGAGGGACCCGGCCCGATAGCCGAATTGGCATTACGCCCGAATTGGCTTTAGAGAGCCAAGTTTGCCAGCCAGCCATCCAGTAGTTCTTCGAGAAGTCAGTCTTTTGACACGATTACCAATCGCAACCTTCGCTGTTCTCATCTGCCTTTTAGCCAGTCTCGGCTCTAAAGCCAGTGCAGACAATCGCATGATGATGACCGGCGACGACCCATATAACCTGCGTGTTCTAGCCTTTCAGTGCTATATCGAGGGACAAACCGAATCGGCACTGGAAACTTACCAGCGCGCCGTCAAGCGCGCTATCGAGGAATACGGAGACGATTCCACAATTGTCGCAGACATTTATTTTGAGATGGGCAGCCTGGCATTTGACGCAGGCAAAGAGAATACGGCTGAATCCTGGCTTAACGAGTCGCTCAAACGAAATCCCAATTCCGAAATGGCCCGAATCAAGTTGGCAGAAATTTACAGAGTGCGCGCCAAGCATGATCAGGCCCTTGCTCAGATTCAAGCATGCCTGAAGAAAAATCGTAATTCGATTGCGGCAAGGAGAGCACTGGTTGTCTGGTTACAGGAGAAGGGATTCGTAGCCCTGGCCACTCAGGAATCGTATGTCCTCAATCAAATCTCAACAGGCGCGGACAAACGAATCGCACCATCTGCATCGATGCAAGTAGCAACGGCAATTAAACAACATCCGGCTCAAAGCACTGCGAAAAAGGAAGAACCGGCACCGACTAAGCCGCCTGAGCCCAAACAGGAAGCTAAACAGGCGGAAGCCAAGCCTCCCGAGAAACCGAAATCACCGCCTTCTATCGTCGCCTCACTGATGCGAAGGGCTGTCACCGCCGCCAAAAAGAATGAACAACCCGTCGCCAAGCCTGTTGCAAAACAGCCTGCAGTGAAAAAACCAGTTGTTGTCCAGCAGCCGAAGAAAGAAGTAAAACCGGTGCCGCGTAAAGAAACAAAACCGGAGCCGAGTAAAGAAGAACCGAAACAAGAAGTGGCTAAAACACCGCCGCCCAGGAAGATCGAAAGAGCGCCAGTTCAGAGAATTGATCAGCCGATTATGGCAGCCACTCCTCAACCGAAGCGGTCAAAGAATGGTCTTGTACCACCACCTCCGCCGATCATGCCACCTTTTGGCATGTTCCCACCGCCGCCTCCGATGGGCTTCAACAATGGTCCTCTTTTGCAAACTCATGCATCTTTGAAAAAAGAAAAGCCGAAAGCAGAACCGAAAGAATCGCCAAAAGAGACGAAAGAATCTGCAAAAGACAGCAAGGACACTGCTAGCGTGGATGAAGAAGGCGAAGGCGACTTCTTGATTGACTGGGCAGCAACAAAGAAGAAAAAGAAAACGCCTTAGTCTTTTAATCCTTTGCCCTTATTCGTTGAATGACCGTTCACCTTCCGGTGGTGGTGGCATATCGCCTGGATTGCCCCGGCCGTCTGCACCAGCCATTGCCGCCCTCGGCCCGCCCGGTTTTACTTCGGGTAGATGCTTACGCTGTTCGGCAGTAAGTACGCTGCGAATGGACAAAAAATCGTCTAGTTTGATATCTTCAACTTGTTCATGCAACTTGCGCAATTCACGGCCTTTGGCACGAATAGTTTCATCAGAAGCAGCAGGATCAAACATCATGTCTCTGAGTTCTTGACCGCCGCTCATCAGTTTGCGCCTTAAATCACGCGCTCGCGTCGAAGTGCGACTTCTCAATTGTTGGATCTTGCCCTTTTGTTCTTCAGTAAGATTTAGCGCCGTCAGATCCAGTGCGCGTTTGCCGCCTGGAAATCCGCCTCGGCCGCCATAGCCGCGTCGGGCACCGCCCTGTCCGTCAGGCATGAATCCGCCACGCGCTTTGCGTCCCATGGCACCGCCCAAGTTGTTCGGCCCGCGATTGAACGCTTCTGGAGACTCACCATTTGTATCTATAGCATTCATTTGCCTACTGCGCATGATCGCCTTGCGCATCCTTTGCCTGCGCATCATGTCCGTGTCTGCATCGCCGCTGTCGACTGCCTGCATTTCACTAAAGCGGGCCTTACGTCTGAAAGTTCCGGGTGCATCGTTTGGCATAGCACCAGATGCGGTATCAGAGGGGACTGGGTTTGAACCCTGTGCAAAGCAATTTGGGACAGCGAAAATTAAGCAAAGAGTCAACGCCAACCAGCCTGCAGCCAGCATCTTCTTCTCAAATGGATGACGCCCGGTGCGGCGTGTCAATGTATTAGAGTTTAATCGCATACAGGCCATCCTCATCAGTCGTCATGCCAATATCTGAACCAATACCATCGTCCTCTTCATAAAGAGCAAGCAGTTCCGAACCGGAAGAACGGTCTTTTTGCGCGCCGCGAATATTTGTTTTGGAGCTGCCATCATGTGCGACAACAGTAGTGTTGGAAGATTGATTCTGCCCCATATCTTCACTAAAATGCGCTCCAGCCGTTTTGGCGACTGCTCTATCTTGGAGATCTTCTTTAACGGCGCGGTTATCTGAATGAGTGGCGGTAACTTTTTGGCCAGAATGCGAATTGTTATCGGATGATTTAGCCACCTGAGAGTCTGCAGCATTGTGGTCCGCAACATGCGCGCTCTGAAGCTGGTTCGAAGCAAAAGCATTCTTATCGCTGGTATTCATGCCCTTCTGGGCAGTTTGGCCGGCAGCGCTGGAATTCTTAGCTACCGAGTGTAATCCGCCTGAAGAATCAGAAATGGCCACTTGCCCCCCGCCGCCTTTTGAAACCATTGAGCCGGCTATAGCAATCACTGCAACTGCTGCTGCCGAGGCAGCAGCGACTATCCATCTGCGTTTTGCACTTATCGCAACAACATTGCTCGGTTTTTGGGCGGGCACTCCAGACTCTTTACTTAATATCTGGTCTAAATTGTCCGCCAGATCAAGAGACATTTTTGTGCGCGGCATACTGGCCAGCGAAGTCTTAAGCGTCTCAATCTCCTTCACTTGCTGCTTGCAATAATCACAAGACTGCAAGTGCATCTGGACTTGTTCCATTTCGGATTCATCCAGCTCGTTGTCTACAAATGCGTCAAGCATCGGTACGAATGTTTCACATTGGGAATTCTTACTAGACATAGAAATCACCTTGAAGCGGTCTGGACACCTTGATTGTCGAAATAGGGAGCAAGTAGTTCTCTGAGTTTGAGTCGTCCGTAATGTAAGCGTGAGCGTACGGTACCGACGCTTGTGCCGAC
The DNA here is from genome assembly GCA_013823055.1 of Cyanobacteria bacterium DS2.3.42. GTDB lineage: Bacteria > Cyanobacteriota > Vampirovibrionia > Obscuribacterales > Obscuribacteraceae > QKMZ01. The sequence continues at coordinate 4,607 of PNLN01000168.1, forward strand.
AATGTCGGCGATTTCTTGATACTGGAAGCCCTCAATGTCGTGCAACACGACTACGGCTCTTTGGTTCTCCGGCAATTCCATCAAAGATTTTTCAATAAAGATTTGCTGCTCTTCGAGATCAACCTTTTGTGCCGGCGAAGGCAAGGGATCGGCGATCTGGGACAAAGAACTGTTTTGATCGGGCGGCTCGTCTTCATTTTGTGTAGATTGAGGATCGAAGGACACAACTTTCATTCCAGTACGCCGTTGTTTTGTTCTCACGACATCAACACACAAGTTGTGTGCAATGCGAAAGATCCACGAGGCAAAGGAGGCTTCTTTTCTAAATCCTGAAATACCCTGATGCACTTTCAAAAAAGTGTCTTGAGTTACTTCCTCTGCTTCGTCCTGACTTCCCAAGATACGAAAAGCCGCATTGTAAATGCGATTTTGGTATCGGCGAACCAGAGCCTTGAACTTTGTCGAGTCTCCCGTCTTTCTAAATTCTTCAACGATGGCCTCGTCGGAAAGGTCCACTGTTTATCTCCACAAAGCCAGACGTCAGGGTCCGCTATTATTGAATACGTAATTTCGTTCAAAGGAGTTCAATTTGTGAGCCCTTTCTTAACAACAGTTAATCTTTGCAGGGCAATTGCCCTGAGTTTCTGCACTTCCTTAGTCCTAAGTATAGGAGTCAAAGCTGACGAAACGTCCGCTCCAGTCAGCGACAAAGGTGCAAGCACACCCAGCATCGCTACAAAGGCGGTGAAAGTCAAAGAGGACCTGCCCAACTTTCACCAGGTACATCCGTTCTTATACCGCGGCGGTGAACCGTCTCCTGAAGGACTGAAAAAAATCAAAGAGATGGGTATTACGACGATTTTCGATCTGCGTAACCCCGGCGAAAAGAAGTACGACGAAAAAGAGTCGGCCAAGCAATTAGGTTTGCGCTACATAAGCATGCCTATGAATTCAAAAGCGCCGACACCCAAACAAATAAAGCGATTGATGGACGAAATCGATCGCGCTAAGGAAAAAAGTGGCCAGCCGACTCAAGGAACAGAAACTGCTGCTGCTGCATCCAAAGATGCTGTCTTTGTCCACTGCGCCCACGGCTCCGACCGAACCGGATGCATGGTGGGCATCTGGCGCGTAATGAGAGACGGCTACGATTACGACACAGCCTATAAAGAGATGCGCAAATACTGGTTTACACCAAAATTCGTCAATCTCTCGGGTGCAGTCAAATCAGCAGCAAGCAATTCCAAAGCGCAATAGCAGAGTAGAAAAATCTAGCGCACTTTCTCTTTTGAGTTGGTCGGCACGATCATCGGCACTTGCCTGACTCCACCGGCAGGACCGGGGCCAATTGGACGGTTCATAGGAGTAATCATTGGAACATTGGGCTGCTGACGATTTCCTTGTCCCCAGGGAGTAATGGTCGGCACTTCCTTGCCGGCCGGAGTAGGCATCACCGAAGGCACCCTGGGCATCCACGAATTATTAGGATTAGCAGTTCCGGGACTGGCCGGCTGCACGGTCTGCGGTTCTTGCTGGGCCGGCGTCACAGTAGGCAGATTCATACTGGCTTTAACAGACGCCATTTTCTCCTGGGCAACTTTCGACCACGGATAAAAACGCAATATTTCTCTCAAGGTTGCCACCACTCGCGGCAAATCCTGAAAGTTTTCACTGAGTTTGACTTGATACCACAAAGCCGACCAGTTCGAAGGCTCGAGAAACAATGCCTTTTCTACATACCGCTGCATTTCCGGAAACAACTTGGCACGATACAAATGAACGGCGCAATCGACATTCACGTTGGCATCTTGAGGAGCCAGAACCAGAGCTCGATCGATGGCCTGCTTGGCGATTGCTTTCTGTCCATTGTCGCTGTAGAGAAGGCTCCAGTCAGCCAGGATGCGACCTTCCACATCTCTGGAGCCGACTTTCTTAGCCAATTCTTGAGCGCGTACAAAATATTGATAGGCTGCTTTTGCATGCTCTGGCCGGTTCAGATCTTTCGCCATGATCCGGCGCAAATTGCCCAGGCGTCCAAGCAAGCGTGCTTGCATTTTGATGTCGCGAGATCCGTCTGCTAGAAGCAAAGCTTTCTGGTAGAAAACCTCAGCTTGCCTGTAATCTCGACGTGCTACCAGCATGGTGTCTCCGCGAGTAAGTGCATCATCCATATCGTTTCTGAGCTTGTAGACAGGATTCAATTGCAAAAGCAAACGCTGGAATCGATAGTCCACGGTCACAATGAAATTTTCCCAGAACGGATTGCCTAAAATTCCAAAATTAGAATCCTGGAAAAAGCCGGCTCTTTCCTTGGTTTCAGGAGTCGGCTTCCTGACTGAGCTGCGTTTTTCTTGTTGAATAGGATAGGTAAAAGGCACAGCCCTGCGTGCCAGTCCGCCTAAATTGACCGAATCGATCACCACTCGTCCCAGTTGAACAGGTCTGCCGTCCAGCCCGGTCGCTTCGGTGACATGGCGGACGGTGGCAGGATCTCCCTGAACATGCCTTTGTGCGACACCAGTGGGCAGGTGATTGAATGCAGCACCTGTATCGACAAGCAAGAGTTGCTCATCACGACCGTTCAGCAAAACTTTTATATAAGGCAATTGGCGGATCGTAAAAGGAACATTGGCAGCTTTGATCGGACGAGAAGCCGTTTCAATATCCTCAAAAACCAGATTGGGCTTGCTGTAGTCGATGGTCACCAAAAATTGACTGATGATATTCGTGCCGATGATCCCGGCGATCTGGCGTCCCATCTGCCTCGATTGCGCGTTCATATCAAGTACGCGAACAGGTACGTCGTTTAAAACCAGAGAGCCGATCTCAAATCGTTTCAACTCCGATCGATTGGCCTGCACCATGCCGCTATATCCGGCAATATCAAATTTATCCTGCTTGGCCAGAAAGTTTTGTGCCGCCACACGCCTGTCGATAATCGTATCGGATGCACCAGTGTCAAAAAGAAAGTCGACTTCTTCGCTGTTGTTGACTCTGCATTTCACTACGATCTCGTTGTCTGCATATTCAAAAGGGATAGTCAGGCTGCGCGACAACCGAAAACGTCCGGTTTGTTTAGGCCGGTCGAAAAGAGAGTCTTCAACGGGCTGCCCGACCGAAGCGCTGGTAACCAGGAGTTCTGTGTCTTTGACGGAATCCTTATATTGAATCTGCTTGAACGGAAAAAGAGTGCCGCCGGTCGGTCTGTACTGTGAGTATTCAACTGCGTAGTGCACACTCTTGGCTCCCGTGCCGGGCACATCGTAGGAGAGGGCAATCACGAGAAAGTTTTTTTCATCGATATAAAAGGTTGTAGGCGCTCGACCTTTTGCAGTCAGAAGAAGAGTGTAGACAGGCGATTGCTTATATAAAGTACGTCCCAGCAATTTCAAATCAGTATCAGGTTCTTGCCAGTACGTAAGCAATCCTGGATGGCGGCAGACTTTTTCAGTAAGCAGATCCAACTCATCACCGGACAGAGAGGACGCTTCTCTGCCGAAGAGACGCCAACCGTTATGTCCGTCAAAGCCAATTACTTCAGACGGTTGCGCCGCTTTAGTTTCCGGTTGTTTCTCAGCTGCTTTTTCAGGAGCGTTCGCTGGCTTGGGATTGGCTTCTGCACCTGGCTCGTCAGCCGGACCTTTTTCTTCTGCAGATTTTTCAGACGGTGCCGGTTGGGCCGGCTCTTCCGCTTTTTCCGGCAAACGCTCTAGATCAATGCGCCACTTGCCGTTCTTTCTGGCGCACCGATAGCCGAGTTCCGTGCGCGCCCCCGTTGTTGAAATTTGCTTGCCGTTTACGACGGACAAATAATCAATTTGTTCGAGCGCTTCCTTGCCACCATATGCAGTGAAAGCCTTGTCGACGATTTCTGACACGGTAAGCTCAGCGGATTCCTCTTCCTGTGCCGATACACTGCAAATAGGAAGAACCAGTGCAATTATCAACAACAGGACAGTAAACAGCTTCTGCCTGCCTCCGCCAAATTTCATTTGAATGTCTGAATTCTTTTGCAAATGTTTTTTAACGAGCGGCTGCACCGCAAGCTCCCGGAGTAGCATCCAGGCTTTCTGAAGACTTGAAATCGTAAGGTGTGCATTGCCCTTGTTGAGGAAGTTCCAAATCAGGAAGGCTCTTTGCCAACTTGTGCAC